>NZ_CP015031.1:0-321884 GCF_011455875.1 Basfia succiniciproducens | reverse complement strand
TCCCATTGCAATACTATTAGTAGCATTGGCATTTGCCGCAGTACCCATTGCAATAGCAAAATCCGCCGTTGCCGCCGCTTGGCGCATGGTTGCAAATGAATTAAACCCTGAGGCTAATGCCGATGTGCCTAATGCGATTGCACCTGCCTGGTTTGTTTGAGAAAAAGCACCTAAAGCGAGAGATAAACCGCCTGTTGCTCTTGAATTATCGCCTAATGCGATGGAACCGCTTTGTGAAGTTGCATTTATACCAATAGCGATGCTTTGTGCAGCACTTAAAGTTCCGGAATAAATATTAGAACTATTCGAGTTATTTCCCTGATCCAGATAATTCTCGTTATTCGGTGTATGATAGTTATATGGTACACTTGCGCCCGTAGCACTTGCACCATTAAGAGATACTGAAACTGCACCATTCCAGTTAGTAACCGTTGAAGCGCCAACAGCTATTGCAGCCTGAGCTGCAGGCATCACACTTATTAACAAAGCCGAAAGTGCGGTTAATTGAAATGATTTTTTGAAAACGGAAGAAAGCTTATACCCCTTTGAAACCACAGATGCGGCTTTTCCTTGACTGCTTGCTAATTCAGATACCACAACAAGAGAATTAGTGGTTTTACTCCAAACAACCTTATAAATATGATTCATATAGTTACCTTAAAAAATAAAAAATAGATGTGTACTCGAAAGTGTTGCATAACCAATAAATACAACAAAAAATATTCGCGCATATTATCTAATAATTAACCAATCAGAGCAAACAAATAATAAGCAAAAAAACAAAAAATATACAATTTATGTAGCTTTTAACTATAACTACAAAAGGTTTTACATATCAATTAGTTAATTAGCTATTTAACATAATTATTCCGCTTTAAAATCGGATAATCTCAAAGTCTTATATAAAAACTTTATTATGTAAATGAAAGTAAAGAAATGTCAGGTTTTACAATGATTTATTGAGAAAATGTTGAGCCGCTTATGGAAAAGCGATTTTACCTTACAAATTAAGAAATATTCCTAAAAAATATGCTCGGTACTACACTAATTATATTATTCAACCCACAATAATATTGATTGGAATTTTAACCTTCAGAGGAAAGGGGAATACAGACGGTTGCTACGTAAAAAATTATATTGTAATCAGCATATATTACGGACACCATGCCAGGCATCCGTAACAATACTCCAATCAACTAATTTTCTTAAATCTTAAACAAACTCCACAATCCAGCAATTATGGATTTGTTTGTTCCGTTCGAAATCCAAGGGTAGCGTTTTGGCGGAAATTTCTTCGGCTTTTAAACCGAGTCGGGTTAAACCTTCAAAATCCATTTTGAAACCGCGTTTATTGTTGGAAAAAACAATGGTACCGTTTGGACGTAAAATTCGTTTTAGATTGCTCATTAACTTGATGTGATCCCGTTGTACGTCCCAGCTGTCTTCCATTCGTTTGGAATTGGAGAACGTAGGCGGGTCAACAAAAATCAAATCGAATTGTTGCGCGCAATTTGCCAGCCATTGTAAGCAATCAGCCTGAATTAATTTGTGCTGTTTGCCGTCCGCCTCATTCAGGATCAAATTTTGCTCCGCCCAGTTCAGGTAAGTATTCGACATATCCACCGTAGTGGTTGACTTAGCCCCGCCCAATGCGGCATGAACCGTAGCGGATCCGGTATAGGCAAAGAGATTCAGGAAATCTTTACCTTTTGCCATTTGCCCTACCATACGACGGGTCAAACGGTGATCCAGGAATAATCCGGTGTCTAAATAATCCGTCAGGTTAACCCAAAGTTTCGCACCGTATTCATTTACATAGAAATACTCGCCTTTATTTGCCAGTTTTTCATATTGATTGGCGCCCTTTTGCTTTTGACGCACTTTTAAAATTAATTTATTGGTTTCCACACCGGTAACCGCAAGCGTAGCGGTTACCGCATCCAATAAGCGCTGGCGCGCTTTATTTTCATCAATATTTTTCGGCGCCGCATATTCCTGCACCACGATATGGTCACCGTAATGATCTACCGCCAGATTATAATCGGGCAAATCCGCATCATATAAACGGTAAGCTTCAATCCCCTCTTGCTTCGCCCATTTTTCAATTTTCTTGATGTTTTTCTGTAAGCGATTGGCAAAATCCGTCGCCACATTCGCGTTCGGCTTAAATTCTCCGGCATTTTCCACCGCACTTTTATTTTCCGGGCTCAAAGTGCGGTCGGAAATTTGATAATTTTTCTGAATACAATCCAGCGGGCCGTTTTTCGCCTTAAATTGGCGGTGAGAACGCATTCGCAAGCAATCCAATAATCCCTGTTCGGAACTGAAAATTGAAGCGTTCCAACCCGGGAATTGTTCTTTTAAACGCTGACCGAATACCGAATAGAGCGCGATTAACGCAGGCGTTGTGCCTAAGCGCTCGCCATAAGGCGGATTGCAGATTACCGTGCCTTTATCTTCCGGTGTCGGATTTTTTAACGCCGCTACATCGCCTTGTTTCCATTTAATCAGATGCGCCACGCCGGCATTTTGTGCGTTTCGCTGCGCTTTTTGTAACACGCGGTGATCAAGGTCGAAGCCGTAAAAATGAGGATTCGGATTTTTGTTAAACTCCGCCTCCGCCATAGCAACCGCTTCTCTCTTGACTTTTTCCCAGGCTGCCTGATTATGTCCCCGCCAAAAATCAAAACCCCAATGCATACGGTGCAATTGCGGCGCAATTTTGGCTTCCATTTGTGCCGCTTCAATAAGCAGGGTGCCGGAACCGCACATCGGATCAACCAAAGGCGTGCCTTCTTTCCAGCCGGAACGCAACACGATCGCGGCGGCAAGGGTTTCGCGCAACGGCGCCGCACCGGAATCTTCGCGGTAACCGCGCAAATGCAACGCTTCACCGCTTAAATCCAGGGAAAGCACCAAATCATCCCGGTTTAAATAAGCATGAATGCGGATATCAGGGTAATCCTTATCTACATTCGGACGGGCTTTGCCGTTACGTTCGAAATAATCGACGATACCGTCTTTCACACGCATTGCGCCAAATTGGGTATGGCGGATTTCGCGGTTCGTGCCGTTAAAATCCACCAAAAAGCGTACGCGCTCATCAAAATAAGCCAGCCAGTTTTGGCTCACTACGGCGGAATATAAATCTAAATCGCTGTAAATTTTTGTTTTTACAATTGGCAGTAAAATGCGGGAGCTTAAACGAGACCATAACAAGGCACGGTATTGGGTTTCGTCGTCCGCCATAAAATGCACGCCGCCTTGCGCCACCTGACATTCTGTGGCGCCGAGCGAGCTTAATTCTAGTTTTAATAATTCTTCAAAACCACGGGCTGTGGTGGCGAAAAGTTCTTTCATTATTGAATTACTCTGTGTTTTAAATAAAAATCGCGGGATTATAGCAGTTTTTTTGCGCAATGTACGGAAATCGGTTTAATAAAAAGTGCGGTGCAAATTTACGAAATTTTGAAAATCTATAAATCGGAAAATCAGTTTGCGCTTTTGCTTTCGTTTTTATCGGGCACCGAAAGTTTTTTGTTGAATACGATCCCTGATTTTATTCCAAAAATTCGAAAATTTGCACCGCACTTTTGTTGTTTTATTAGCCCCTCGGGTGGTATTTTTCATGCAGGCGTTTCAACCGTTCTTTCGCTACATGGGTATAAATTTGGGTGGTAGATAAATCGCTGTGGCCCAATAACATTTGCACCACTCGCAAATCGGCGCCGTGATTCACCAAATGAGTGGCAAAGGCATGGCGCAATACGTGCGGCGAGAGGCTGTCGGTATCGATATCCGCTAAAATCGCATAATGCTTAATGCGGTGCCAGAAAGTCTGCCTTGTCATTTGCAATGCCCGTTTGCTTGGAAAAATAACATCCGAACTTTGCCCGTTTAGCAGCATGGGGCGCCCGTATAGAATAAACTGCCCGACCCAATAAGAAGCTTCCTCGCCCATGGGTACAATGCGTTCCTTATTACCTTTGCCAATCACGCGTACCACGCCTTGCTCAAGATTGATATTATCCGTGCTTAAGGTGACAAGTTCGGTTACCCGCAAACCGGTGGCATATAATAGTTCAAGCATGGCTTTATCGCGCAATTCCAGCGGAATATCCGTACTTGGCGCATTTAATAAATCCCCCACCTGTTGCTCGGTTAAATATTTAGGCAAACGACCCGGTAACTTGGGCGAACTTAATATAGCGCTGGGATCATCGGTACGATAGCTTTCCTGATATAAATATTGAAAAAGTTTTCGCATAGCGCTGAGCATTCTTGCCGTACTGGTGGCTTTATAACCCTGATCCACCCGTTCGCCGAGAAATGCTTGGAGATCGGAAGAATCAAGGGTTTCAAGGCTCTTGCCCTGCCCTTGCAACCATTGGCTTAATGCGGTTAAATCCAACCGGTAAGATTGCACCGTGTTATCGGATAATCCTTTTCCAAGCCATAATTCGTTTAAAAATAACTCAATTAACGCGGAATCTTTCATCATTATTCCTGAGCCGGCATTTCCTCGGCTTTCTCAATGGCGCTTCTAATCGTTAAATTTACTTCGGCGGAAATAATATGATTTAAAATATCCGCCAGTTCATCTAATTTTTCCGTCACCGCATTGCCAGCTTCATCAAAATAACCGTTGTCTTTTAAGCTTGCGGTAAATTCCGCAAACACCGCTTTATCAAAAAACTCCGGCGCATTAATACCGTGCAAGACGGATAAACGTTGCGCTACGGATTGGCTTTCTTTTTCCAGTGCGTTTCTTGCAATATCCGGCTTGTATTGCAAAATCGCAATGGTAATGCGGTAACGTTGCAGAATTTCTCTCACCGCAGACGCCCAAAGTTGCAGCGTGCGGATTCCACGATCATTAATACTGAATACGTCGCCGTCCACATCAATCAGCTTTTGGCGGTGGAATTCGGCAATAATTTTTTCAACAACCAGCGTTAACTCTTCTTTTTCAATATGAATAAAGAGCTCGTTTTTCAGGAACGGATAAATACGCTGTACCGCATGCAATAATTCTCTGTTGTGAATTTTTTCATAATGCAGAATAATGCTTGCTACCAACGAAGGCAACGCAAATAAATGCTGAATGTTATTGCGGTAATAAGTCATTAACACGGCGGAATTGCGTTCCAGACGGACTAATTCGCCGAAACTGTCTTTTTCCACCAACACGCCCACACGCTCTAAACCTAACACATGTTTAAGCATTTCTTCCGGCGATTCGGCAGGAACAATCACATCATCGGAATAAGGCACGTTTTGTAAAAATTCCTGATAACTTTGCAATTGTTCCAGCAATTGTTCGCGGGATAACGCTCGCTGACGGGAAGAAAGCAGCGCCGTACCGGTTAAGTTCATCGCGTTCACCGCCGCCGCGTTATTGATATTCACCATTACTTGATTAGAAATGCTGTCTACCGCTTTATTAAACCAAGTCGGTTTTTCATCGTCGGTGTTTTTCCACTCAGGATAATGCTGATTCAAATAATTGCTTAATGTGATCGGTTCGCCGAAATTCACATAACCTTTACCTAAATTACGCAGTTTTTTAATTACGCGCAGAACAAGCCCGGCATTTTCTTTTTCTTTTGCCGCACCGCGTAATTCTTTTGCATAGGTATCCACTTCTAAAACGTGTTCATAACCGATGTAGACGGGTACTACGGTGATCGGACGGGTTTGACGCTGCTGCAACGCCTGCAAAGTCATAGACATCATTCCGGTTTTTGGCGTTAATAGACGCCCGGTGCGGGAACGACCGCCTTCAATAAAATATTCCACGGAATAACCGCGGTGGAAAAGTTCGCCCAAATATTCACGAAAGATGGTTGAATACAAGCGGTTTCCTTTAAAGGTACGACGAATAAAAAATGCACCGCTACGACGGAAAATCGGACCTGCCGGCCAGAAATTCAAATTGATACCCGCGGCAATATGGGGTGGAACCAAACCTTGATGGTACAACACATAAGATAATAATAAATAGTCGATATGGCTTCGGTGGCAAGGCACATAAACGATTTCATGTCCTTCCAGTGCCAATTGGCGAACACGATCCGCATTTTCAATATCGATCCCTTGATATAATTTATTCCATAACCAACGTAACAGGCGATCTAACACCCGTAAATTTTCGTAACTCACATCTGCGGCTATTTCTTTCAGAATTTTTTCCGCTTCCTGATGAGCCCGTTCCCGGCTCATATTTTTGCTTTTTGCTTCATCCGCAATGGCGCTCAAAATAACCGGCGATTGCAGAAGTTTGTTAAACATCGCCTGACGATTCGGCAAACGCGGACCGGTTGCGGAAAAACGTTGTTTGGCAAAGTGCATTTTTGCCACACGGGCTAATTTTTGTGCGATAGACTGATCCGCACCATGTTCCGTAACCATATAACGCAAAGATACCGCTTGCGAGAAACGCACGAAAGTATCGCGACCGAACCACATGGCGGCAATGGTTTTTTGCATACCGTTCAATAAACGAAGTTGCGGCAGCTTACCTTTGTCTTCTCTGCCCGGCGCACGCCCCCACAAGACCGAAACGGGAATAACCTGAACGTCTAAATCGCCGAATGCGCGGTGCAATTCGAGATAATTATAAAAAACTTTCTCCGTTTCTTTTTTCGGACCTTTCGATTTGAAAATCTGCCGACCTTCGTCTAAAAACACATAACGAGGCAATTGTTTGCCGTGAATATCATTGGTTTCAATAGGATCCGGCAAGCCTACGCTGAGGCAGTTTTTGCGGAAAATAACAAAATCGGTTTGCGACGTATAAGGCAAAACATAAACAATAGGCTGGCTGACGTTTAGTTTTAACTCCTCAATGGGATTGCTTGGAATGGGATTATTTTTTACTAAAAAAGATAGCGGCGCTTCCAGCACCTTTCGATATAAATTTAAAAGACTTGTCATAATACATTTCCCTACACCTAAATTAACATCTTGCATTTTAACATAATTTCTTCATTTAGTTAGGTGCAGATAATGGATTTGTAATAAAAGTCACATTTTTTCAGCAGGTATTATTTAGGCACCCGTAACGACTTCACAAATAAAAAGATTGCAACTTTTCATATCCTGTATATAATGTCAGCATTCTGTACAAAAAAACAGGGGATTTATATGAAACCAATCAAAGCGCTTACCGCCCGTCAACAAGAAGTCTTTAATTTTCTGAAACATCATATTGAAACGACAGGTATGCCGCCGACTCGTGCAGAAATTTCCCGTGAATTGGGTTTCCGTTCCCCTAACGCGGCGGAAGAACATTTAAAAGCCTTGGCGCGCAAAGGCGTGGTCGAAATTCTTTCCGGAACTTCGCGGGGCATTCGTTTATTGGTTGATACGGAGGAATCCGCCAATGACGAAGATGCAGGCCTGCCGCTAATCGGGCGGGTTGCCGCCGGTGAGCCGATTCTTGCCGAACAACACATTGAAGGCACATATAAAGTGGATGCGGACATGTTCAAACCTCAGGCGGACTTCTTATTAAAAGTATACGGACAATCCATGAAAGACATCGGCATTCTAGACGGCGATTTATTGGCGGTGCATAGCACAAAAGACGTGAGAAACGGACAGGTTATTGTCGCTCGTATTGAAGACGAAGTAACCGTAAAACGTTTGGAACGCAAAGGCGATGTGGTTTATCTCCATGCGGAAAATGAGGAATTCAAACCGATTATAGTAAATCTGAAAGAACAACCGAATTTTGAAATTGAAGGTATTGCCGTGGGTATTATTCGTAATAATGCCTGGATGTAGTGCTTATTCGGTCAACACAAACCTATATAAAAGAAAATACAAAAAGTGCGGTAAAATTTACCGCACTTTTCTTCTATTAATCAACCGGTTAAAAATAATATTAAGCGGCAACCATCACCATTGCGGGGCGAATGACGCGGCCGTTTAATAAATAGCCTTTTTGTAATACGACAGTAATTTGGTTGGTTTCAAAACCTTCCGCAGATTGCATAGAAATAGCCTGATGCAATTCAGGATTGAATGTTTCGCCCACTGCTCCCACAGGCTCTACGCCAAAACGCGCTACGGTTGCAAGCAACTCTTTTAAAGTAAGTTCAACGCCGTCAAATAAGGATTTGACCGCTTCATCCTCTTTATTTGCCGGTGTCGCCAGTGCCCGTTCAAGATTATCAATCGTATTTAAAATATCTTTTGAGAATTTTTCTAACGCAAATTTATGTGCCTTTTCTACGTCTTGCTCGGCCCGACGGCGCATATTATCTAACTCGGCACGCGAACGAAGCAATAAATCCTGTTCTTTTTTCGCGGTTTCGGCTAATTGCTCTTCAAGCTCCTGTACCCGGGCAATCGCCTCTTCCAATGCGTCCGATGCGGTTTCATCCGCAGGTTCAGCTTGCTCGGCAGAATTTTCGGTATCATTCGCTTTCTGCGTTAATTCTTCCGCATTTTCCAAATTTTCCTGATTTTTTTCTTGTTCTGACATTATTTTCTCCATTAAAAATTAAACCTGTCTAATTAAGCTTATTGCTTTAAATAAGATTAGTCGTATCATTGTAGCAAACCGATCAAAAAATGTTAATGTTTGCCAACCGCACTTTTCTGTGTAATATAAGGGCAAATTTTATTGATTCAAGTATTTATAAGAAGACTTCTATGGATATGTCACAGGATAGCGTTAAATCATTGCAATCAACCTTCAAAACTGTTGGTGTAGTAGGTCGCCCGAGAAATGACAGCACATTGCAAATGCACAAAAATATTTTCCATTGGCTTTGTGAGCAAGGCTATCAGGTTTTAGTTGAAAACGAGATAGGAAAAGCCTTGAATCTTTCGGAAAATCATCTCGCTTCCTTAGATCAAATCGGTCAGCACGCCCAACTGGCTATAGTTATCGGCGGTGACGGCAATATGCTGAGCCATGCCCGCATCCTATGCAAATATAACACCCCTCTGATCGGTATTAACCGTGGTAATTTGGGGTTTTTAACGGATATTGATCCTAAAAACGCTTACGCACAATTAGAAGCCTGCTTAAACGGTGAGTTTTTTGTTGAAGAACGTTTTCTGTTAGAAGCGGTGGTTAAACGCCACGGTGAAACCGTAGCAAGAGGCAATGCCATTAATGAATTAGTTATTCACCCGGCAAAAATTGCCCACATGATTGATTTTCATGTATATATTGATGATAAATTTGCATTTTCACAACGTTCCGACGGTTTAATCGTCGCTACTCCCACAGGTTCGACCGCTTATTCGCTTTCTGCCGGCGGCCCGATTCTCACTCCGCAACTCAATGCCATCGCTCTGGTGCCGATGTTTCCTCATACGCTATCTTCACGCCCTTTAGTGGTTGACGGTAACAGCAAAATTTCCGTTAATTTTGCCGAATATAATATTCCGCAGCTGGAAATCAGTTGCGACAGCCAATTAGCACTGGATATTTGTTGTAATGATGTGGTTCATATCCAAAAAAGCCCTTATAAACTGCGCTTACTTCATTTACATAATTATAATTATTACAATGTGTTAAGTTCAAAATTAGGCTGGCTGAAAAAATTATTTTAATTTTCTTTACATAATCTCTTTACTGTATAAAAAAACATAATTATACTGACAATTATACAGTTAAGGAGATTGCTATGCTGACTCAACTCACAATTAACAATTTTGCTATTGTTCGCCATTTAAATATTGAATTATCCGAAGGCATGTCCGTTATTACCGGTGAAACCGGCGCCGGCAAATCTATTGCAATAGACGCCCTGGGGCTTTGCCTGGGTCAACGCACTGAAGCGGCAATGCTGCGCGAAGGGCAGGAACGCGCCGAAGTTTGCGCGACATTCCAACTAAAAGCGGATAGTCCTGCCGCCCGCTGGTTAACGGATCATGAGTTGCAGGATCAGGATAATCCCGAAGAATGTATTTTACGCCGTTTGGTTAATCAGGACGGGCGCTCCAAAGCTTTTATCAACAATACGCCGGTATCCGCCTCTCAATTAAAAGAATTCGGGCAGTATCTTGTGCATATCAATGGTCAGCACGCTTCTCAATTGCTGTTGAAAAACGATTTTCAATTACAGGCGCTAGATAATTTTTGTGCCCATAACCATTTGCTTGAACAAATGAAAACGGATTATCTTAATTGGAAAGAACTGCAATCTCAGGTGAAAACCTTTAATCAGAAATGTGTCGAAAACGAAGCAAAAAAACAACTTCTGCAATATCAGGTAAATGAATTGGACGAGTTTAATTTGCGCCCGAACGAATATCAGGAATTAGAAGAGGAACAACGCCGTTTATCCAATAGCGAGCAATTGACCCAACTTTCCCAATCCGTATTACAGATTCTAACTGAAAACGAGACCGTTAACGTTGACAGCCTGCTCTATCGCACGACTCAGCATTTAGAAGATTTAGCCGAATTAGACACCCGTTACGTTGACGCGCAGGCATTATTACAAGAAGCGCTAATTCAAGTACAGGAAGCGGCTTCCGAAATTCAGCATTTATCCGCCAATATTGAAGAGGACCCTCAGGTTTTACGGGAAATTGAGCAACGGATGAATCAGGCGGTACAACTCGCCCGAAAACATAACGTAAAACCGGAAGAATTAACTCAATTGCACAAACAATTAAAATTGGAACTCAACCAATTAGTGGATTTTTCCGAAAGTGAAAACGAATTGCTAGCTCAAGAACAACAGGCTTATGAAAAAATGTCGGCATCTGCAACAAAACTTCATCAAAGCCGCCGACAAGGTGCGGAAAAACTGGCTAAACAGGTAACAAAATCCGTCAAACAATTAGCAATGGAAAATGCGGAATTTTTCATTAATCTGACTGCAGATTACAGCAAAATTTCAGTAAACGGAGCGGATAATGTCATATTTAATCTGCAAAGCAACTTGGGTCAATCGCCGCAACCTTTAGCAAAAATTGCCTCAGGTGGCGAACTGTCCCGAATCGCATTGGCAATCCAAGTACTGACTTCGGATAAAACGGCGATCCCGACTTTAATTTTCGATGAAATTGATGTAGGAATCAGTGGTGCGACGGCAAGCGTAGTAGGCAAATTATTACGTAAGTTAGGTCATAGTTGTCAGGTCTTGTGCGTAACTCATTTACCTCAGGTTGCCTGCAACGGTCATCATCATTTTATGGTAGAAAAATCAACCGTTGAAGGCAAAACTGAAACAAAAATGACCGCACTTTCATCACAACAAAGAATCAAAGCCCTAGCCAAATTATTGGGCGGTCAACATATTACGGACTCGGTACTGGCAAATGCACAGGAAATGTTAGCATTGGTGAGCTAATGCTTTAAGCCATCCTCATTTAAAAAAGTAGCGATAAAATCTATTAAAAAAATAAGGGCAGTTAATTTGATAACTGCCCTGTTATTAACCAAGTTTATAATCGTAGGATAAATGTCCGACTCTTTATAATAAATCTTTGCTAACCCCTTAGAAACGGTAACCTACACCTAAGAAGAAAATCGTCGGATCGAGTGTAACTTTATTTTCCTGTGCAACGCCGCCTACTTTAAATGTCGCCTTACTTTTAATTTTGGCATAGTACATTGCGGCATTTACGTAGAAATTATCCGTCACATTAATATCAAGCCCGATATTCGTGATTAAGCCCCAGGAATCTTTTAATTTAAGGTCGGTTACGCCGTTTAATACTTCTTTTTCATCAAAGAACGTGGTGTAATTCACACCGGCACCAACATAAGGACGAACAGGCGAATTTTTATCCAAGAAATAATATTGCGCATATAAACTCGGCGGCAAATGCTTTGTTTTACCCACTAAAGTATTACCCAATTTAATTTCGTGACTAAAAGGTGTTGCCGCCAATAATTCCACACCGATATTATCGGTCACCATATAAGTTGCCGTTAACCCCAATTGCGCATTGGAATTCACATCTAATCCGCTCCATGCCGGATTTGAATTCTCTACATCAGGAACAACTAATGCTCCCCCCGCGCGGATTAGCACATCACCGGCACTATGCGCCATCACCGTACCGCTTATTAATGCAGCTGAAATTCCTAGAACTAATGCTAATTTTTTCATAATGGTATCCTTAAAACATAAAAAAACTTAAAAAAAATGTGCCTATTTAAGACAAAATGAATATACCAATAATAGGTTAGAAAGAATGTGATCAATATCAAAATTTATAAAATTTATTTATTTTATTTAATTTGATGTTAATCAAAATTCACTATTTTTATGAAATTAGCAGCAAAATAGGTATAATGCTAATTCTCATTTATATTCGGAAACAGATAGGTTCATAAATGACAATTAATTTTCAACAAATTTTGCAGGATAGTTGGAATTTCATCAGAAACCAACGGAAATTTACGCTGATGCTGACGCTTACTTTTTGTCTGGTGACACTGATACTGAATATTTTCGGTTCATCACTGTTTCAATCAGTCACAGAAACGGCTATCAACGAACCTATTGATAAAAATGAACTTTCGACTATGATGCAGCGCGTACAAAGCGGTAACTTTTTATTATTATATGTAGTGAACCAGTTCATTACTCTATTGCTTTCTACCTGGGGAATTTTAAGCATTCACCAAATCAGCCGGCGCCAGTCCGTCGATTACATGCAAACGGCGAAATCAACATTAGGGTTAATTTTTGGAGTAATTATTCTGAATATTCTGATTGCCTTACCGTTAATGGGCGGTTTAATCAATATTATTCCGGCGGCAATTAATCCGGCGGCCGCTTCAGCCGGCATTATCGGATTCGCATTGATGATTTTCGGCGTCTATGTCTATGTGCGCCTTTGTCTTGCGCCTATCCACTATACCGTCAGCAAAACAAATATTTTTGCCTCACTTCAACAAACCTGGCAACTGGGAAATAAACGTACAAGTACATTATTTTTATACTGCTTGCTCGTTTATTTTATCGTACCCTTTATTGCGCAACAGGTTGCTTTTTTAGCGAATAATACGTTTCTGAATATCATTACAACCTTGATAATTTCATTTTTAAGCGTATTTACTTTAGTAGTGACTTACCGCTTCTATATTTTATTTACCCAAAAGGCATAATATGAAACAACTTCTTGAATTCATTCCTTTAATTCTCTTTTTTGTAGTTTATAAATTAGCCGGCATCCGGGAGGCTGCGATCGCGCTAATCATTGCGACAATCTTCCAAATGCTCATATTAAAATTAAAATACGGCAAAATTGAAAAACAGCAAATCATCATGGGAATCGCCGTTGTTTTCTTTGGTACGTTAACGGCATATTTTAATAAAGTGGAATATCTGCAATGGAAAGTCACTATTGTATATGCGCTATTTGCATTGATTCTTTTAATCAGTCAATACGGCTTTAAAAAACCGCTTATAGAAAAATTACTCGGCAAAGAAATTCAGTTGCCGGAAAAAATATGGAATAAGTTAAACTTAGCTTGGGCGGGCTTTTTTATTCTTTGTATGTTAATTAATATCTACATCAGCCAATATTGTTCGGAAGAAGTTTGGGTGGATTTCAAATCCTTCGGCATTATCGCTATGACATTTATTGCAACCTTATTCACCGGCATTTATGTTTACCGCTATTTGCCGAAAGACGATCAAAATAAATAGGTTTTACCATGACTGACAAAACTAACATAATAAGAGAACCCGAAGGTTCATTGATTCTGCGCACATTAGCTATGCCTTCCGACACCAATGCCAACGGCGATATATTTGGCGGCTGGATTATGTCACAAATGGATATGGGCGGTGCTATTTTAGCCAAAGAAATAGGTAAAGGCAGAGTGGTCACGGTTTGCGTAGATAAAATGACGTTCCTACGCCCTATTTCCGTGGGTGATGTAGTTTGTTGCTATGGTAAATTAGTGAAAATCGGGCGCTCTTCCATGCAAGTCAAGGTGGAAGTTTGGATCAAAAAAGTTTACGATGGCGTTCGTGATCGTCATTGCGTAACCGAAGCGCTTTTTACTTATGTCGCTATTGATAAAGAGGGCAAACCGAGAGCCGTACCTCGAGAAGACAATCCCGAATTGGAACAGGCTTTAGCATTACTCAACAACCACACTACAGAGGAAAACTAAATGATGTACTACGTTATTTTTGCACAAGATAAACCAAACACACTTGAAAAACGTCTGGAAGTTCGCCCGCAACATTTAGCCCGTTTAGAACAATTAAAAACGGAAGGCCGTTTGCTCACCGCCGGTCCGAATCCCAGCGAAGACAGCAAAAGCGTAACAGGTTCCACCGTTATCGCTCAATTCGACTCATTAGCCGAGGCTCAAGCCTGGGCACAACAAGATCCTTATGTTGATGCCGGCGTTTATGGCGAGGTTATCATTAAACCTTTTAACAAAGTGTTCTAGTTTCTATTCATCATTATTCAGAAAAAGAAAATCCCCATTAGCGATTACCGCTCAATGGGGATTTTTTATATCAGATTCTTTTATTCGTATAGTCTTTCAATTAGATTACGGCTTCATTTTTCCCTTTATAAAAATTCTTAAATTTCGACCGCACTTTTAAAACAACTAACGTTTTGATTTCTTAATGAATTTCATTAAACGTTTACGTTTACGCAATTGGTTCGGCGTTAATTTATTACGTTTACCGGCAAACGGGTTACTGCCTTCCTGGAATTGCAAACGAATCGGCGAACCGACAATTTTTAAACTGCGACGATAATAATTCGATAAATAACGTTTATAACTATCCGGCAATTTATCAATTTTGTTACCGTGAATCACGATAATCGGCGGGTTATAGCCGCCCGGGTGAGCAAACTTCAATTTAATCCGGCGACCGTTTATCATAGGCGGTTGATGTTCATCCGTTGCCATTTGCAATAAACGGGTTAACATTGAGGTAGTC
This sequence comes from Basfia succiniciproducens, assembly GCF_011455875.1. NCBI lineage: Bacteria > Pseudomonadati > Pseudomonadota > Gammaproteobacteria > Pasteurellales > Pasteurellaceae > Basfia > Basfia succiniciproducens. Next base: position 306,984 of record NZ_CP015031.1, on the reverse strand, counting down.
ATTTTCTTGGTTGCACAGGCATAAGCTTCCTGCACGGAATCAAATAAATTCCCCACTCCGCTGCCATGTAAGGCGGAAATAAAATGGACGCGGGCAAAATCAATAAAATCCAGACGGCGGTCCAGCTCGGATTTTACTTGGTCTTTTGTATATTGACTCAATCCGTCCCACTTATTTACCACGATAACCAAAGAACGACCGGCATTCAGAATGAAGCCAAGCAACGATAAATCCTGATCCGAAATACCTTCGCGGGCATCAACGGTTAATAACACCACATTGGCATCCTGAATGGCTTGCAATGTTTTAATAACGGAGAATTTTTCAACGGACAAATGTACTTTCCCGCGTTTGCGCACGCCGGCGGTATCAATAATGGTATATTGCTGACCGTCGCGCTCCATCGGAATATACACGCTGTCGCGGGTTGTGCCCGGCAAATCATAAACCACTACGCGATCTTCGCCTAAAATACGGTTTGTCAGCGTAGATTTACCCACATTCGGACGACCGACAATAGCAATTTTTATATTCTTATTTTCAGGTTCTTCATTTTCTTCTGCGAGAGCCTCATCCAAAAGTTCGGCATCTTCTTCCGAATTAAAGTCAAACTCATGTTCCCATTCGTCTTTTTCCTGTTCGGAATTTTCATCATTTTCGACCGCACTTTCATCCGCCTTCATTTTTTCAGCTAACGGCGCCAGCACGTCTTCCATTAACTGGGTTACGCCACGGCCTTGCGACGCCGCAATTTGCGCTATTTCACCCAAACCTAACTGATAAAACTCGGCACAATGAGAATCCGCATCAATACCGTCGGTTTTATTTGCCACCACAACGGTGGTCTTATTCTGACGCTGACGTAAATATTGCGCGATACCTATATCCGCAGGCGTTAATCCGGCACGGGCATCAACCAAAAAAAGCACCACATCCGCTTCTTCAATGGCAAGTAACGATTGCTCCGCCATCTTTTCCTCAACGCCTTCTTCCGTACCGTCAATACCGCCGGTATCGATCACAATAAAATCATAACCGGAAATATTCGCATGACCGTATTTTCGGTCGCGGGTTAACCCCGGAAAGTCCGCCACCAATGCATCGCGAGTACGAGTTAAGCGGTTAAATAATGTTGATTTACCTACATTCGGACGACCAACAAGGGCAACAACAGGAGTTGTCATAGAAACCTCTAATAATAAAAAGAATGTGTAAATAAGGTCTGTTTATCTTTTATAAACAGACTCTATACACGAAAATGGCATGCATTATAGCTGATTTTCCACAAGATGAAAAATACAAAGGAAGAAACATAAAAGTGCGGTCAAAAAACGGGAATTTTCAACAAAAAACCTGAAAATAAAAGAAGATCAAACTCAATCCGGCCAAAGCCCTCATGAAATTTGATCTTCCTTGTTTTACTTGCTATTCAGGTGTTATCTGACCAACTTGGCAATGGATTTATCCATTTTTTTACGCCATTGTGCCGCCACCATTTTTTGCGTGATATATTTACCTTTCATATTAAAAGCTTCGTCTTCAGGCAGCTTTTCTATGCGACAAGCACAGACTTTATATTCCGGAATCCGGGCAAATTGATCCAATGCCGCATTTGTCAGCCAGTTACAGTTACCGTCAGCAAAATGGAACGGCATCCAAGTTTCACCTTCATTAGTTTTATCCGAAACCCGCGCTTCCGTTGTAATAGTGCCGCGGCGGGAAGTCACTCTTACCCGTTCACCGTTTTCAATATTTAAACGTTTCGCATCGGCGCTATTAATTTCAATAAACGAATGCCCCGCAATTTCCATTAAACCTTCAGTACGACCGGTCATCGCTCTGGTGTTGTAATGATATAAAATACGTCCGGTAGTCAGCATCATCGGATATTGCGCATCAGGCAATTCCTTCGCCGGCGTATAAACGGTCGGATAGAATAAACCTAATCCGCGCGCAAATTTACCGACGTGCATAATCGGCGTACCCGGGTGATATTGATCCGTACAAGGCCATTGCAGAGACTGAGTCGGTTCTTTTTCCAACCGTTCATAACTAATACCGCGGAAAGACGGCGTGACCGACGCCATTTCGTCAAAAATTTCCGAGGCGGTTAAATTCGGTTGGTTATAGCCCATACGGCGCATTAATTCGCAGATAATGTCCGTATCAAGACGGCTGTTGCCAGGTAATGTGATAGCTTTGCGTACCCGCTGCACACGGCGTTCCGTATTCGAAAAAGTACCGTCTTTTTCGGCATAAGAACGACCCGGCAACACCACATCGGCAAGTAATGCGGTTTCCGTCATAAATAGTTCCTGCACCACTAAGAAATCCAAAGATTTCAATGCATTAATCACATGATTTGTATCCGGATCAGTCACTACCGGATCTTCACCGCAAATATATAAGCCTTTAATTTTACCTTTAATTGCGGCAGGGAATACATCCGTTGCATGTAAACCGATATGTGCCGGTAATTTAACGCCCCATGCTTTTTCAAATTTCGCACGGATTTCCGGATCTTTAACCGATTGATAGCCGGGATACTGATTCGGTGAGGCACCCATATCGCAGGCTCCCTGCACGTTATTCTGACCGCGCAACGGATTCACGCCGCAGCCTTCGCGACCGATTTTACCCACCATCATCGCCATATTAGACATGGACATTACACCTTCCGTACCGGTGGAATGCTCCGTGACGCCTAAACAATAAATGATCGGCGCTTTTTTTGCCGTCGCGTAAATTCTTGCCGCCGCCCGTAAATCGTCGGCATCAATACCACAGATTTCCGCTACATATTCCGGCGTATAATCTTTGACGATCTTTTTCAATTCTTTAAAGCCTTCCGTATGTTCGGCAATAAATTTTTCGTCAATCAAGCCTTCCTTGATAAAGATGTGACACATACCGTTAGCAAAGGCGATATTTGTTCCCGGACGTAATTTTAAATGAATATCCGCTTGTTTGGTTAAACCGATGTCACGCGGGTCCACAACAATTAATTTGGTTCCATTGCGCACCGCTTCACGAATCTGCATACCGATAACCGGGTGAGCTTCTTCCGGATTTGAACCGACCAATAAAATAGCATCGACGTCATGAGTGATGTCATAAATCGGGTTGGTCATGGCTCCCGAACCTAAGGTTCTTGCCAGCCCTTCGACGGAAGCGGAATGGCAAACCCGGGCACAGTTGTCGGTATTATTGGTGCCAAAACAGGTACGTACCATTTTTTGTACCATATAAATATCTTCATTCGGTGATCTCGAACAGGCGAATCCGGCCAATGAATCACCGCCGTATTGGCGTTTTAAGGTCATAAATTTCGACGCCACAAGATCCAAGGCTTCATCCCAGCTTGCTTTTCTGAATTTACCCGTTGCTCGGTCTTTAATTAACGGATCCGTTAAGCGATCGCCGGACATTACGAATTTATAAGAACCGAACCGCCCTTTCACGCATAATCTTCCGCCGTTAGACGGGCCGTCTACCCCTTCTGCACCCACTAATTTATTATCTTTCACTAATAAATCGTATTGGCAGCCTACCGCACAATGCGGACAGGTGGTTCGAACGCGTTGGATCTCCCAACTGCGGTAAGATTTTGCTTCTTTTTTATAAATTGCGCCGGTCGGGCAGGCTTCCGCACAGTTACCGCAGGATTCGCATGTGGTTTCTTTCCAATCTTTACCGAACGGCGTTTCTATGGCGCGGAATATCCCCCTCGAGGCCAGTTTAATGGAGCTGCAACCGCTGACATTAGCACAGGTATTGATACAGCGCTGACAATGAATACACAGATCAGGGCGATAGCCCAAGAACGGATTATCTTCCACGTGCGGCACTTCAATACCCGGCAAACGGAAATTAGGAAAACTGGACTCACTGATTCCACATTGATGGGCAACATTTTGCAATTCACAGGCCCCGTTTGACGGACAAGAGAAACAAATTAAATTGTGGTGGGATAAAATTAAATCCAGCGCCATACGACGAGACTTGACCACTTTATCCGTTTGCGTACGGATAACCATACCCTCCTGAGCAAGCGTGTTGCAAGAAGTCGGCAATTTCTCGAAACCTTCAACTTCCACCACGCAAACCCGACAAGATCCGATATCGCTGACATCTTTTAAATAGCACAGGGTAGGAATATTAATACCTACGGATTTTGCCGCTTCAAGAATGGTTGTTCCTTCGTCAACCCGAACATCGAATCCGTCAATTTTTAAATTAATCATAGGTCACGTCCTCCCTGTAATACACCGCAGCCAAAATGATCGCAACGTAAACAACGTTCCGCTTCTTGCATTGCTTCTTCATAAGTATATGGATTTTCTACATGTTCAAAGTCACATTTACGGATATAAGCCGGCCGTTCCGTGGTGTTGGCTCGCCCCACCTGAATACGAACGTTTTCTTTTGGCGGCGGCGCTTTGGTCTCGCAGGGAAATTCATGATGATAACCAAGATATTCGTCAATGTTATGAGCGGCGACTTTACCGGCGGCAATCGCCTTAATCGCCGTTGCCGGACCCGTTGCACAGTCACCGCCGACAAAAACTCCGTCCATATCCGGTACCGCGGTAGTTAAATCAGCCTGGAATATGCCGCGATTTGCCGGTATACCGAATTCTTCAAACGGCAAACTAATAATGTCCTGTCCTACGGCTATTAAAATCACATCACAGCCGATGGTAAACGGCGGTTTTTTCACCGCTACCGGACTTGGACGACCGCCATGATCATAAGGACCGGTCATTTGCGGCTGAACGGTTAAACCGGTACAGTTGCCCTGCTCATCTTTTTCGATTGCGACAGGTGCGGCTAAGGTAATCAGTTCAATACCTTCCATGATTGCCGCTTCAATTTCCGCATGTAATGCGGTCATATCATCCTGACGACGGCGATAAACAATACGTACGTCTTTAGCTTTGCAACGCACCGCTGAACGTGCGGCATCCATCGCCACGTTTCCGCCGCCGATAACCACTACGACTTTATCCGTATAATCAGGGATTTTTCCGTTGCCGATATCATCCAGCATTTCTACCGCGGAAAACACATTATTGGCTTCCGAGCCTTTAATACGTAAAGTTTTGCCTTTTTGTGCACCTATTCCTACAAACATTGCATCATGGCTGTTATAAATATCTTCAATTGCAATATCGTCGCCTACCATCACGCCGTATTTTACCTCAATACGACCGGCGGAAAGAATGGCGTTAAGGTCCTGATCCAAACGATCTTTCGGGAAACGATAATTAGGAATACCGTAACGCAACATACCACCTAGCGCTTTTTGACGTTCATAAATAGTGACTCTATGGCCCATTTGTGCCAAGAAATAGGCACAGGTTAAGCCCGCCGGTCCGCCGCCGATTACGGCGACCTTTTTGCCGGTATCAGGCAATGCCTGCGGCACCTTGACAACATCGGCGGCAACCTGATCCACCGCATATTTTTTCAAACCGCGAATATTAATGGCATCATCAATCAAACGACGGCGGCAACGCTCTTCGCAAGGATGCTCGCAAACCAACCCGCAAGCCGTCGGCAGCGGATTATCTTTACGGATTAAATTAATCGCCTCGGCATAATTACCGTCACCGATATGGGCGATATAACCCGGAATATCCACATGAGCCGGACACATATTGATACAAGGAATGCGTTGTCCTATAACTTTTTGACAGGATTTATTATGAATATGGCTTTCATATTCCTCTTTAAATTCTTCAATGCTGTCCAAAATTTCAATAGCCGGTTGATAACCGATAGCGCAATCAGAACCGTCGCGGATCATTTCGGCCAGCTCGCGGATTTGACGCATGGTCGAATCGTCGCCTTCGCCCGCTAAAATATCACGCAATAAAAACGATAAATGCGGAATACCGTCGCGACAAGGCACGCATTTACCGCAAGTCTGGCTCATTGATGAACGTAATGAAGCATATTGCACTACTAAAGGACAGGTACCGGGCGGAAAACTTCTGACTTTATTGACAAATTTATCAACCAATTCGCCAATTTTGACATCATAGTTATCTGCCGGCGCAAGAAAGAATTTTGCCATAACAAATCACTCCGAATGTATTTAGGATATGTTTATCTTTTATAAACATACCCCTAACGTAAAACGATCAAAAAGCTAATAAAAAATAAACGAATCATCTATATCATGAAAACTTTCTCGCTGTAAATATCCGCAAGAAAAATATGCTTTTGTCTTGATCAATATCAGAAAAATTTATGCGTCTTTGAATAGCGACAAAAGTGCGGTAAAATCCGCCGCACTTTTATCATCATGAGATTTCTTCTTTTATGCGATTATTTGTAGCGGAAAAACCCAGCCTTGCCCGAGCGATAGCAGATGTTTTGCCTAAGCCCCATCAGCGTGGCGACGGTTTTATCAAATGCGGGGAAAATGATTGCGTAACCTGGTGTGTCGGGCATTTATTGGAACAAGCGGAACCCGACGCATACAATCCCATGTTTAAACAATGGCGTTTGGAACATTTGCCCATTGTGCCTAAAAAATGGCGGCTCATTCCCCGCAAAGAAGTAGCGAAACAGTTAAAAACCGTTGAAAATCTGATTCATCAGGCGGATCAACTGGTCAATGCGGGCGACCCGGACAGAGAAGGGCAATTACTGGTTGACGAAGTATTTAATTATGCCAATCTCAGCATAGATAAACGTAACGCCATTCAGCGTTGTCTGGTTAGTGATTTGAATCCGGCTGCGGTGGGAAAAGCGGTAAAAAAATTACAGCCGAATACGAATTTTATCCCGCTTGCCACCTCCGCCCTTGCCCGCGCCAGAGCGGATTGGCTCTATGGCATTAATATGACGCGCGCTTACACAATTCGCGGTCGCCAAGCAGGTTACAACGGTGTACTTTCGGTAGGGCGAGTTCAAACGCCCGTGTTGGGGCTTATTGTGCGCCGTGATTTGGAAATCGAAAATTTTCAGCCGAAAGATTTCTTCGAGGTATTAGCCCATATTCAAACGGAAGACGAAACTCCGCAAAAATTCACCGCACTTTGGCAACCAAGCAAAGCCTGCGAAGACTATCAGGATGATGACGGTCGAGTACTTTCCCTCGGCTTAACCGAAAACGTTGTAAAACGGATTACCGGGCAACCTGCCGAAGTCACCGAATATACGGACAAACGCGAAAAAGAAACCGCACCGTTGCCCTATTCGCTTTCCGCCTTGCAAATTGATGCGGCGAAGCGTTTTGCCATGTCGGCGCAAGATGTGCTCGATACCTGTCAGCGTTTATATGAAACCCACAAATTAATTACCTACCCGCGTTCCGACTGCCGCTATTTACCGAATGAGCATTTTGCCGAGCGAATGCCGGTATTGAATGCGATATCAACGCATTGTAAAGAATATCAACCTTTGCCTGAAGTACTGAATACAGAGCAAAAAAATCGTTGTTGGAATGATAAAAAAGTAGAAGCCCACCATGCGATCATCCCTACGGCAAACAATCGCCCGGTAAATCTAAATTTACAAGAACTGAATATCTATACGTTAATCGCACGTCAATATCTCATGCAGTTTTGTCCCGATGCGGAATACCGTAAAAGTAAAATCAGCCTAAAAATTACCGGCGGAAATTTCGTCGCTCAGGCGCGCAATTTACAAATTGCAGGTTGGAAAGAATTATTAGGCAAAGAAGATGAAAACGAACAACTTGAGCCGCCGCTTCCTATAGTCAAAAAAGGACAGCAACTATTTTGTGAAAAAGGCGAAGTCATCAGTAAAAAAACGCAACCGCCTAAACCTTTTACCGATGCGACATTGTTATCGGCAATGACGGGTATTGCGCGTTTCGTACAAGATAAAGAACTTAAAAAAATCTTACGAGAAACCGACGGATTGGGCACGGAAGCAACCCGGGCGGGTATCATCGAATTATTATTCAAACGGGGATTTCTTTATAAAAAAGGACGCAACATTCATAGCTCCGAAGCCGGAAGAATTTTAATTCAGGCATTGCCCGACATGGCAACCCAGCCGGATATGACGGCGCAATGGGAAGCACAACTTGACGGCATCAGCCGCAAACAGGCGAGCTATCAACAATTTATGGCGACACTGACCGAACTTTTGCCCGAATTAGTGCAATTTGTAAATTTTTCCGCCTTACGAAAATTAAGCGCCGTAGCGAACAATCCTAAGCCGAAAAACTTTAAAAAGAAGGCCAAAATCGCGCAATCGACAGAAACAAAAAAAGAAGTCTAAATTTAAAGCAATTAATCCGGATTTAGATAAAATCACTTGCGAGATTTTTGAAAATCCGCTAGTATTTGTACGTTTTATTTTATTGCATATAGCAAAGAAGAGAAAAGTTTATAATGTATCAAGTTCTGTTAATCGTATATCTATTAGTTTCAATTGCTTTGATCGGTTTTATCCTTGTTCAGCAAGGTAAAGGCGCGGATGCGGGCGCATCATTCGGTGGCGGCGCATCAGGTACGGTATTCGGTTCAGCCGGTTCTGCAAACTTTTTATCTCGTACGACCGCAATTTTAGCCACGATTTTCTTTGTGATAAGCCTTGTGATTGGCAATATTAACTCTCACAAAAACAATGTACAACAAGGTACGTTTGACGACTTATCTCAGGCTGCCGAACAAATTCAACAAAAAACCGTACCGGCGCCGGTAGAAAATAAAAACGCGGATATTCCTCAATAAAAAATAAATTTTAAAATGCTCTGGTGGTGGAATTGGTAGACACGCCATCTTGAGGGGGTGGTGACCGTAGGTCGTGCGAGTTCAAGTCTCGCCCAGAGCACCAAAACCGGAAAGACAGCTTAAAATGCTGTCTTTTTTATTATAAGTTTTCAGACATTAATAACCACCAGAACATTAGTAAACCGTTGATCCCGAATATAGCCAATTCTGCTTTTAAAGACTTATCTAAAGTTTAACCTTTTCCACCGAATTCAGCATTAAACCGAACCAGTCCCGGGTTGTTTGTTGGATTTGCATTAGTTTTTCTTTGTCTGAATTTAATTCCGTTGCCTGTTGAAATACGCGGGTCCAATAAATGTCTTCTTTTTCATTGGTATAATTGTTTGATGATTTAAATAAATCGCGCAAATTATTAAAGGCGGACAACGTGTCAAATTCGGTTTCCGGTTGACAGGATTTTAAATAATCGTCAATTTTATATGTCGGTACGATTTGTACCTGTTTTAGCCCCTGCAAATAGGCTTTAACATATAATTTAAGTATGGAAAGTGCGGTGGATTTTTCCAAAGTTTTGAAACCGATACAACCGTTTTTGCCATAATATAAAGGCGGATTAACATTATCCGTGGTGCAAAGTTGCAGCAAATAATATAACCAGTTTTCAATAATATGCTTATCTTTCACTTCGCCGACCCGCCATTTTACCCGTTGTGCAAAAGGCTGATAAAGATGGTCTAAATGTCCGGTGAGTAAAACGCTTTGTTCACCCATATCTAATGTAATTTCGACAAACTGATGAGCGGGCTCCTGACTTAAATAAGCGCTAATCTTATTTTTTAATTCCGCGGCTTCATTTTGCAATCGTCGCTTATAAATGTCACCAAAATGACCGTAAGGCAAAATACCCTCCAGCTTCAGGCGTTCGAAATAGTTGTCGGTTTCATCATCGGCAAAACGAATCAATTCGTCTTTTATCAAAAAATTGTCCAGATTATCCAAAGTGAAATTTTCCGTTTCCGGAATTTGCTCGTCCGTTTGTTGAAAATAAACGCCCAACCGTTTCTCAAAAAAGAATTTCACCGGATGTTGTACAAACTGTACAAGCTGAAGAATATCGATTTCCCTCACTTCATCAATTTCACCGCTAATCTGTTGGGTAAAATCAGGCACGGGATATTGATTACGATTAACTAACGGCAGCCATTCTTTTGCATAAGAACGATGCATTGCAGAAAAATTATCAGGGCTGAATATCGTCATTGAATGATATTGAACTAAACTTGTGCGAATTTGTTCGATTTCTTCGTCGTTATTCGCTAAATTTTCCGCCAAATAATCCAATAACTGACTGACAAGCACCGAAGGCTCTCTTTGCTGATTATCAATGATAGATTGCCCCACATAACTCACATAAAAATAGTTTTCCGCCGCCAGTAAGGCTTCTAAAAATAAATAACGATCGTCATCACGGCGAAATCTATCGCCTTTTTGACGATGATATTGCATTAAATCAAAACTATTCGGCGTTTGCTGACGCGGATACTCGCCGTCATTCATGCCCAGTAAACAAACCGCTTTGAACGGAATTGCCCGCATAGGCAGCAACGTGCAAAAACTCACTTTTCCGACTAAAAATTTCAGACTCGTATTTTTATCGTTTAACTGCTCTGCCATCACTTCGGCAATAACGTCAATTTCCAGTTTACTGGTAAAATTGACTTCGTCTAATTGTTCATGAAGTTGTTGAATGATCTCTTTAAGATAAAGTATCGCTTCGAGGCTTTGCTCATTCTCCAAGAAAAAATGATCTACCAATTCCAGCAGTGCTTGACCCCATTCTTCATAACTATGAGGGTTACGCAAGAATTGTTGCCATTGGTAAAGCCGCTCGATAAAAGCAGCCAGTAATCCTGCAAGTTTGCCTTGCAAGCCGTGACTGTCGTCAAAGCCTAGGCTATCCTGCCAAATACCGTTTTCCGCGCGCATAGCATAACCAAGCAGCATTCGCTCTAATCCCGATTGCCAGGCATTATAATTTTTAAGACTATTATCAGTTCGCTTTTCCAACCCGAAGCGAATGCCTGAATTTTTAACCCATTCCCGAATAGTTTCTAAGTCTTCCAATTCAATCTGAAAACGCATACGGATAGCAGGAATATCTAAATAAGCCAGCACTTCTTCAGCACTGAATTGGCTTTCTTTTAAATTCAATAACATAAGAAACGAGGCGATTAATACGTCGCTTTCAGTCAATTTATTGTCTGAGATTGAAAACGGAATATAACGCTTATCCGCTTGATAAAATTGGTTAGTTTGCAAATCTTTTTGATATTGTCCGAAGACCGCCTGAATATAAGGCGCATATTTATCAATATCGGCAACCATTACCACAATATCTTTCGGAGTAAGATTTTTATCTAATTCGAAAAGGGATAATAAATAATCATGCAGAACCTCAACTTCGCGCATAACGCTGTGACAAGCGTGAATGGTCAGTGAATTATCTTCTTGCGGTTTATTCAGTTTTTTTACCGCCATAGGAATTAAATCCAAAATATGACCTTGAACCTGAGATAGCAAGGTTTTGTCGTCAAGATCTACAAAAGCGATAATTTCCCGATTATGTTCTTCCGCTCGAGTCATTAAATCCGTTAATAAATAGAAGAAATCCCGACCCAATTTCCCCCAACCGGCTAACAGCGGATTCCCGACCAGCAGTTTTTCGTTATCCGGAGAAAACTCGTAATTTTCTTGTTGCATATTCGTCAAGGTTGCCGAACTTAGCAATGCGGTATGATTATTTTCATAATGGTCAAACCGTTGGCGGGTTTGCAATTTCTGTAAAAAACGATCATCAACAATATCACCCCAATATTCGCGGCTCGGATTATTAAAAAACAAATGAATATCACAATACCGACTCATTGCCTCAAAAGTTTCCAAATAAGATTGAGGCAAAGCGGAAATACCGAAAATAAAAATTCGCTGCGGCAAATTTTCCGGTTTAGCGCTGCGTAATTTATCAATAAACGCCTGATGTAAATTAGCCCGGTGGCGCACTTTATAACCCGCCCCGCGCTGAACTTCATCAATTAGCGCACGCCATAAAATCCCTTGCCACTTAATATCCCGTTTGATTTGTGTAATTAATTCAGGATTATCGTCTTTTTGATAGGTACCGATAGCCTGCTCAATTGATTCCGGCTGATTATTTTCCCAGGCTTGAATCCAATTTGGACGGTAAACTAAATATTGGTCGAAAAGATCAGCTACTTTACGGGCTAATTGATATAATTTTTGCTGTTCGGAGTACGGTGAATTTTTCAGATAATTTTCTAACGCCTGAAAGCAGGGTTCGGAAAGAAATTGCGGAATTAGCTGCATTAAACGCCAGGTCATGGCATCTTTGTTAAATTGTGTCTGTTGGCTTACGTCTTCTAATACATTGATATATTGCTGCCAAATAAAGCTTGCCGGCATAGGAAATTTGAGATTAGCGGCAATACCTTTTTTTTCTGCAATTTTCAGCTGCAACCACTGCGCCATACCGGGGCTTTGCACAAGAATAATTTCAGTTTGAAAAGGATCGTCCGGCGGCAAAAGCTGCATTAATTCAATTAAGATGTCTTTTTGAACATCAAGTCGATTCGAATGGTAAACCGTAAACACAATAAATTTCCTAATAACCAATAGTGCGGTTATTTTCAGTGAGTTTATTTTTAACTGCAAGGGATTTATTGATTTTATAACGTTAATTTCCCCATTGGATAACTTACGGTTATTTTCTCGCCGACACATAACAGGCGGAATTGAATGCCATTTTGCACCACTTGAGATTCACAACCCAGACCTAAAAACAGCCGTTGTTTCTGATTTTCCGCAATTTGTACCGCTTGAAAATATTGATAAATTTCTACCGCACTTTTACGCTGATAACCGGACCACTGCAAAATACTGAGCATTATTACGCTAAAAAGTACCATTGTTATCAATAAAGATACGGATGTCATACCTTTAGTTATTTTCCGCATCAAAGTCACTCCAACTGCGTTCGGCTAATTTCCACAGACTGAATTCCCGATAAATAAAATCCATCACATATTTATTGTAACTAAGCTGAACGCCTTCAAGCTCTACGGGATAATCACTGATAACAACGCCTCTTAATCGCCCTTTTCCTTCAATTTTCAACGGTTCTTTTGCAATAACCACGGCATTGGTGTCACCGCTCAGGATTAAAGATTCGGTCGTTTCATCAAGCCAATAAAGAAACACCTTTTGACCGGTGTCCTCATTTATATAAGACTGATTAAATCTATGACGAAACAGTTCGATATTCTCTTCATTCACTGCCGTACTATAACTTTCAAATTTTTTGGTAGGCTTGGTCGCTAGCAATGAATAACGACGGCAACGCAAAAAATGCGAAATTTCTACCGCACTTTTATTTGATGATGAGGTCGATAAACTTATGGGTAACGTATAACTTGCTGTGTTATCGGGTAATCCGTCTGAAATTTGCTGGCAAATAACAGGCATCTGTTCTATTGCCAAATTCTGCAACTGCGCCATTTGGCTGACATAAGCGGAACGCTGCGCCATAATACCACGATGATAATGAAGCTGATCATCGGTGAACAACATTGTCGATACAGCAAGACCGGCAATGATAAACACAATCATCTGGGTTGCAAACCCACTTTTACAGGTTCTCATCCCACATCACCTCATTCATGATCGGTAAGATAATAGATGTTTCATAAAAAAGGGATTTCTGTTGTTTCAAATACCCTTTGAGATAAATCTCAATGCCTTTCTTCTCAACAAGCCATTTAAATTGCAACTGACTTACGGCAAATTTATCCGAATCAATCAATTGTTCCCAGCCTAAGCGCAAAGAACAACCTTCAACTAAGGTTTTTTCATTGCGTTCAGTATTGGTTTTCTTCGCCTGCGGAATCGCTTCCAGCCGCTGATTATATAGCCTATAACCCAATACTACTTTCGTATCTTCCTCTGTATTTTGCTTTTTAAGTTTAGTTTTATCCGACTCCCCCAACCCGTAAGTGAAAATAACGCAGCTATTCGGTGATTCTTTGGAGAAATGATCAAATTTAATTTTCTCAGGTTCGGAATAAGGCAAGTCAAATCCTGTGCGGCGTAAATCTTTCGCTATAATCTGTAAAATACTCTGTAATTCCGCTTGCAACTCTAGCCGCTGCATAACTTGTAAATTCGTATTCTGAACATAAACATAAAACTGCACGGCAATTAAAATTAAAAAAGCAGATAGCGTCATGGATATAAGCAAACCAACCAAGGTCTCGCCACGATAAATCATCATTCCTCCGCCGTATTAAAGCAGGAAGAACTGCTTCCCGGTTTTTTGATACTGACATTTCCCATTTTTGAAAAACTCAATACGCTCTGTTTATTGGAGGAAATAAGGGAAAAGCAATTATTCTCGGTGGTTCGCCGGACTCCACCGAATTTCGCCGTAATAGCAGGATAATATTTTTTACCGACAAATTTAACTGTGTCAGGAAATAACGGATAATAAAAATGCGGCAATAATTCTTTCGGACATAAAGCGGGATAAAAGCAATCGCAAATAAACAGATCATGTTTGATTTGTGCGGTAAAACACCAATTTTTTTGATCAAAGGAACGATTAGCAACCAAGTGCCAAACCTGATTAGAATTTTCCACCCGAGCCTGGATATTTTTAATAAAAAGCAACAACCGTTGTTGTTCCTGTTGCAGCATTTGGCTTTCACCTAAAGATTGCCAACCGGAGAGCGTCAGCGAACCGGAAATACTGATTAATAACAGCACAGTTAGAAATTCAATTAATGAAAAACCTTTCCTCATAAAATTTCCTTATTTTTGACCGCACTTTAAAAGAGATATGACAAATAAAGAAATCAAATAAGTAAATTTTACGATCAGGATCGCAATAATAAAGAATCTTTGGGAATTAAGTGGTGGGTCGTGAAGGATTCGAACCTTCGACCAACGGATTAAAAGTCCGCTGCTCTACCGACTGAGCTAACGACCCATATTGAATATGGATAAAACCAAATTTTAAGTGGTGGGTCGTGAAGGATTCGAACCTTCGACCAACGGATTAAAAGTCCGCTGCTCTACCGACTGAGCTAACGACCCATATTGAATATGGATAAAACCAAATTTTAAGTGGTGGGTCGTGAAGGATTCGAACCTTCGACCAACGGATTAAAAGTCCGCTGCTCTACCGACTGAGCTAACGACCCACAAGGTTACGCTGTGTAACGGGTGCTTATAATACGGATTTTAATTTAATAATCAACTAATTTTTTCATTATTTTTTTTATTTGCCTAAATAGGCAACAAATTTAGTAAATTTTGAACAATAATCCTCATTTATGAGAAATAAATTATTTCATCATTATTACTTCATTAATGTTTAGTCTAAGCAACAAAAAAACAGGAGCTATAAATAACTCCTGTTTTAGAACTAATAATGAATATAAGTTAAATTATTCAAATAATTAGTATGCTAACACTGCACGACGGTTTTTAGCATAAGCTGCTTCGTCATGACCTAACACTGCAGGTTTTTCTTCACCGTAAGAAACAGTTGATAATTGACCAGCTTGAACACCTTTAGCTGATAAGAAATCTTTAACTGCATCCGCACGACGTTGACCTAATGCGATGTTGTATTCCGGTGTACCACGTTCATCAGCGTTACCTTCAACTAATACTTTAGCTGCCGGAGTTGCTGTTAAGTATGAAGCGTGAGCATCTAATAATTGTTGGTATTCGCCTTCGATATCATATTTATCGAATGCAAAATAAACGGTGTTATAACGAGTTGTTAAATCTTGTACTGACATACCACCGTATTGTGCGCCTGCATTTGCGCCGTCTGCGCTAGCATCGTTGTTTGATGAACTACATGCTGCTAATGCTAATACTGGTGCAACTAACAATAATTTTGCTAATTTCATTGATTTTCTCCTTAGTTTTTATCTAGATACGGTGACCAAGCCGGGAATTTTACTTGTCCGTCTGTTCCTGGTAACCGCGCTTTAAAGCGTCCGTCTGCGGACACTAATTGTAACACCTTTCCTAACCCTTGGGTAGAGCTATAAATGATCATAATACCATTTGGTGAAAGACTAGGGCTCTCACCTAAGAAAGAAGTGCTCAATACTTCACTTGCACCACTGGTAACATCTTGTTTTACAACATTATTATTACCGTTAATCATCACTAATGTTTTACCATCGCTACTGATTTGAGCGCTGCCTCGACCACCAACAGGTGATGCCGCACCGCCTGAAGAACTCATGCGATACACCTGTGGTGACCCACCTCTGTCCGAGGTAAATAAAATTGAACTGCCGTCCGGTGACCAACTAGGTTCGGTATTATTACCGGAACCGCTTGTTAATTGAGTCGGCTGACCGCCGTTGGCGCCCATTACATAAATATTTAATTGCCCTTCTTTATTTGAAGCAAAGGCTAAACGCGAACCGTCCGGTGAAAATGCCGGCGCGCCGTTATGACCTTGGAATGAAGCCACAACTTTACGTGCACCGGAACCTAAATCCTGAACAACCAACTGTGATTTTCTGTTTTCAAACGAAACATAAGCTAAGCGTTTACCATCAGGAGACCAAGCAGGAGACATAATTGGTTGTGAGCTGCGGTTTACAATGAATTGATTGAAACCGTCATAATCCGCCACACGAATTTCATAAGGTTTAGAGCCGCCGTTTTTCTGTACCACATAAGCGATACGCGTTCTGAAAGCACCTTTAATTGCCGTTAACTTTTCAAAAACTTCATCGCTGACGGTATGCGCGCCATAACGAATCCATTTAGCGCCTACGGTTACGGAATTTTGTGCCAATACCGAGCCCGCACCGCCTGAAGCACCAACAGTATCAACCAATTGATAGGCAATATTATAACCGTTACCTGTTGCGGTTACCTGACCAACAACAATGGCATCAACCCCTAAAGCTGCCCAAGCATCCGGTGTTACTTCCGATGCGGAAGCGGGTTGTTGCGGCATTTGACTTACCGGAATCGGATTAAATTTACCGCTGTTACGTAAATCTGCGGTCACAATTTCTGCAATATCTGCGGGTACGGAACCGTTTGTTTTAAACGGAACCACAGCAATAGGGCGAGCCCCATCAACACCTTCATCAATTACGATTCGGACTTCATCATCCGCTTGTGCAGTACTAATCGCAAAAAATAATACGGCGAATGCACTTAACATGCGAGTTAAAAATTTCATCATACCACCTTATCGGTTTATCTTACTTTCCAAAAAAACAATTATTTTAAATCAAAGTCAATAATTGGATTTTTGTATTTATTGTACACATCATCAGACGGTGCCGCAGGAACTTTTTTCGTTCTTGCTACCGCACTTAACGCTGCCGTACAAATATCATCCGGACCAGAAACTTTTTGGTATCCGGTAATTGTTCCGTCACGGGCTAATTGAATTCTAATGCTACATACTTTACCGGCAAAACTAGGATCTTTTAAGAAACGACGTTTGATTTCACGTTTAATCACCGCTCCGTATTGATCACCGACTTTACCGCCGTCGCCGGCACCTAAACCTGCACCGCTACCCTGGCTGCCCGCTTTATTGGCATTGCCGCCTTTCATAGCACTACCGCCACCGACATCGCCGCCATTTAAGAAATCATCCAGTGCTGCTTGTTTTGCTTTTGCATCAGATTTTGCTTTCGCATCCGCCTTGGCTTTTGCTTCGGCATCAGCTTTCGCCTTAGCTTCTGCTTTGGCTTTTGCTTCGGCATCGGCTTTTGCCTTGGCTTCAGCTTTAGCTTTTTCTTCAGCCTCCGCTTTAGCTTTGGCCTCCGCTTGTGCTTTTAGTTTAGCTTCTTCAGCAGCTTTTTCTTTTGCTTCCGCTTTGGCTTTTGCTTCAACCTCTGCTTTTGCTTTGGCTTTCGCATCTTCTTCCGCTTGTTTCGCAGCAGCCGCGAGGCGTTTTGCTTCGGCATCCGCTTTTAATTTTGCCGCTTCCGCTTCTCTTTTTGCTTTCGCTTCCGCTTCTGCCTTCGCTTTTTCCGCAGCTTCCTTCTGAGCTTTTAACTCTTGTTGTCTTTGCTGCTCCGCTTGTTTTTGTTGTTCTAACTGTTTTTGTTTTTCAAGTTCTTGTTGTTTTTGCTTTTCAACTTGTTCTTCTATTTTCTGTTCGGGCTCTGGCGAATGCTGTTCTTCATCAACTTGATCAGGCACTTTCTTTTGTTTTTGTTTATCCGTTTGCCCTTTTTTATCTTGTTGAATACGTCCCCACTCTTTAGCGGCTGCGCCCGTATCAACCATTACTGCGCCGATAACTTCGCCGTCACCTTCACCGCCGCCCATAACTTCCACTGTGTGGTAGAAAGAACTCAGGATCAACAAACCGAACAAGAGTATGTGCAAAACCAATGATGTCAGAAATGCACTTCTTTCTTTGTTTTGTCGATTATTTTTCACCGCTTATCCTATTCAAACTAAATTGGATCTGTCATTAAACCAACAGATTTAATACCCGCAAGATGAAGTAAATTAAGTGCCTTGATTACTTCTTCATAAGGCACGTCACGTGCGCCACCAATTAAAAACATTGTGTTCGGATCTTTTTCAAATTCCGCTCTGGTTTGTTCGGTAACCATTTCTTCAGTTAAATTTTCCGTGCGCTGCCCTGCAATGGAAATCGCATATTGTCCGACTCCGGCAACTTCAATAATTACAGGTACTTTATCTTCATTCGAGACGTTTTGACTTTCAACGGCATCAGGCAGATCAACTTCTACGCTTTGACTAATAATTGGTGCGGTTGCCATGAAAATAAGCACCAAAACTAACAATACGTCCAAAAAAGGCACGATGTTAATTTCGGATTTAATATTTCTTTCTTTACGGCGATAAGCCATAGGAACCTCGTAAAATTCTTCAAAAATTAACCGCACTTTTCATCAGTAAAGTGCGATAAAAAAGCTTACATTAATGAGTTTTGCTGCC
Organism: Basfia succiniciproducens; assembly: GCF_011455875.1. NCBI lineage: Bacteria > Pseudomonadati > Pseudomonadota > Gammaproteobacteria > Pasteurellales > Pasteurellaceae > Basfia > Basfia succiniciproducens. The sequence goes on along the minus strand of NZ_CP015031.1, from coordinate 288,223 downwards.
AAATACCTGGCGATGTAAAATTGTGGTAAATTCATCAATGAAATTGCCATAATTTTGTTCTAATTTATTTAGACGTAAGCTTAAGCGGTTATATGCCATTACCGCAGGAATCGCAGCAAACAAACCGATTGCCGTTGCAATCAATGCTTCGGCGATACCCGGTGCCACCATTTGCAGGGTTGCCTGTTTCGCGCCGCTTAATCCCATAAATGCGTGCATAATCCCCCACACGGTACCGAACAAGCCGATATACGGGCTGATCGAAGCCACTGTGGCTAAAAACGGAATGCGGCCTTCTAATTCTTCAATTTCACGATTCATTGTCAGGTTCATAGCACGAGAGCTACCTTCAATAATTGACTCGGGAGCTTCCGGATTTGCTTGTTTTAAGCGGGAAAACTCTTTAAACCCTACATAAAAAATCTGTTCACTACCGGTTAAGCCGTCGCGACGGTTTGATAAACCTTCATAAAGTTTGGTTAAGTCTTCGCCGGACCAAAAACGATCTTCAAATGCTGAAGAATCTTTTAGCGCTGTCGTTAATACGCGGCTGCGTTGGATAATAATCGTCCAGGAAATAACCGAGAATGCGATTAAAATTAAAATAACAATTTGAACGACGATACTCGCCTTAATAAATAATTCGAAAAAATTCAAATCACCTGACATTACATAACTCCGAAAAAGATATCTACTTAGAAATTGCGGCCTTCACTTCTGCCGGAAGTGCCGCAGGTTTCATTTTACCAAGATCAACACAGGCTACTTTTACCGTAGCCGTAGTTAAAACTAATTCATCTCTTTTTAATATTTGTGAGAATAGGATTGTCGCCCCTTTGACTTCTACAACTTCGCTCTCAACAATCAATGCATCATCCAGGCAAGCCGGAAATCGATAGTCGATATTCATCGATTTGACCACAAATGCAATGTTTTGTTCATGCAATAATTGATTTTGCGAAAAATTCAAGGTACGCAAAAATTCCGTTCTTGCCCGTTCAAAAAAATGTAAATAACGAGCATGATAAACTACACCGCCAGCATCCGTATCTTCATAATACACGCGTACGGGAAATTGAAATGTGTTGTTCATTGCAATTCACTGTCCTTACTTTAGAGGCGATTTATAATCGGTTTTAAAGAAATCCTCAACTACTTTTACTACTCCCCGAAAAGGTCAGTAAAACTGGCGTATTTTAGAGCTAGTAAATATGATAAGCAAGCATTTAACCCATTAAATTTTAAAAAATTATAAAAATTAAAAATCAAAAAATTTTATTGAACGCCTATGATTTTTAGAGCTTGTTGATGTTTTAAGTATATAAAATAAACAAAATTAAACGATTTATTGTACCCAGCACGCAAGCGTACTGGGTTACGCATAGTTGAGCAGCTTTGCTGCTCCTAATTTCACAGCCCCAAAGGGGCTGAACTATGTGTAACCTAGTACGGCTTTGCCGTGCTAGGGTTCAAGATGATTAAAATTTATACTTAAAAAATAAATAGCCTCTAGCTTTTTTAATATAAAAAATGCTGAAATAACGCAACAAAACTAATGAGATAACCAAATATAGGAAAAAATAAATATTTACCCAAATCAGACCGAATATCAAAGCCCATACCATGGATCCATAAAATAACCGTTGACCATAAAATTAATACTACCCATATGGGATTTGCAGTTCTCAGCTCAGAGGCAAATTGATGGATATTAAAGAAAAAGCAGGCGGTTAATAAAATCGCTAAAATAAATGAAAGGGCTCGCCAAGAGCCCTTATTTACTAATAGATATACTGAATTAATCATGATTATTCATCAAATTTTCCAGATTTTTCAATGCGTATTGTAATCATCACACTGGCTAAAATAGCTAACAACACACCCACTACCCAAGCTAAATAAAACATAATGATTCTCCTTTAGTATAATGAGTTTTTGTTTTCTTCGATAAAGTTGCCGTCAAGACGACCAAACATCTTGGCATATGCCCAAATAGTATAAATAAGCATAATCACAACAAACACCAAAGCCAAACCGAACATTAAACTTAACGTTAATTCGCTTGATGTCGAATCCCACATTAATAAGCTCATATCAGGGTGAGTGATCGAAGGCATTACAAACGGGAACATTGCAATACCGCAGGTGAAAATCACACCTAGCATAGTTAATGCGGAAAAGAAGAATGCAAAACCTGAACGATCCGCTTTAGAGGAAGCGATATTCAATAATGCACCAACCACGACTAATGCAGGGAATATCCACAATACCGGCATTTCATAGTAGTTATTAAACCAAGCGCCTGTTTCCAATGAAACGGTTTTACCCAGCGGCGAAGAAGGCGCAAAGTGATCGACCGTACTATTTAATACAAAACCGTCTTTATACAGCAACCAGACGCCAGCAAGTATGAACGTAATTAAAGTTGCAAATGCGCCGACTTGAGTGATTGCCCGAGCGCGATCACGCAGATCCGAAGTCGTTTTCATTTGTAACCAGGCAGCGCCATGAGTAATTAACATAGACAAGCTAATCAAACCGCAAAGGATAGCAAACGGATTTAATAATTCAAAGAAAGTACCCGTATATTTCACTTGCAGTAAATCGTTAAACTCGAACGGCACGCCTTGCAATAAGTTACCAAAAGCAACACCAAATACTAGAGAAGGCACAAAACCACCGAGGAATAACCCCCAATCCCAGGCTTTACGCCATGCCGGATTATCAATTTTAGCGCGATATTCAAAGCCTACCGGACGGAAAAATAATGCCGCCAGAACTAAAATCATCGCAATATAAAACCCCGAGAAGGATGCGGCGTAAACAATCGGCCATGCGGCAAACATCGCACCGCCGGCGGTTAATAACCAAACCTGGTTACCGTCCCAATGCGGCGCTACGGAGTTAATCATGATGCGTTTCTCGACTTCTTTTTTACCGGCAAAAGGTAATAAAGTGAGAACGCCCATATCAAAGCCGTCGGTTACCACAAAACCAAGTAGCAACACTCCAATTAGGATCCACCAAATAAAACGTAAACTTTCGTAGTCAAACATAATTAGGCTCCTGCTTTAGATGATTGTTCGAAATAATAGCGACCAGTCTTCAATGAACTTGGACCCAGACGACCAAATTTATACATTAAATACATTTCAACAACGATAAATAACGTGTAAAGACCGCAAAGCAAACCGATTGAGAACCAAAGGTCACCGGTACTTAGTGATGAATTTGCCACACCTACAGGTAATACTTCATAAATCGCCCACGGTTGACGACCGTATTCCGCAAGGAACCAACCGCATTCAATAGCAATCCAAGGTAATGGTAAACACCATAATAAGGCATGAAGTAAAAGAGGAATTTTGGTTGTCGCATTACGAAGGTTTTGAATAAATGCGCCTGCAAGCAATACCATAATTACACCTGCAAGAGCGGCCATCACACGGAATGACCAGAATACAGGCGCAACATTCGGAACCGTATCTCTTGTAGCTTGTTTGATCTGTTCTTCAGTCGCATCAACAACTTTATCGGTATAACGTTTCAGCAATAACCCATAACCTAAATCGTCACGGGTGGCTAAGAATTGGGCTTTGGTTTCTTCATTAACCTGACCGGCTTTCTTCTGCGCACGTAATTCTTCCAATAAACCGTAAGCCACCATACCATTACGTACGCGACCTTCGTTTTCAATCAAAATATCATGGATACCCGGATAAGTTTGATCTAATGAACGAGTCGCCATAATTCCGCCAAGATACGGAATTTGGAATTCAAAGTCATTTTTCATTTCCGCATCATTCGGAATGGCAAATGCATTCCAGGAAGCGGGCGCTTCTTGAGTATGCCATTCGGATTCCATCGTCGCTAATTTGGTTTTCTGCACATTACCGACTTCATAAGCGGATTGATCACCCATAATAATAGTGGCGATAATAGAAATGAAGCCAAATACGGACGCAACGGAGAACGAACGTTTAGCAAAGCCGATATCGCGACCTTTTAATAGATAGTATGCGCTAATCGCCAGTACAAACATAGCACCGGAAACATAACCGCCGGCTAAGGTATGAACCAGTTTACTTTGTGCGATGGGGTTTAACCATAAATCCATAAAGCTGGTCATTTCCATTCGCATGGTTTCAAAATTAAACTCTGAAGCCACCGGGCTTTGCATCCAACCGTTCGCCACTAAAATCCACATCGCAGATAAGTTAGAACCAAATGCTACGCAATATGTCGCAAGCAAATGTTTGGCTTTTGTCAGACGATCCCAACCAAAGAAGAATAAACCGACAAAAGTCGATTCTAAGAAGAAAGCAAGTAACGCTTCAATGGCCAACGGCGCACCAAAAATATCACCGACATAATGAGAATAATATGACCAGTTTGTACCGAATTGGAATTCCATCGTAATACCGGTAGTCACACCCAGAGCAAAATTAATTCCGAATAATTTGCCCCAGAATTTTGTCATATCTTTATAAACTTGTTTATTTGTTGCCACATATAAGGTTTCCATAATCACCAGGATAAATGACAAACCCAACGTTAACGGCACAAACAAAAAGTGATACAACGCAGTTAATGCAAACTGCAAGCGAGAAAGTTCAACAACGTCTAACATCTCAACTCCCTGTAAATGCTACAAGATTTTTTAATCCGCTGATTAGACCGGATAATTAACATTTTGATTATGAACTGCGGCTTTAAATATAAACAAAATGCTAATCCTGCCGGATAATCACCCCATAAAGTTAAGTTATTCAGCGCACCTGAAATATTTTTCTTGAATTATAAGTTGTTCAAGTTTAAAACTATCGGAAGCGGGATATAACTCTTATCGGTGCAATTCTACTACTATTTGTGAGGATAAAAAACAATAAAAAAGCTACCCAGATCACATTTTTAGAATTTATATCAAAAAACATAAATTCAATTAAAAATACTAAAATTTGATCCAGCGCAAATTATATGTGTTATTAACCTGTTTGCAACTTTTATCTACTTTAATTGACAAAATTTAGGTTAATTTACAATTAAGACTGGACAAAAAGTAAATGTTCTGCTATGTTCGAGCCTGTTTTTACCAATCTAACTTCAGTGGTTTGTAGAGGGTTTAATAACCTCCGTCGCCGTTTCATTCAAACGCCTCAAATCCTAACTTTTTTAGATTATTATTTATAGGTAAGGAATTATATGATTTCGAAAATCAAAGTATCTCTTGTCGCGCTTTGCGCCGGCTTATTTTTTGTTAGCGTTAATACATCCGCCGCTGAAACAAAAACACAGGTTCCGCAACAATGTCAAAAATTATTCAGCGCAACGGAACGTTTAATTGAAGAAGCTGAAAAACAGCCGGGTACTCATACACAGGTAAGCAAGATTAAAAACAAATTAAATCAAAGCAAAAAACAAATTTTAGAAATGGAACTTGCTACACAAATTAAAAGTTGCGACCATGGTTTAGCAAGATTAAACAGATTAAATCAGCAAGATCAAATTACTAATTAAAAAAGAAAAAGCTTACCGCAATGATAAGCTTTTTACATTAAGTTTTGATATCTTAATCTATAGTAATATAAAGAATACATAATTCTTATTCGGTTAATTTATCCAATCCAAAGTGACGATAGGTTCTTGATGTCGCAATACGGCCCCTTGGCGTGCGTTGCAGAAAACCTTGTTGAATTAAATAAGGTTCCAATACGTCTTCAATAGTATCCCGCTCTTCACCGATAGCGGCGGCTAAGTTATCTAACCCCACCGGGCCGCCGTCAAAGCGTTCAATCACAGCGCTAAGTAATTTTCTATCTAAATAATCAAAACCGGCTTGGTCAATATCCAACATTGATAGTGCTGATTTTGCAATATCTTCCGAAATAATTCCCGCATTTTTTACATCGGCAAAATCCCGAACCCTGCGCAACAAACGGTTAGCAATACGAGGGGTTCCTCGAGAACGGCGGGCTATTTCATGGGAGGCGCCGTCTGACATTTCCAAATTTAAACAACCTGCACTACGGGCGACGATAGAGGTTAAATCCTCAACGGAATAAAACTCTAAGCGCTGAACGATACCGAAACGATCGCGCAGAGGCGAAGTTAAAGAGCCTGCCCGGGTGGTGGCACCGATTAACGTAAAAGGAGGTAAATCTAATTTAATTGAACGTGCCGCCGGCCCTTCTCCAATCATGATATCCAGTTGATAGTCTTCCATTGCCGGATACAGTACTTCTTCTATTGCCGGGGAAAGACGATGGATCTCATCAATGAACAACACATCATGCGGCTCTAAGTTTGTCAACATAGCAGCAAGATCGCCGGCTTTTTCCAGAACAGGACCCGAGGTTGTACGAATATTCACCCCCATCTCATTGGCGACAATATTGGCTAATGTGGTTTTACCCAATCCCGGCGGACCAAAAATCAATAAATGATCCAAAGCATCTTGCCGCAATTTGGCGGCTTGGATAAAAATCCCCATTTGCTCCCGCACTTGAGGCTGCCCCACATAATCCGTTAAAAGTTTCGGACGGATTGCCCGATCAATATATTCATCACCTAATTGTGCGTTACTACTGATTATGCGATCTGCTTCTATCATATCAATTCTCTATAATGCGGCTTTTAAGGCTTCACGGATAAGTTGTTCGCTGGTTAAATGAGGTTTCGCTATTCGTTTTACCATTTTTTCCGCATCGCTCGCTTTATATCCCAACGCCATTAAGGCGGCAACCGCCTCTTCGGCAGGTACTTCGGGAGAAGTTGTAACGGGATCTACCGCACCGACATGGCTACTTTCAACAAAGAAGTCCGGCTGTTTAATGCCTTTAAACTTACCTTTCAGTTCAACAAGCAAGCGTTCCGCCGTTTTTTTACCTACGCCCGGAATTTTCACTAATTTGGATAATTCCTCATGCTCGATAGCATAAGCAAATTCATTTACTGACATCGCAGACAAAATAGCCAGCGCCAGTTTTGGCCCGACACCATTGGTTTTGATGAGTTCACGGAATAAAGTGCGGTCGGTTTTGGCGGAAAATCCAAACAGAAGATGAGCGTCTTCGCGCACCACAAGATGAGTAAATAAAACCGTCTCTTGCCCGATTTCAGGTAAATTATAAAAACTTGTCATCGGCAGCAATAATTCATAACCGATACCATGAACATCTAACAAAATTTCAGGCGGTTGTTTTTCAAGTAAAATGCCCTGGAGTCGACCTATCATATATACCTTAACGTTAACAATAAAATTGGCCACAGTATAAATTAAAACTGGATAGATAACCAGTTAAATTTTTAACCGAAAACGCCCTCTGCTGTACCGGGTTCTTAAAAGTGCGGTCGTTTTTTCATGATTTTCCGTTGACTTGGCACTCGTAGCCACCTGCAAAGAATGCTGAATCGTATGGGCATGAGTAATGGCAATTGCCAGCGCATCCGCCGCATCCGCCTGCGGTTTGTCCGATAAACGCAAAATACGGGTAACCATATCCTGCACCTGAACTTTATCCGCCGAACCGCTGCCCGTTACGGTTTGCTTGACCAAGCGCGCGGCATATTCAAAAACCGGCAAATTCTGATTTACCGCAGCAACAATAGCGGTACCTCTTGCCTGCCCCAGTTTTAGTGCGGAGTTCGGATTCTTCGCTAAAAAAACCTCTTCAATGGCAAACATATCCGGACGGAATTGAGTAATAATTTCCGTCACTCCCGCATAAATGCGCTTAAGCCGGGTAGGTAAATCCTCAACCTGCGTACGTATTGCGCCGCTGCCTAAATATTCCAGCGTTCGCCCCGTTTGCCGGATAACGCCATAGCCGGTTACCCGAGAGCCGGGGTCAATGCCTAAAATGATCGCCATAAAACTCCAAATAAAGAGGGCGAACACCTTGGTTCGCCCCGATAAAAAAGCGTATTACAGTAATGCCGCCACTTCATCGCTAATTTCACCGTTATGATATACGTTTTGTACATCGTCACAGTCTTCCAGCATCTCGATTAAACGCAGTAATTTCGGTGCGGTTTCCGCATCCAAATCAACGCTTGTGGTCGGGATCATGCTGACTTCCGCTTCGGCAATTTTGAAGCCCGCTTTTTCGATACCGTCACGCACATCGCCCAATTCTTCCCAGGCGGTATAGATTTCGAAGGAACCGTCGTCTTGCGGCTGAATATCGTCTGCACCCGCTTCAATAGCCGCTTCCGTTAAAGCGTCTTCATCCGCACCCGCATCAATAATAATTAAGCCTTTTTTATTGAATAAATAGCCTACCGAGCCTTCCGTACCCAGGTTACCACCGCATTTGGTGAAACTTGGACGAACCTGAGAAATCGTACGGTTGGCGTTATCGCTTAAACATTCCACCATCACCGCCGTACCGCCCGGGCCGTAACCTTCGTAAATACGGGTTTCCATATTAGTGTCGTCACCGCCGCCCACGCCGCGGTCAATCGCACGGTTAATGGTATCGCGCGTCATATTGCTGGCAAGGGCTTTATCCACCGCCGCCCGTAAACGCGGATTTGAACCCGCATCGCCGCCGCCGATTTTTGCTGCGGTAACTAATTCGCGAATTAATTTGGTAAAGATTTTACCGCGTTGCGCATCTTGCGCCGCTTTACGGTGTTTAATATTAGCCCACTTACTATGACCTGCCATTTGATATTTTCCTTTTTAATTATTATGTTACTTTTCTTTGCGTTGCCAAAGAAAAGTAACCAAAAGAAAGGCAACCCTGCTTTGCCTTGTTTCCTAAAAATACTTTAATTTGCTTAACGAAAAATTTGTAAACTCGCTTTGCTCAAACAGTACAAATTTTTCTACAAATTAAACCATTTTTAGGCGGCAAAGAAGGGAACCCATTGCTACATATTAAAGTGCGGTAAAAAAACATAAATTTTTGACCGCACTTAGAAAATCTATTTACAGCCCCAAAGGGGCTGAACTATGCGTAACCTAGTACGGCTTTGCCGTGCTAGGCAATTCACGCACTTTTATCAATTAAATATTTCCTAATCACCTGTGCATTATTGGGTGATTTAGTCAGTTCTGCCGCTTTTGCAGGTTCTAGCCATTGATAAGCTAAATGTTCCGTTAATACAGGAACACGCTCATCAGGCAATTCGAGCAAAAACCAGTGCTCTTTGCAATGCGTCACATTCGGTGCGTATTTATACCGAAAATGCGGGAAAATTTCAAATTCCACCGATTGATGACAATCAACTAATGTTAAATTTTCCCGTTTGATATCAATCCCGGTTTCTTCCTTAACTTCGCGAAGTGCGGTCAAAAACGGCATTTCTTTTTCCGCCAAGGATCCCGTCACCGATTGCCAGAATTCAGGATCGTCTTGGCGTTGCAGCATAAGAACCCTGCCTGAATTTTTTGCATAAATGACAACGAGAACGCTATTGGGATTTTTGTAGTTCATTTTATAACGGTTATAAATTACAAATAGGGCGTATGCGACATGCCCCTACAAATTGTCCAATAATTATTCCTTATCCGTTTTCACCACAGAGATTGAAAGCTCCTCTAACGCTTGCGGATTGGCAAAGCTTGGGGCTTCGGTCATTAAGCAGGCGGCGGCGGTAGTTTTCGGGAAGGCGATAACGTCGCGGATATTGTCTGTGCCGGTTAACAGCATGGTTAAACGGTCTAACCCGAAGGCAAGACCTGCATGCGGCGGAGTACCGAATTTTAAAGCGTCTAATAGGAAGCCGAATTTTTCCCGTTGTTGTTGTTCGTCAATACCTAAAATGCGGAACACGGTTTGCTGCATTTTCGGATCGAAGATACGTACGGAACCGCCGCCTACTTCGTAGCCGTTAATCACCATATCGTAAGCATTTGCCACCGCGCCTGTCGGATCCGCTTCCAACTGTTCCGGACTGAAATCTTTCGGTGAGGTGAACGGATGGTGCATCGCGGCAAGATTGCCTTCTTCGTCACGTTCAAACATCGGGAAGTCGATGACCCATAACGGCGCCCATTGGTCTAATTGGGTTAAAGCTAAATCGCGTCCTAGTTTCAAACGTAGCGCGCCCAGTGCATCCGTAGCGGTCTGCCATTTATCCGCACCGAAGAATAAAATGTCACCCGTTTGGGCGGAAGTGCGGTCGAAAATCGCCTTAATTTTTTCTTCCGTTAAGAATTTTGCAATCGGGCTTTGTACGCCTTCAAGACCGGCATTCACATCGTTCACTTTTAACCACGCCAAACCTTTTGCGCCGTAAATGCCCACAAATTGAGTATATTCGTCAATTTGTTTGCGGGTAACGCTTGCGCCGTTCGGCACGCGAATTACCGCTACGCGACCGTTCGGATCATTTGCCGGGCCGCTGAATACTTTGAAATCCACATCTTTCACGATATCCGCGACATCCGTGATTTCCAACGGATTGCGCAAATCCGGTTTGTCCGAACCGAAACGTTGCATAGCTTCAGTCCAGGTCATCACCGGGAATTTGCCTAAATCCACATTAATGGTGTTTAACCACAAACCGTGAATCATTTTTTCCATAATTTCACGCACTTCCGGCGCGGTTAAGAAACTGGTTTCCACATCGATTTGGGTAAATTCCGGTTGGCGGTCGGCACGTAAGTCTTCATCTCGGAAACATTTGACGATTTGATAGTAACGATCAAAACCGGACATCATTAACAGCTGTTTGAATAACTGCGGCGATTGCGGCAAAGCGTAGAACTTGCCTTTATGCACGCGGCTCGGCACCAAATAGTCGCGGGCGCCTTCCGGAGTGGCTTTGGTCAGCATTGGGGTTTCGATATCTAAGAAACCGTTGTCATCCATAAAACGACGTACAAAACTGGTGATCTTGGCGCGGGTTTTCAAACGCTGCGCCATTTCCGGACGACGTAAATCCAAATAACGGTATTTTAAACGCTGTTCTTCGGTATTATTCTGGTTAAAGTCCAGCGGCAACACGTCGGCGGCATTGTAAACGGATAATTCTTTCGCCAGCACTTCCACTTCGCCGGTCGCCATATTTTTATTGATTTGATTATCCGGACGGGCAATGACTTCACCTTTAATTTGAATACAAAACTCATTACGTAAACTTGCCGCCCGGGTTAATGCCTGCTGATATTTCGGGTCAAAACAAACCTGCACGATACCTTCCCGGTCACGCATATCGATAAAAATCAAACCGCCTAAATCGCGACGACGATGAACCCAACCGCTTAATGTCACTTCCTGACCAATATTTTCACGGTTTAATCCACCGCAATAATGAGAACGCATCATATCTGTTTTCCTTTAAATTTTATTCTGAAAAAATAACTGGCAAATTATAGCTGAAAAAAATCAAAACTTCTTCTAAAATAACCGCACTTTTTAACCCAAATAGCAGGAATTATGAGCAAAGACACGATTTTTTCCACCCCGATTGAAAAATTGGGTGATTTTACTTTTGATGAAAATGTGGCGGAAGTATTTCCCGATATGATCCAACGTTCCGTGCCGGGATATTCCAATATCATCACCGCCATCGGTATGCTTGCCGAGCGTTTTGTCACCGCAGACAGCAATGTATATGATTTGGGCTGCTCGCGCGGTGCGGCTACCCTTTCCGCCCGCCGCAATATCAAACAAGCGAATGTCAAAATTATCGGCGTAGATAATTCTCAGCCGATGACGGAACGCGCCCGTCAGCATATTCATGCTTATCACAGTGAAATTCCGGTAGAAATTTTATGCGACGACATCCGCAATATCGCCATTGAAAACGCCTCAATGGTCATCTTAAATTTCACCCTGCAGTTTCTGCCGCCGGAAGATCGCCGGGCCCTTCTGGAAAAAATTTATCGCGGATTAAATCAGGGCGGATTGCTGGTTTTATCGGAGAAATTCCGCTTTGAAGACGAAACCACAAATAACCTGCTGATCGATTTACACCATACCTTTAAACGCGCCAACGGTTACAGCGAACTGGAAGTGAGCCAGAAACGCGCGGCGTTAGAAAACGTCATGCGTATCGACAGCATTAACACCCACAAAGTGCGGTTAAAAAATGTCGGATTTTCTCATGTGGAACTGTGGTTCCAGTGCTTTAACTTCGGATCGATGATTGCCATTAAATAAACTGTAGATTATTTTTCACTTCGTGCCGATAGCGGCTACAAAGCATTAAATAATTTTCACCGACCGATAAAAGTGCGGTCATTTTTTTCATAATTTTAAGGAAACCCAATGAAAAAATTATTACTTTCAACTTTACTTATCACCACAGCCTTTGCCGTATCGGCAAAAGATATCAGCTTTGCCATGGAACCGACTTATCCACCTTTTGAATTTACTAATGAAAAAGGCGAAATTATCGGCTTCGACGTCGATATCGCCAATGCACTGTGCAAAGAAATGCAGGCAAACTGCACATTCAAAAGCCAAGCATTCGACGCCTTAATTCAAGGGTTAAAACAAAAACGTTTTGACGCGTCTATTTCGGGCATGGGCATTACCGAAGCGCGTAAAAAACAAGTGTTATTCACAGAACCTTACTTTTCAAGTTCCGCCGCATTTATTGCGAAAAAAGGTACGGACTTTACTAAAGTGAAAACTATCGGCGTGCAAAACGGCACCACATATCAAAACTATATCATCAAAGAAAAACCGGAATATGAAGTAAAAGCTTACGCTTCCTTCCAGGATGCACTTTTAGATATTCAAAACGGTCGTATTGATGCGATTTTCGGCGATATTCCCGTTTTAGTGGATATGATTAAAAAAACACCGGAATTAGCTTTTGCGGGCGAGAAAATTGATAACAAAACCTATTTCGGTAACGGCTTAGGTATCGCCGCCAATAAAGCGAACCAGGAATTAATTGATGAATTTAACCAAGCCTTAATTAAAATCCGCCAAAACGGCGAATATCAAAAAATTTATGACAAATGGATGACGGCAAAATAGTTAGCGGATTTATCCTTTTGCTTATGGCATAATACCAACGCTTAATTTTATCAAGGAGTTTAATAATATGATGAGAATTCTACACACCATGTTACGCGTAGGCGATTTGGATCGTTCCGTCAAATTCTATCAGGATGTTTTGGGTATGCGTTTATTACGTACCAGCGAAAATCCCGAATACAAATATTCATTGGCCTTTTTAGGTTATGACGACGAAGATAAAACGGCGGTTATCGAGCTGACTTATAACTGGGGCGTCACTGAATACGAACTTGGCTCGGCATTTGGCCATATCGCCATTGGCGTGGATGACATTCACGCCACTTGTGAAGCGGTAAAAGCGCACGGCGGCAAAGTCACCCGAGAACCCGGTCCGGTTAAAGGCGGTTCCACCGTGATTGCTTTTGTGGAAGATCCGGACGGTTATAAAATCGAATTTATCGAAAATAAAAATGCAAAAGCGGCATTAGGCAACTAATTTTTACTTATGCGCTCAGCAGGTTAATGCTTGCTGAGTTTTTTAAAAGGTTAATATGGTAACTGAAACACAAAACGAAACGGAGACAACGGAAAAAATTGATTATAATCTGTTAAAAAACCGTTTCCGCGGTTATTATCCCGTTATTATCGACGTTGAAACCGCCGGCTTTAATGCCAAAACCGACGCATTACTTGAGCTCGCGGCGATTACGCTAAAAATGGATGAAAACGGGCTTTTAGTACCGGATCAGAAATGCCATTTTCATATTAAACCCTTTGAAGGCGCCAATATTAATCCCGAATCCATTAAATTTAACGGTATTGATATCGATAATCCGTTACGCGGTGCGGTTCCCGAATCGGAAGCTATCACCGGCTTATTTCAAATGGTACGAAAAGGGCAAAAAAATGCCGGTTGCCAACGCTCGATTATCGTGGCGCATAATGCAACATTTGATCAGAGCTTTGTAATGGCGGCGGCTGATCGCACTAAAATCAAACGTAATCCGTTTCACCCTTTCAGCAGTTTCGATACCGCCAGTTTAAGCGGGTTAATGTTCGGGCAAACGGTGCTGGTAAAAGCCTGTCAGGCGGCACACATTGCCTTTGACGGAAAACAAGCCCATTCCGCTTTATACGATACGGAACGGACGGCGGAATTGTTTTGCTATATGGTCAATCACCTTAAAGCATTAGGCGGTTTCCCCCACATTGCTGAAAACTAGCGAAAACCGACCGCACTTTGCTTTTATCATTTTGTATAAAGTGCGGTAAAAATAATAAATTTTTTATCTTAAATCTAAGGAAACATTATGCTAACCAACGAAGTGGTCATTTCTATTCTGGTTTTGCTCATATTGAGCCTGCTAAGAATCAATGTCGTCATCGCCTTAGTTATTTCCGCACTCACGGCGGGATTGGTAGGCGGTTTAGGCATCACTAAAACCATTGAAACTTTTACCGGCGGTTTAGGCGGTGGGGCGGAAGTTGCAATGAATTACGCCATCTTAGGCGCTTTTGCCGTGGCGATTTCAAAATCCGGCATTACGGATTTGCTGGCTTATAAAGTCATCAAACGCCTCGGTAATCGTCCGACCGGCAGTTCCATAGCCGGTTTTAAATATTTTATTCTTGCCGTGCTGGTTGCTTTCTCTATTTCGTCACAAAACTTATTACCGGTTCATATCGCCTTTATTCCTATCGTTGTGCCGCCGTTATTAAGCATTTTCAATAAATTAAAATTAGATCGCCGCGCCGTAGCCTGCGTGTTAACCTTCGGTTTAACCGCAACTTATATGCTATTACCGGTGGGTTTCGGTAAAATCTTTATTGAAAGTATTTTAGTAAAAAATATTAATGAAGTGGGCGCCGCTTTAGGATTACAAACCTCCGTCGCTCAAGTTTCTATGGCAATGTCTATTCCGGTTTTAGGAATGATTTTGGGCTTATGCACGGCTATTTTCATCAGTTACCGCAAACCGAGAGAATATATCGTCAAAATCGCCGAACCGACTACCGCCGAAATTGAACAACACATTGCTAATATTAAGCCGTTCCATGTAATGGCAAGCATAGTTGCCGTTTTAGTCACATTCGGTTTACAGCTTTTCACCAGCTCAACTATTATCGGCGGTTTAGCCGGGCTGATTATTTTTGCAGTCTGCGGTATTTTCAAATTAAAAGAAAGCAACGATATATTCCAGCAAGGCCTGCGCCTGATGGCAATGATTGGTTTTGTGATGATCGCCGCTTCCGGTTTTGCTAATGTAATTAATTCAACGGGCGGTGTTACCGAACTTGTTAATAGTTTCAGTCAATCTGTCGGCGCAGATAACAAAGGTATTGCAGCTTTCTTAATGTTGGTTATCGGTTTATTTATCACCATGGGGATCGGTTCATCATTTTCTACCGTACCTATTATCACTTCTATTTATGTACCGCTTTGCCTTACTTTAGGCTTCTCGCCGCTTGCCACCGTTGCCATCGTCGGGGTTGCCGCCGCATTAGGCGACGCCGGTTCGCCTGCATCGGATTCTACACTGGGGCCGACTTCCGGTTTAAATATGGACGGACGACATGATCATATTTGGGATTCCGTAGTACCGACTTTCCTTCACTTTAATATCCCGTTATTAGTGTTTGGTTGGTTTGCCGCAATGACTCTTTAATCTATAAAATCTCCCCTAATAAAATTAGGGGAGATTTCTTTTTAGGCTGAAATTATGAAGAATTTGACCGCACTTATTGAGCAGTTACAAACTAAAGTTCAACAACTTACGCTGCAATTTGCCGCTTTTTCCGATAAAAAAATCTACGCAAAATTTGACCGCACTTTATTCAGTGAAGATTTCGAATCCGGGCAATTTTATTTTGATCAAATTCAACATACTCTGGCGCAAATTGCAGGATTAAAGGAAACCGAAATTCCGCAAATTCAATTTTTCAGCGAAAAACTTCTCGCGCAATGTACCGCACTTTCCGATGCAATTAATCAACATAACGGTAGAAAAACGGCACCGACGGCAAAAATCCCTTCGCAACGGGAAAAGCTCAAACATGAACTAAATCAGCTCCCGCCGAGAGAACGGTTAGTTCGTTATTATGAGGCATTACAAGCCTTAAACGAAAAGATTAATGAATTGGAAGACAAACGGAACACCGCACATAACGAACAACAGAAAGCGGGCTATCAGCACCAAATCGACATCACTTTGCCGCGGCGAAAACGCTGTTTGGAAGCAATTGAAGTATTAGAGGAATATTTATCTTTCAAAGAAAATTAACGCCGGATTTTAGGGTCTGTTTATCTTTTATAAACAGATCCCAATCTTAATCAAGAAAATAACTAATTACCTGCAGTCAAAAAGCAAAAAGCCGTTATTCTTTCGAATAACGGCTTTTCTGAATTGGATGGCGGAGGAACTGAGATTCGAACTCAGGGAGGGCGCAAACCCTCGCCGGTTTTCAAGACCGGTGCCTTCAACCACTCGACCATTCCTCCGTGATTTAAGCGTGGTGAATAATACTGGTTTCGCTATACACTGTCAAGCATGATTAAAGGAAAAAGCAAAAAAATCATTTAATTGATTAATTTTAAAACATTTAAAACCCTGGATTCGCGGTTAAAAACCTATAAAAAAACCCTCAATAACGAGGGCTTCAAAAATAATTTTAAAAAATTAGCGACGTAAACCTAAACGAGCGATTGTTTCAGAATATTTGGCTAAATCTGTACGTTTTAAGTAGTCCAATAATTTACGACGACGAGAAACCATACGTAATAAACCACGACGACCGTGATGGTCTTTTTTGTGCTCTGCAAAGTGAGCTTGTAAGTGGTTGATTTGTGCTGTCAATAATGCGATTTGAACTTCTGATGAACCAGTATCTTTTGCATCACGACCGAATTCAGCTACGATTGCAGCTTTTTTTTCTACGCTTAGAGACATTTTATTACTCCTAAAAAGTAAGTTAATAGTACATCGTTTGCCGATCTCTAATTCAGCTACGACAAGGAAGTTGTATTGTAACGATTAGATAAAAAAAAGCAAATAAATATTTGCCTTTCGATAAACACCAATAATATAAAATTAAAATAATGTTTTATTTATTTTGTTAACTTGATCACAATTTTAAAACAACACCCAAGAAAATTAAATTCATAGTGATAGAATCCGGTCATTCAGTATAACTGATAGCAATAATTAGATTAGCCCGTCCAATCCTCACATGGAGATCTCACAATGAAATTAAAAACATTTATTCTCTCTAGCCTCTCTATTGCCCTTCCTTTGTGTGCGGTTTCAACAAATGCAATAGCAGCTAAAGTCACATTGAAACTTGCCCACAATCTGGAACAATCGCACGTTATTCATAAAGCGCTGGATTATATGGCAAAAGAAGTGAAAGAAAAATCCAACGGTGAATTGATTCTCCGCATTTACCCCAACAGACAAATGGGGGATGCCAGAGAAACCATTGAATTACTGCAAAACGATGCCTTGGATATGACTAAAGCAAATTCCAGCGAATTAGAACCTTTTGTGAAAGAAATGGCCGTTTTTACTTGCCCGTATTTATTTAATAACGATGAACATTTTAAGAAGGTTTTATACGGTTCAGCGGGTAAAAGCATTACGGATAAAACCAAAAACAGCGGATTTACGGTACTTTCTTCCTATGTAGGCGGTTCCCGTAATTTCTATACGAAAAAACCGATTTATTCACCCGCAGATTTAAAAGGTATGAAAATCCGCGTTATTTCTACCCCGACCACCAATCGCATTATTGAATTACTAGGCGGTTCGCCTGTTCCCGTTCCGCTAGGTGAAGTTTATACCGCACTTCAGCAAGGCGTGATTGACGGTGCGGAAAACAATATTCCTTCTTATACTTCTACCCGCCATGTGGAAGTGGCAAAATATTTTACTGAAGATCAACACACTAGCATGCCTGATTATCTCGTCATCGCTAACAAGGTTTGGAATAAATTAGATGAAAATCAGCAAAAAATTCTGTTAGATGCGGCAAAAGAGTCTGAAATTTATCAACAAAAATTATGGGATGAGGAAACCGTTCACTCCCGCCGGGAAGCGGAGAAAATCGGCACCACCTTCATTCAAGTCGATAAACAGCCGTTCCGCGATGCCTTAATCCCACTTTACAATGACTTTAAACAAAATCCTGTATTCTCACAAATCATTGCAGATATTGAAGCGGAAGCTAAATAGATAAATATTCCCCTTATCCATAATAAGGGGATTTTTGTCTTAAATTGATTTTACAAAAAATTTGATACGCTAAAAGTGCGGATGATTTGGACTATTTTTTATGCCGACTCCCCATTCCTAGATTTTGGAGCTACGCTATGCGATTCGAGAAACTCAAAAAACCTGTTGATGTCTTTATTTCAACCTTTTCCATTATTGTAATGGTCCTGTTAGTTATCTGTGTAACCTGGCAGGTGTTCAGTCGTTACGTCCTGCAAATACCCAGCACCATTACCGATGAAATCGCCCGCTTCAGTATGATTTGGGTCGGCTTGTTAGGCGCCGCTTATACCGTCGGGCTACAAAAACACCTTTCTATTGATTTATTTACCCATAATTTAACCCCGCGCAACAAAGCCTTCAGTCACCTCTTTATTAACTTCTGTATTATGGGCTTTTCTCTCGGTGTGATGATTTTCGGCGGACTCACCTTAATTTCTAACGTCTATGCCTCCGGCCAGCTTTCTCCTTCCATGCAGATTCCCATGGCCTATATTTATCTCGCCCTGCCTTTAAGCGGCTTGTTGATGCTGTTTTACAGCATCTTGTTCTTCATTGATAATCTTCATTCCTTAAAGGAGTATGACTGATGGATGCGTTATTATCTTGGGAATGGTTTGTTCCCGCCGTGATGTTTTTCTCTTTCTTTGTATTGGTGTTTGTGGGCGTGCCGATTTCTTTTTCTATCGGGATTGTAGTGGTAGACTAATTCCGCAGTCCTCAATAAGTGATAAAATAACATCACAAATGAGGAAATATTATGAGAAGAACATTTAGCGCAGAATATAAAGCTGAAGCAGTAAAATTAGTGACTGAACGAGGATATTCAGTTTCTCAAGCTTGCCGAGAGTTAGGTGTGGGTGAAACAGCACTTCGTCGCTGGATAAGTCAAGTTCAAGCGGAGCAACAAGGTTACGTTTTAGCTGGTTCAAAGCCAATTAGCCCAGAACAACAACGAATTCGAGAACTTGAAAATCGTATTAAAGAACTTGAAGAAGATAAGGCCATTTTAAAAAAGGCTACAGCGATTTTAATGTCACTCGAAAACAAAAATACCAAGTCATTACGACGTTAAAATCGCGAGGAATCAACCGGTTATGTGAGCTATTTAGCGTGTCTGAAAGTGCTTACTACGCCCATTTGCGCACAGCCAAAAAGCCAGCGAAACACACAGCTTTAGCCGTTGAAATCAAGGCAATTTTTGATGCAAGCCGAAGTTCAGCAGGCAAACGAACGATTCAATCGCATTTGAAAGAGAAAGGTATTTTTGTGGGGTTGTATTTAATTCGTAAGTTAATGAATAAGCAAGGATTATTTAGTAAGCAACCGCAAAAATGGCGCAATCCTAGTAAAGGAAACAGTCAAGTTTTTGAGAATATACTAAGTCGAGAATTTACGCCTGATAGCCAAACGACCGTGCTATGTGGTGACACGACCTATATAAAAATCAATGGGATATGGTGCTATTTAGCAGTGGTAATTAATTTATTAAATCGTCAAGTCGTCGGTTGGAAGCTAAGTCGCTATCATGATAGTGAGCTGGTTAAAGATGCACTGAATCATGCGATGCTGAATATTGAACGCACGGAGCGAATGTTGTTCCATTCAGACCAAGGTAGTATTTATGGCAGTGAAATCTTTACTGATTCAGTTAAGAAACATGGGCTTACACAAAGTATGAGCCGTCGTGGTAACTGTTGGGACAATGCGCCGATGGAGCGTTGGTTTCGGAGTTTTAAATATGAATGGATGCTGAAAGGGGGTTATAGTGATTTTGAAAGTGCTGTAAACGATGTGAGAGAATATGTGATGTATTATAATCACATTCGCCCACATAGCTATAATCAAGGTCTATCTCCGATTTTAGCAAAAACAACTTATCGGAGACTGTTAAATTAGTTGACCACTACAGATTGCTACCTTGGCCGCCGCCGCATTCATGTTACCTTTTGAGACCACCTTAATTGTCTCCGGACAAAAAATCGCCACCGGATTAGACAGTTTTTCCTTGCTTGCCATTCCGTTTTTTATTCTCGCCGGCTCACTGATGAATAGCGGCGGGATTGCCACCCGGTTAATTAACTTCTCTCAAATTTTAGTCGGTCGTATTCCCGGCTCCCTGGGGCATACCAATGTGATGGCGAATATGATGTTCGGCTCGATTTCCGGGTCGGCCGTAGCCGCTGCCGCCGCCGTAGGCGGTACTATGGCGCCGTTACAGGCTAAAGCCGGCTACGACCCGGCTTATTCCGCCGCCATTAATGTCTCTTCCTGTATCTCCGGATTATTGATTCCGCCCTCCAATGTCATGATTGTCTATGCATTAACTGCCGGCGGCATTTCCGTTGCCACCCTCTTTATGGCCGGTTATGTGCCCGGTATTTTAATGGGCTTCGGGATTATGGCGATGAATTATATCATTGCAAGAAAACGCCGTTATCCGGTATCGGATAAACCGACCTTTGCCGAAGTGGTTAAATATTCCTTAGATGCCGTTCCAAGCCTATTAATGGTGGTGGTCGTCATGGGCGGGATTTTAGGCGGCGTCTTTACCGCTACCGAAGCCTCCGCCATTGCCGTAGTCTATACCTTTATACTTTCCGTCATTATTTATCGTGAAATTAAGTTAACTCAATTGCCGAAAATCATTTTGGACGCCATTGTCACCACCTCTATCGTGCTGTTCCTCATCGGTGTCTCCGTCGCCATGTCCTGGGCGATGACTAACGCCGATATTCCTTATATGGTTAACGAGTTATTAATCAGCGTATCCGATAATCTGATTGTGATTTTATTAATCATCAATATGTTATTATTAGTTATCGGTATCTTTATGGATATGACCCCCGCCGTCTTAATCTTTACCCCTATCTTTTTACCTATTGTCAAAGAATTGGGGATGGACCCCGTCCATTTCGGCATTATGATGATTTTCAATCTCTGTATCGGTTTATGTACCCCGCCTGTCGGTAGCGCATTATTTGTCGGCTGCTCCGTTTCCGGTGTAAAACTACAAGATTTAATCAAACCTATGTTGCCTTTCTTTGCCGTGTTGGTCATCACCTTATTGATGGTCACCTATATCCCGCAATTATCGTTATTTTTACCGGGATTGTTTGGGTTATAAATTCACCTTCTTATTTATATAGTTGCTATTTGTTGACTGATAGCAACTATATACTCAACTATAAAGTCCACCTATTTATCATAAATATTTGTAATTTCTCCAATATTATCATTTGTATATAAAATATTATTAGGCTTATGCACAATGCTTTATTATTATTTTTTAGCAAAAATGGAAATGAAAAATTAGCTTTATATTTTAATTGTGGGAGAAAATTATATGAATACGCAGCAAAAAGCGTTATATATTAAAGTCAATCCTACAGACAATGTTGCTATCGTTGTAAATAGTAATGGTTTGCCTGCAGGTTCTCAATTTGAAGACGGTGTAACATTAATTGAGCATATACCTCAAGGGCATAAAGTCGCTCTTGTAGACATACCAAAAGATTCCGAAATTATTCGCTATGGAGAAATTATCGGTTACGCAGTAAAAGATATTAAACAAGGTTCATGGATTGACGAATCCCTCGTTACTTTACCTAAAGCTCCGCCGCTAGAAACATTGCCGCTAGCGACGCGTAAAGCACCGAAATTAGAACCATTAGAAGGATATACCTTTGAAGGTTATCGCAATAAAGACGGCAGCGTGGGTACTAAAAATATGCTAGGCATCACTACCAGCGTCCATTGCGTTGCGGGTGTTGTCGATTATGTCGTAAACATCATCGAAAAAGAATTATTGCCTCAATATCCCAATGTGGACGGCGTTGTAGGCTTAAACCACTTATATGGTTGCGGAGTAGCAATTAATGCGCCTGCGGCAATCGTGCCTATTCGAACCATTCATAATATCGCCTTGAACCCTAATTTTGGCGGGGAAATAATGGTAATCGGTTTAGGATGTGAAAAATTACAGCCGCAACGTTTACTCGAAGGGACTGTCGATACTTATCCAATCGAATTAAAAGATGCCACCATTATGAGCTTACAAGATGAACGGCATGTCGGTTTTGAAGCCATGATTAAAGAAATTTTAGAAACGGCTAAACAACATTTAGAAAAACTCAACCGGCGTAAACGTGAAACCTGCCCGGTATCTGATTTGGTGGTCGGAGGCCAATGCGGCGGTTCTGATGCATTCTCAGGCGTAACGGCTAATCCGGCAGTCGGTTTTGCCGCAGACTTACTCGTTCGTGCGGGCGCGACCTTTATGTTCTCCGAAGTAACGGAAGTGCGCGATGCCATTCATCTTCTAACACCGCGAGCAGAAACCGTTGAAGTAGGTAAACGTCTATTAGAAGAAATGAAATGGTATGATGATTATCTTGATATGGGCCAAACGGATCGTAGCGCAAACCCATCTCCCGGAAATAAAAAAGGCGGGTTGGCAAACGTAGTGGAAAAAGCGTTAGGTTCTATCGCTAAATCAGGTTCCAGCAATATTGTTGAAGTGCTTTCACCTGGTCAACGCCCGACTAAAAAAGGGCTAATCTATGCGGCGACGCCTGCCAGTGACTTTGTATGCGGTACCCAACAATTAGCCTCGGGTATCACGGTTCAATTGTTTACAACGGGTCGCGGCACGCCTTATGGTTTAAAAGCCGTACCGGTGATTAAATTAGCCACCCGCACGGATTTGGCAAACCGCTGGTTTGATTTAATAGATATTGATACCGGTACCATCGCAACAGGTAAAGAAACGATAGAACAAGTCGGTTGGAGAATCTTCCATGAAATTCTTGACGTGGCAAGCGGCCGTAAACAGACCTGGTCTGATAGATGGGGACTATACAATCAATTATCGGTATTTAATCCGGCTCCGGTGACCTGATAAAATTCCAAAAATTTATACCGCACTTTTGTGCGGTATTTTTTTATGATATTTGAACAGAATATTTAAAATTAGAGATTATGTAGTTAAACGGCTACGTGTAGCGCCATATAAAGTAAAAAGCGGTTATCCGTACTATTTAAGTCTAAACCGGTTAAATCGGCAATTTTATTCAGACGATATTCTAAGGTATTACGATGTACATAAAGCGCCTTCGCTGTTGCAATAGTTTGCATATTATTTTCAAACCATGCCAATAAAGTCTTTAATAACACACCATTATTGTCCATTAATTTTAATTTCTTAATAGGTCGTTCTAATTCTTCCTTTTGCCAGCCATCACGTAATTGATCAAGCAATACAGGTAAAATAAGATCCTGATAATTGTAAATTCGCTGTTTCGGATAACGGGCTTTACCAATAGTTAACGTCGTTTTTGCCGTATGATAAGAAAGTGAGATACTATCTTCCGTTGTAAAATAATTACCCAATGAAATGCGCACATTTAGTTTTGCTTTCTCATTCATTCGGGAAAGTAACTGATTAATTCGCTCCAGATGGTCATCAACTTCCCAACGCCCGAAACTATTTAATGCAGGTTTTAATACGACTAATTCCGTCAATGAAAGTACGGCAACTAAATTATCGCGTTCGGGTATTTTAAGTAAAGTCTGTAAATTTTGTAACTCTGAACGCGCATTCTCAATACCAAGCTGCCCGCTATCCACTTCAATGATGCAGGCAACTCTGGGGATAGAAAGATCAACGCCTAGGCGATTAGCCCATTCTACAATGCTTGGCGTAATTTTATCCGTATTAATCAAATTAAGGACAAGTTCTTCTTTCAGGCGGGTATCTTGGGCAAGTATATTGAACAAACGAGCCTGTTCCAGCATCATTTCCGCAGTCATACAAACAAGTTTGCCAAATTCTTTTAATGTTGTCGGTTCTCCTGTCAAACCTATAACACCGACTATTTCGCCGTCAACTCTCAACGGCAGATTTATACCGGGCCGCACACCGTGCAGACTGTGAATAACCGCTTCATTAATATCCACCACGCGTCCTTGTGATAAAACTAATAAAGCGCCATCATGAATCTCACCTATTCTATTTACATCGCCACTAGCAATAATTTTGCCTTTGGCATCCATAATATTAATATTGCAGTCAATAATATCCATTGTCCGTTGCACAATTTTTTGCGCAAGTTTCGCATCTAATAGGTAAGTTGACATAATATAAATCCTTATGAAATTTTCATCTTAAGTGTCGCTGCAATATTTCTCGCGGTAATTTCCAAATTTTCCGCCGCATTGGTAGGATCCAACGCTTCCGGCAGGCTACAAACTTTATTAAGTACACTAAATACCGCATCTAAGCCATAATCATAAACCACATGGATATCTTTTCCTAAACTTCCTGCAATCCCGATTACCGGTAGATCATAGCGTTTTGCGATAGCCGCTACACCGACAGGTACCTTACCATTAATACTCTGATGATCGATACGCCCTTCTCCGGTAATAACCAGATCGGCATCTTTTATTTTACTTTCTAAATCAAGTAATTGAGTAATAATACCGATACCGCTTTTAAGCTCGCCTTTTAACACGCCGGCAAAAGCGGCACCTAAACCGCCGGCCGCACCGGACCCAGGTAAATCTTTCACATCGATATTTAAATCTTGCTTAATAATATCCGCATAATGGCTTAAAGCCTCATCTAATTGCTTAACCATTTGTGGCGTAGCACCTTTTTGCGGTCCAAAAGTTGCAGATGCGCCATTTTCTCCAACTAACGGGTTAGTCACATCGCAAGCCACATCAAACTTACATTCCGCTAAACGGCAATCCATTGTTGAAAAATCAATTTTAGACAGACGAGCCAGTTCCGCACCGCCATAACCTAAGGATTTACCTTGTTCGTCCAGCAATTTCACTCCTAAGGCTTGCAGCATACCCGCACCACCGTCATTGGTAGCACTACCGCCTAATCCAACAATAAAATGGCGAACTCCGGAATCCAGTGCCGACAGGATCAACTCACCGACACCGTATGTGGTGGTAATTAACGGATTCCGTTTTTCCATGGGGACTTGTTCAATCCCGCATGCGGCGGCAATTTCAATGAAAGCGACAGAATTATCATGAGATATGCCCCAAAATGCTTTTTGTTGAGAACCCAGCGCCCCTACAACATCCAACTCTATTCTTTTCCCGTTTGTCGCTTCAACCATCGTATCTACGGTACCCTCACCACCATCGGCCACAGGCACTTTTACATATGTTGCATCAGGAAAAATTTGTTTAAATCCTTTTTCAATTATATTAGCGACATTCATAGCTGAAAGGCTTTCTTTATAAGAATCCGGCGCAATGACAATTTTCATCCTATCTCGCTCCATTATAATTTTTTAATAACCATACTTAAAATAACAATAAAATTAACCGCACTTTTATTGCTGTTTTAAATAAGGTTTTAAAGGAGCGACTATTCGCTCCTTTTCATCTAATTAAAAACGTTTGATTTCCGTACCAGTTAAACGCTCATAATAGCGAGCCAATGCACTGTGATCCAATTTATCATCACCGGCCGAACGTAATGATTGCATCATTTCCATTACCGCAGATGTTAACGGAAGATTGGCGCCGACGCCGTGAGAAGTATCTAATGCGTTAGCAAGATCTTTAATATGCAAATCAATACGGAAGCCCGGTTTAAAATTACGATCCAATACCATAGGCGCTTTTGCATCTAAAACGGTAGAACCTGCCAGACCGCCGCGAATCGCCTGATAAACCAATTCTGGGTCAACACCGGCTTTAGTTGCCAGCATAAAGGCTTCCGACATAGCGGCAATATTTAATGCGACAATGACCTGATTGGCTAATTTCGTGACGTTACCCGCACCGATATCGCCGGTATAAACCACGGAACCGGCCATTGCTTTCATAACGTCATAATATTTATCAAATACATCTTTTTTACCGCCAACCATTACGGATAATGTGCCGTCTATCGCTTTAGGTTCGCCTCCGCTCACCGGCGCATCTAACATATCAATGCCTTTTTTCTCTAATTCGGCATAAATTTCACGGCTTGCTAATGGCGCGATAGAACTCATATCAATAAATACATAATTGGTATTTTGCGCTTCAATCAAACCGTTTTCACCGGAAACGACGGTCTTAACATGTGGTGAATTTGGCAGCATAGTGATCACGACTTCGACTTGTTCGGCCACTTCTTTTGGCGTCGCTGCGCTTGTTGCGCCTAAAGCAACAATTTCATCTACAGCCGCTTTATTAAAATCCAATACAACCAATGAATGACCTGCTTTGATCAAATTTTTACTCATTGGTTTTCCCATAATACCAAGACCAATAAATCCGATTTTCATGATATTTACCTCTTTTAATTAACGTTAATTGTAGAGAATACTCCCCACGGGTTTAGCTAAATCCGTCTATTCAAAGATTTTAACCTTTGAATTTTTCACTTAATGCTTTTGTTGCGCCGCGGAATACGCCTAAATCACTGCCGACGGCAACAAAGGTTGCGCCCCATTCAAGATAACGGCGCGCGTCAGCCTCAACCGGTGCCAAAATACCGCATGGTTTACCGTGTTTTTTCGCCGTAGCAAAAATATGCTGAATGACTTTTTGTACTTCCGGATGATTCGGTTGCCCTAAATAACCCAATGCCGCAGATAAATCACCTGGTCCGACAAATAAACAGTCCACACCGTTTACCGCTGCAATTTCATCGACATTATCCACACCTTTCTGGCTTTCAATCTGTACGATTACACCGATATTGTCATTGATCACTTTAAAATAATCAGGAATAGTCGCATAACCGTTATTACGATGACTTACCGATACGCCGCGAATGCCTTCAGGCGGATAACGCGTTGCCGAAACGGCTTCCTCCGCTTCCTCTTTAGATTCGACATAAGGCACTAAAACATTATAAAAACCAATATCTAACACACGTTTGATAATCACAGGTTCATTTTTAGGAACTCGGACAATCGGCATACTGGCACTATCTTTTACCGCCATTAACTGAGGAATAAAAGAAAGCACATCATTCGGCGCATGCTCGCCGTCAAACAATAGCCAGTCAAAACCGGCTAAACCTAATACTTCAGCCGTAATCGGATTGCCTAATGCACACCAACATCCGATTAACGTTTCTCCTTTTAATAATTTCTGACGAAATTGATTAGGTACATATTTTTCGTTCATAACCTGTTTCCTTTATTTAAGTGGTTCAAGATTTGTGAAAAAGTCTAAAATCTTTTCTTCAAACAAACACTGTATATCATCACAAAAATATTTTATCTAAAATCACTTATTATGTGCATCCGCACTATTCGCTCTAAATTTCAGACCAATTGAATGTGATTCTCTTTTTATAAAATAGACAAAATCCGTCTAAAAATAGGTATTTTTGTGATCTTCATCACATTAATGTAGGCATATGCACAAATAAAAATGCATTTCAGCCTTTTATCTTCTGATAATCGCCGGATACCAAAAACAAGCTAATTTTCTATAATGCCCCTATTGAAATTCATTAGTGAAATGATAAACCAAGTTGTAATGTTGATTGCAAGCACTCTGAAAAAGAGCAATTGCCGAAAACAAATAAATTTGCGGAAAACTTACCGCACTTTTATCCGATTTTAATCTTAAACTACAAACAATAAAGAGGATCTACTATGAGCACTCCAGTTATTACAGAAATGCAGGTTATCCCGGTTGCCGGTCACGATAGTATGTTATTAAATTTAAGCGGTGCGCACAGTCCGTATTTCACGCGCAATATCGTGATTTTAAAAGATAACAGCGGCAATACCGGTATCGGCGAAGTGCCGGGCGGTGAAAAAATCCGCCAAACATTGGAAGATGCCAAACCGTTGGTTATCGGCAAAACTCTGGGCGAATACAAAAATGTAATGAATACCGTTCGCCAAACTTTTAATGACCGTGATGCAGGCGGTCGCGGTTTACAAACATTCGACTTGCGTACCACTATTCACGTGGTAACCGCCGTCGAAGCGGCCATGCTGGATTTGTTGGGTCAGCATTTAGGCGTGACCGTAGCTTCATTATTAGGCGACGGTCAACAACGTGACGCCGTTGAAATGCTGGGTTATTTATTCTTTGTCGGTGATCGCAAAAAAACCAATCTCGCCTATCAAAGTCAGGAAAACGATCCGTGCGACTGGTACCGTGTTCGTCATGAAGAAGCGATGACACCGGAATCCGTCGTTCGTCTTGCCGAAGCGGCTTATGAAAAATATGGTTTTAACGACTTTAAATTAAAAGGCGGCGTATTAGACGGCTTTGAAGAAGCGGAAGCAGTGACCGCACTCGCAAAACGTTTCCCGCAAGCCCGTATAACCCTTGACCCTAACGGTGCCTGGTCATTAGATGAGGCGATTAAAATCGGTAAACAATTAAAAGGCGTATTGGCCTATGCCGAAGACCCGTGCGGGGCGGAACAAGGCTATTCTGGCCGCGAAATTATGGCGGAATTCCGTCGTGCCACCGGTTTACCGACGGCAACCAATATGATTGCCACCGACTGGCGTCAAATGGGACATACCATTTCATTGCAATCCGTGGATATCCCGCTTGCCGACCCTCACTTCTGGACAATGCAGGGTTCCGTTCGCGTGGCGCAAATGTGTAACGAATGGGGCTTAACCTGGGGTTCGCATTCTAACAATCACTTTGATATTTCACTTGCTATGTTTACCCATGTAGCGGCTGCCGCGCCGGGTGATATTACCGCAATCGATACTCACTGGATCTGGCAGGAAGGTAACCAACGTTTAACCAAAGAACCGTTGCAAATTAAAGGCGGTTTGGTTGAAGTACCGAAAAAACCGGGTTTAGGTATTGAAATTGATATGGATCAGGTTATGAAAGCTAACGAGCTATATAAATCAATGGGTTTAGGTGCGCGTGACGATGCAATGGCGATGCAATTCTTAATTCCGGGCTGGACATTTGATAATAAACGCCCTTGCCTGGTACGTTAAAAACTCGCTTTGATTTTAAAACAGATGAT
The DNA here is from genome assembly GCF_011455875.1 of Basfia succiniciproducens. NCBI lineage: Bacteria > Pseudomonadati > Pseudomonadota > Gammaproteobacteria > Pasteurellales > Pasteurellaceae > Basfia > Basfia succiniciproducens. The sequence continues at coordinate 259,046 of NZ_CP015031.1, read as the reverse complement.
ATACGGGTTAAGTATTCAATGAAAAATTACGGCAAATCCGTCCGGTTGAAACTTGACCTGTACCCTTTAATAAAGGAGTAAAAAATGGAAACTGCAGCTAGTATGTCGCAAATGCTTATCGGTTTGGCTATCGGTATTGCACTTCTCTTAATACTGGCAATGAAGACAAGAATCCATGTCTTTGTTGCTTTAATTCTCGCCTCGTTAACCACCGGTCTGATAGGCGGTTTACCTTTTGCCGAAGTGATTAGTTCAGTCACTAAAGGTTTCGGTAGTACGCTGGGCAGTACCGGTATTATTATCGGTCTCGGCGTCATGATGGGCGCAATTTTAGAAAAATCCGGCGCTGCCGAACAGATGGCTTTCTCTATTATCAAATTGATTGGTAAAGCCAAGGAAGAATGGGCTTTAGCCTTAACGGGCTATGTGGTTGCCATTCCCGTTTTTGCCGATTCCGGTTTGATTATTTTAACCCCGCTTGCCAGATCCTTATCCCGTATGACTGGTAAAAGCGTTATCGGGCTCGGTTTAGCCATGGCAACCGGTCTGCAATTAGCGCACGTATTTATTCCGCCGACACCGGGTCCGTTAGCGGTTGCCGGTATTTTAGATATCGATATGGGGATGATGATTATTTGGGGGATGATATTAACGGTTCCGACTTTGGTAATGTCTACGCTATACGCAAAATGGCTCGGTAAAAAAATCTATCAGATTCCTAACGAAGACGGTACCGACTTTGAACGCAAGGAATTTAAAGAGGAATACATTAAATCCATTGAAAATGTAGAACAGATTTATAAAGATAAGAATCTGCCGGGTGCCGGACTGTCATTTTCACCTATCGTAATTCCTTTAATTTTGATTTTAGGTAATACCACCGTTAATTTCCTGAAAATCGAAAATGGTTTTGCCGATTTGTTAAAAATAGTAGGCCATCCAATTATTGCATTGATCATCGGTCTTTTAATCGCTCTTTATGGTTTAGGTCGCCGTCTTTCTAAAGCGGAAACCAACAAAGCCATTGAAGACGGAGTAAAATCCACTGGTATGATTTTATTCATCACCGGTGCGGGCGGTGCGTTAGGTTATGTTGTGCGCGATGCTGGTATCGGTAATGCCTTAGGTGAAGCGGTTCTGACCGTCGGTATCCCGGGTATTTTGATTCCATTTGTAATTGCCGCGCTAATGCGTATTGCGCTGGGTAGCGCCACCGTCGCTTTAATTACAGCCGCCACCCTGGCCGCCCCGCTTGTACCGCAATTAGGTTTAAATCCGACTTTAGTTGCCATGTCAACCTGTGCCGGTGCGGTATCATTCAGCTACTTTAACGACAGCGGTTTCTGGGTATTCAATGGTCTATACGGTTTGAAAGAAGTAAAAGATCAATTTATGGCTAAAACCATGGTTTCGTTTATCGGTGCTTTCTCCTGTTTGGCGCTGGTACTGATCTTTAATATCTTTATGTAAAATTTAACTCATAAAAATTTGTTTAGTTCGCTAATCAATCTTTAATCCCCTTTGCCGGCATCATACAATGTCGGCAAATTTGTTTACAGAATAGAGAAAGTATGAAAAAAATCACATTAAAAAATGGCGATAAACTGACCTTACTTGGCATGGGAACCTGGTTTATAGGAGATAATGCGCATTATCGTCAGGAAGAAATCGCTGCATTGCGTTATGGTATTGAGCACGGCATAAATCTCATTGATACCGCGGAAATGTATGGTAATGGCCGCGCCGAGCGGCTTATTGGCGAAGCTATTGCGCCTTATGACAGAAACTCGCTTTACCTCATCTCCAAAGTCTTACCGAACAATGCTAATAAACGTAAAATTGAGCAGGCCTGTAATAATTCTTTAAAAGCACTCAACACCGATTATCTTGATATGTATCTCTACCACTGGCGGGGCACAACACCGCTAGCGGAAACCGTCGAATGCCTGGAAGCATTAAAAAACAAAGGTAAAATTAAAGCCTGGGGCGTGTCTAATTTCGATTTGGAAGATATGCAGGAATTGCTTGCCTTACCAAACGGCAATCAATGCCAGTTAAATGAAGTTCTGTTTCACTTGGGTTCGCGCGGTATTGAATACGCCTTAAAACCTTATCAGGACAAACTTGCCATACCCACCGTCGCCTACTGCCCGCTTGCTCAGGCCGGTTCATTACAACGCAACTTACTTCGTCACCCGGAAGTCACAACGATCGCTGAAGAGCTCAACTGTACGCCATATCAGTTATTGCTGTTGTTTGTACTGGCGCAACCTAATATGATCGCCATTCCCAAAGCGGGACAAGTTCGACATATGAAGGAAAATATCGCCTGTTTAGACATGCAACTAACACAGCAGCAACTTGCTCGTCTGAACAATGCATTTCCGTCCCCGACCCATAGAATACATTTGGATATTGTGTAAAGTGCGGTCAATTTTCAACGGTTTTTCGTTTCGCGATTGAGATCACAAAACGAATTCCGGAAACTTGCTATCATTTTCGGAGTTCAATCTGATAGCAGGAGGTATTTATGAGCGGCATTTCCCTGATTATTAGCTTTATTATCGCGATTATTATCATGATTTGGATGATATCCAAACTAAAGGTTCACCCTTTTCTTTCGCTAATGACCATTTCGCTGGCGCTTGCTTTAGTTGCCGGTATTGAGCTGAATAAAATTCCCGGGATGATTGGTGACGGCTTTAGCAGCACCTTTAAAAGTATCGGTATTGTAATTATTTTCGGCGCAATTATCGGCACTATCCTGGAAAAAACCGGCGCAGCTCTGAAGCTTGCCGATATGGTGGTTAAACTTGTAGGGCAAAAACACCCCGAACTGGCCATGCTTATTATGGGCGCAATTGTGGGAATCCCGGTTTTTTGCGACAGCGGATTTGTGGTACTGAATCCGATTCGTGAAGCGCTGTATAAAAAAATCGCCGCCAATCCCGTGGCTACGGCGGTGGCATTAAGCGGCGGTTTATACGCCTCTCACGTATTTATTCCGCCAACCCCCGGTCCTATTGCGGCGGCCGGCGCATTGGGATTAGAATCCAATTTACTGCTCGTTATTATCATGGGGGTTGTAGTATCCATTCCGGTACTGACAGCCGTTTATTTCTTTGCCGGATATATCGGCAAACGGGTAACCCTTGATGAAGAAGCTCAGGCAGACGCTGCCATCGTCAAAAACTATGAACAATTACTTAAACAATACGGCATTTTGCCCGGCAAATTTTTAAGTCTTGCGCCAATTTTAATGCCGATTGTTTTCATGGCATTAGGCTCTATTGCAAAAATCGCGGAGATCGGCAGCAATACGGGAATAATTATTCAGTTTTTAGGTACTCCGATTATAGCTTTAGCTATTGGGGTTATCTTTTCCGTTTTTCTGCTGTTACAAACCAAAAAAATAACGGAGTTTAATGAATTAACCAACGAAACCTTAAAAATAGTCGGTCCTATTCTGTTTATTACTGCGGCGGGCGGCGTACTAGGAAAAGTCATCACTGAAGCGGGTTTTGTGGATTATATTAAACAAAACGCGCATATTATCAGCACTACCGGCATTTTCTTCCCGTTTATTATTTCCGCGGTGCTGAAAACGGCACAAGGCAGTTCTACCGTGGCGATTATCACTACCGCCTCAATTATGGGCATGTACAGTGCCGGGGATTCGTTAATGAGCGTACTCGGGCTGACTTCAGAAATTGCCGCAGCGCTCTGCGTGATGGCCATTGCAGCCGGAGCGATGTGCGTATCACATGCCAACGACAGTTATTTCTGGGTAGTAACAAATTTCGGTAAAATGACGGCACAGCAAGGTTATAAAACCCAAACCCTAATGACCTTCATCATGGGGATCGTAGGTATTATCACCGTTTATATTTTGTCTTTGCTATTATTGTAATGAAATAACAAAACAAAAAAGTGCGGTAGAAAATTCAAAAGTTTTGCTCAGTCTCTCGAGATTTTTGCGGAACCAATGCCCAAAAGCAAATGTTTGTACAAAACTTTTAAATTTTCTACCGCACTTTTAGCTTTTAATTCCCCTTTTCTGTGATCCCGTTCACAACACATCGTGCAATCGCTCAAAAATTAAGCAACCAAATCTGTTTATTTTGTTAAATTATCAATGTTCTCTTTCCTTGCAACTTCTATACTAAACAAAGATTTTCTTGTTTATCAAATGGGAGATTGCTATGAATGAATCGAAGCAAACAAATGCACAAATTCAATATAACGAAATCAATTTTAGACGCCGGAGCGTATTACGCACGCTTGCCGGTAGCGTATTGTTATCGGTTACGGGCAGTACACTCGCCAAACAATGTGAAATTACATCGCCTGAAATCCTTAGCCCGCGTTATCCCGATCCACTCATTGAAGTGTCGGATCCCTCTTTCAATAAATATCGCCTTTATTCCTCAAGCGTAGAACGCTTGGCTACGGGATTTCGTTGGGCGGAAGGACCTGTTTGGTTTGGTGACGGGCAATACTTATTATTTTCTGACATTCCTAACAACCGTATTATGCGTTATGACAATATCACCGGACAAACCGCAGTATTTCGCGAAAATGCCAATTACTCAAACGGGCTGGCGCGCGATAAACAAGGACGGTTACTGGCTTGCGAGCATTTAACCCGGCGCCTGACCCGCACCGAATATGACGGTTCCGTCACCGTACTGGCAGATAGTTTTGAGGGCAAACCGCTGAATTCACCGAATGATATTGCAGTACAATCCAACGGAGCAATCTGGTTTACCGATCCTACTTTCGGCATTAACGGATATTATGAAGGAGAAAAAGCAAAAGCCGAGCAGCCGACGGCAGTGTATCGCATTGATCCACAAACAGAAAAATTAGAACGCGTATTAGATGACTTGCTGATGCCGAACGGCATTGCCTTCTCGCCCGATGAAAAACACCTGTATATTGTCGGACGTTTTTCCGAAACACCCGCCCTGCGTGAAATTTTCCGTTATGATGTAAGCACAGACGGTAAATTAAACAACAGAACGCATTTTTTCGACGGCGGTGAAAACGGCACATTAGACGGCATTGCCGTAGACGAAGACGGTAATATCTGGGCGGGCTGGGGCAGTATCAACAACAGCCAAAACGGACTATCCGGCGATATGGACGGCGTAATTGTTATCAATCCTCAAGGCAAACAAATCGCACATATTCATTTGCCCGAACGTTGCGCCAATCTCTGCTTCGGCGGATCGAAACGCAACCGTGTTTTTATGGCGTCAGGTCACTCATTATATGCGCTCTATGTGGAAACCCGCGGCACCTAAACCTGAATACCATTAACAAAATTACACTTAAAACTTCAATTTTGCCGGGCTTCTATATTTAAAATGCCCGGCAAAACTTTTCATTTTTTGACCGCACTTTACATCGGTTAAGTCAGATTTATTCCTCTAACACCACTTTCCCGATATAACCCAAATTACGATGATGTTGTGCGTAGTCGATGCCGTAACCTACTACAAATTCATCCGGGATCCGGAATCCAATCCAATCGACGGGTACTTCTACTTCGCGGCGTGAAGGTTTGTCTAACAGAGTACAAATTTTGAGGGAAGCCGGGGTGCGTAAATTTAAAATTTCCCGCACTTTTTCCAGGGTATAGCCGGTATCGATAATATCTTCCACAATTAATACGTGCTGATTTTTAATATCGCCGTCTAAATCTTTTGTAATTTTTACATCATGATTCGTCGTCATGCCGGAACCGTAACTTGCGGTAGTCATAAATTCGATTTCCACCGGCAATTTAATTTCCCGAACGAGATCAGCCATAAACATAAACGAGCCGCGCAACAAGCCGACAACAATTAATTTTTCAACCTGCTGCTGCCGGTAATAAGCGGTGATTTCAGCGCCTAACTGCTGAATTCGCGCTTTAACCTCTTGTTCCGAGATCAATATATCCACATGATGTTTTTTCATAAAATAATTTCCAATACTAAAAGGCGGATGAAGTGCAGTATCATAACATAAAAAAAGGCCGGTGTTTTACCACTCCGGCCTTTTTAGTACCCTAACGAATTTACTTTCTACTCTACCTGTTCGGAGCTATCTATGCCGACTAACTATAACCTACCAAATTATCTTTAATCGTACTCTTAACAGATGGTTTTATACTAAATGAAATGTTTATTATTGTCAATAAGAATTATTATCATTTAAGGTATAATTCTTAATTACCTGAAATTTTCATACTTTCCAATAAAATCGAACCTGTCTGAATATTAGAACGCTGTTCAATATCATCGCCGACTGCCACAATATCGCGCAACATATCTTTCAGCCGGCCTGCGATAGTAATTTCCGCCACCGGATATTGAATTTCGCCGTTTTCCACCCAAAAACCGGCGGCGCCCCGGGAATAATCACCGGTCACCATATTCACCCCCTGCCCCATCAGATCCGTCACTAACAAGCCTCTTCCCATTTGGCGCAATAAACTATCCAAACCGCCGTTTGCATTCGGGCGAACCAACCAGTTATGAATGCCGCCCGCATGACCGGTACTTTGCATACCCAATTTACGGCCGCTGTAACTCGTTAATAAATACGTGCGCAAAATACCCTGTTCAACGATTTCACGCGACTGTGTTTTCACTCCTTCGCTGTCAAAAGGGGTTGAAGCCAATCTGCCCATTAAATGAGGGCGTTCGCTGATGTGGAACCAATCGGGTAATATTTGTCGACCTAAATGATCCAATAAAAAACTGGCTTTACGATATAAGCTGCCACCGCTAATGGCGCCCGCAAGGGAACCGATTAAGCCGGTTGCTACATCGTTTAAGAAAATTACCGGCGCTTCCTGAGTCGTAATCTTACGTGGTTGCAAGCGTGCTACCGCTTTTTTAGCCACATTTTCGCCCACCCAAACCGGACTTTCCAGCGCGTTTAAATCGCGGGAAACCGTATATTCATAATCGTTTTCGAGCTCATCATCAATACCGCTCAATACCGAGCAAGAAATTGAATAACGGCTGGATAAATAACTTTGCAGCATACCGTAACTATTGCCGTATACTCTTACGCCATTATGTGAATTAAAGGAAGCGCCGTTGCTGTTTACAATCCGTTTATCATAATCCAGCGCCGCCGTTTCCGCCTGTAATGCCAATTCGATTGCCTGATCAACGTCCACTTCCGCCGGATTGTATAATGCCAAACTCGGCGCCTCAAACGCCATCAGTTCTTTATCCGCAAGCCCCGCGCATTCATCGGGAGAGGTGTATTTTGCGATAGCTAAAGCGGCTTCAACGGCGTTTTTAATCGCGTCCTTGCTTAAATCCGAAGTGGAGGCATTACCTTTTTGTTGACCTAAATAAACGGAAATACCTAATGCGCCGTCATTGTTGAATTCTACGTTTTCCACTTCTTTTAAACGGGTCAAAACCGATAATCCGTTAACTTTTGTTACCGCCACTTCTGCGGAAGCGCCTGCTTTTTGAGCGATTTCGACAGCATAGCTCACGGCATCACGCAACGCTTTTTCTTGTTGTTTTAAAAGTGCGGTCTGATTTTGCGAAATTTCCATAATTTGCCTTATAAAATGGGCAGTTCACCCAACTAATAAATACGTGTTATAAATGAGAAAATCCTCATTCTACCTTTATTTGTGGCATTTTATCTTATTTGCTACAATGTCGCAAAATATCAGTAGAAAGGGAAAAAAATGAAAAAACGCGGCAAAAAGCCTGAACTTGATTGGGAAACGGAAGAGCAAGAAGAAATTATCTGGGTAAGCAAAAGCGAGATTAAACGCGATGCGGAAGAACTCAAAAAACTCGGTGCAAAATTAGTGGATTTAACCAAAACCAACTTAGATAAAATTCCGTTAGACGGCAACTTATTAGAAGCCGTTGAATTGGCACGCCGTTCGGTAAAAGAAGCCAAACGCCGCCAGTTACAATATATCGGCAAATTATTGCGTAATACGGATGTGGAACCAATCCGGGACGCATTGGATAAAATTGAAAATAAACATAACCAACAGCAGGCAATGTTGCATAAACTGGAATTAATGCGGGACGAACTGGTTTCCAAAGGTGATGAAGGGTTGGTTGCGTTATTGATTGATTATCCGCAAATGGATCGCCGGCATTTACGTAATTTAATTCGTTCGGCTCAAAAAGAAAAAGAACAAAATAAACCGCCGAAAGCTTACCGCGAGATTTATCAATACCTCAAAGATTTTATTATTGAAGAATAATTTCTCTCAAGGCGCTTATATGCGCCTTTTATTTTACCAAACCTTAATATTCCCTTAATAAAAAGATTGTTTAATCTAGAGGCTGTTTATCTTTTAAGTATAAATTTTAATTTTGAAACCCTAGCACGGCAAAGCCGTACTAGGGTACGCATAGTTCCGCCCCTTTGGGGCTGTGAAATTAGGAGCAGCAAAGCTGCTCAACTATGCATAACCCAGTACGCTTGCGTGCTGGGTATAATAAATCGTTTAATTTTGTTTATTTTATATACTTAAAACATCAACAAGCCCTATTCAAAAGAACATTTTTGCTGTTTAAATCCTTATTCTAAGGAGGATACAATGAAAAACATAAAATTCTTATTGTGGGGAGTTTTAATCGGAATCAGCGCATTGTGGTTTCTTGCTGATGATTTAATTCCCGAGCCTTTCACCTATTTTTCTTTCCGTTTTGTAGTCAATCAATACACGGGAATTTTATCTATAAGCTTAATGAGTATAGCAATGTTGCTGGCGACGCGCCCAAGATGGCTGGAGAATTATCTGAACGGTTTGGACAAAGGTTATCGGCTGCATAAATGGTTGGGAATCAGCGCATTAATCACCGCCCTTACCCACTTTTGGTTCACTCACGGAACCAAATGGATGGTTGGTTGGGGCTGGTTGGAAAGACCTTTGCGACAAAGACAGCGCTTAGGGCAAAATGCCGGCGCCGGGCTTGAACAATGGCTGGGCGGTATGCGCGGAATTGCCGAAAGTATCGGTGAATGGGCGTTTTATCTTGCATTGATATTGATGATCGTTTCTTTAGTTAAAAAGATCCCTTACCGCTGGTTCGTAAAATTTCATAAATGGCTGGCGGCTGCCTATCTTGCACTGGTGTTCCACTCCGTAGTTTTAATAAAATTCGAATATTGGCATCAACCTATCGGTTGGGTAACGGCGGTTTTACTTGCAGTCGGAGCAGTTTCCGCTCTGCTGATTCTGTTTAACCTGGCGGGTAAAAAAATACGTTATCAGGGAACTATTCGTTCCGCACGTCCGTTGCAGAAAATCGACGGGCTGGACTTAACAGTCAATGTGCCGACATGGCAAGGGCATAAAGCCGGGCAGTTTGCCTTCGTTCGCGCGTTAAATGATACGGAAAAACCGCATCCTTTTAGCTTTGCGTCCGCTTGGGATCCCGCCAGCCGGGATATCCGTTTCTGTATCAAGGCGCTGGGCGATTACACAGATACCTTGGCACAACGTTGGAAAGCAAATGACAAGCTGTTAATTGAAGGGCCTTACGGGCGTTTTACCTTCGCCGATGATGCCCAACAACAAATCTGGATTGCCACGGGAATCGGCATTACGCCGTTTATGGCTCGCTTGGAAGAACTGGCGCAATCAACACATAAGCAAACCGTGGATTTGTTTTATAGCTATCGTGAAAGCGATCCCGTTTTAATAGCGGAATTACAACAAAAATCGGCTGAAGCCGGTATCAATCTGCATTTACGTTGCTCCGCCGAACAAAGTCGCCTGACTTCAGCTGATATTATCAATACGGTGAAGGACCTGACCAAAACAAGCTTTTGGTATTGCGGTATCTCAGCATTCGGCGATACCTTACGCAAAGATTTATGCCGACAAGGATTGCCGGCGAGTCGTTTTCATCAAGAACTTTTCGAAATGCGATAGGGAAAGTTTAATCGTCGGATAAAAGTGTGGTCGTTTTTTTGCGATTTTTGAAAAATGCCGAAAAATGACCGCACTTTAATACCGACGGACGAATATCATTTTTAGTGACCAGGCTCACAATTCGAATAAAAAGTTTTGTTTTCATTGTTAAATCATTCTAAACTTAATCCTCATTAGTCGGGGTGCTGCATTTTGCGGCTGAGATAATACCCGTGAACCTGAAACAGCTAATACTGGCGTAGGGAACTAACCGCAAGCCTTTTCGGTTTTCAATAACTCATTGTCACACCGCTATTTTGCCATTCTCCCGATATCCGTTTTACGCCTTTGCTATTCAATAACATTGTTTTTTGAATATCCATCAGCACTAAATTATTCTTTAAACGATAAAGGAGAAAATAATGGTTATCCCTCAAGTGCTTACTATTGCAGGCTCTGACAGTGGCGGCGGCGCCGGTATTCAGGCGGATCTAAAAACTTTTCAAATGCGCGGTGTGTTCGGCACTTCGGTAATTACCGCGGTAACCGCACAAAATACGCTGGGTGTTTTCGATATTCACCCGATTCCCCTCGCCAGCATTCAGGCGCAATTGAGAGCGGTTGCGAAGGATTTTAGTATTTCCGCCGTGAAAATCGGCATGTTGGGCAATACGGAAATTATTCAATGTGTGGCGGACTGTCTGGAACAATATCAATTTTCTCATATTGTGCTAGATCCGGTGATGATCGCCAAAGGCGGCGCAACACTTTTAGAACAAAGTGCGGTTGCCGCATTAAAAAATTTGATACTGCCTAAAGCCTGCCTCATTACGCCGAATATTCCCGAGGCGGAACGTATTACCGGCACTCAAATTAAAAACGAAGCGGATATTTTCAACGCGGCACAAATTTTTCATGAACTAGGCACAAATACGGTGGTGATCAAAGGCGGACATCATAATAATTCGCAAAGTAAGCTCTGCAAAGACTGGGTTTTTACTCAAAAAGGCTATTTCACCTTGGAAGCTCCTCGCTTCGCTACACCGCACACCCATGGTACCGGTTGCACCTTTTCAGCCTGCCTTACCGCCGAACTTGCTAAAGGTAAGCCTGTTGAACAAGCGGTTCGCACGGCAAAAAGCTACATTACGGCGGCAATCGGTCATCCGTTAAATATCGGCCACGGGCACGGACCGACAAATCATTGGGCATATCAAAATGAACAAGATTAAATCCATGCTTTCCGTTTATTTTATTGCGGGTTCGCAAGATTGCCGCCATTTACCCGGGGAGCCGACTGAAAATCTGCTGACGATTTTGCAACGGGCATTGGAAGCGGGCATTACCTGCTTTCAGTTTCGGGAAAAGGGCGAGCAATCTCTGGCTTGCGATCCCCAATTAAAACGACGATTAGCTCTTAAATGCCTGCAATTATGCCGGCAATTTCAGGTTCCTTTTATTGTTAATGACGATGTTGAGCTTGCCTTATCCATTCAAGCCGACGGCATTCATGTGGGGCAAAAAGACACAGCGGTGGAAACCATTTTGCGCAATGCCCGCAATAAACCCATTATTGGATTATCAATTAATACATTAGCACAAGCATTAGCAAATAAAGATCGGCAGGATATTGATTATTTCGGTGTCGGCCCAATTTTCCCGACAAATTCTAAAGCTGATCATTCGCCCGTCGTCGGTATGAATTTTATTCGACAAATCCGACAATTGGGCATAGATAAACCCTGTGTTGCCATAGGCGGAATTAAAGAGGAAAGCGCCGCGATATTACGTCGCTTAGGCACCGATGGTGTCGCTGTGATTTCCGCCATCAGCCATTCCGTCAATATAGCTAACACGGTGAAAACCTTAGCGCAGAAGTAAATGTTGATTACAAGACAACTGACCCAACATGGCGCCTTTCTAATATTTTAATAAATAAACCGTTCGAAAATTTCCGGTAAATGGGCGATTAATGTTTGGCGACCTGCGATGTCTTCATTTTCCCAGGCATTAAGCAAAATTTCGGGGGTGAATTGCTTTTCCAGCTTCTCCGCCAACGGTAAATAACTGATATGCCAGGGTTCTCGCCCGATTTCTTTGCCTTTAGGCGTTTGCATAAAAGGCAAAACAAAATCAAACTGCGGTAAATTTTGTTGCAGAAACCGGCTCAACTCAAAAAAATAACCGTCTTGCTCATATTCCCAGGGTTCCAGTTGCAATTGTTGATGCTGCGGTAACAAATCGGGATCAAAAAAATCAATTTCGGTTCCCCAATGATGACGACTTGCTCCCGGCAACGCCGACCAGCGTAAAATAGCCTGCGCTTTTTCCCAACAGGAAAGTGCGGTCAAATCCAGCGGATTTCCTTGATCATCATGTACCTTGCGTTCGCCGTTAAATTTACCGTTCCAAATCAATTGCTGGCGGGCAAAATCCCGGAAAGTGCTGGCGGGCTGCAAATTAAAGCCGTTTTTGACCGCACTTTTCTGCAATGCCTGAAAAGCCTTTAACGCTTGCGGCTGCAAGAAATGATTATTTGATAAGGGACAAGGCAAATTCAACAAATGGGAACGGGATTTGCCGGTGAGGTTTTCAGCGCCGAATCCCATATTATTTCCCCAACAGATTCACCAACATTTGTCGGTAAACCTCACCTAAAGTCGCCAAATCCCTGCAACTTACGCATTCGTTAACTTTGTGAATTGTGGCGTTCAACGGACCAAGCTCTACAACCTCGGCGCCCATTAGCGCTATAAAACGTCCGTCGGAGGTGCCGCCGCCGGTATCAAGTTTAGGTTTAATGCCCGCCACGGATTCAAGGCTTTCCACCACGGCATTCAGTAATTTTCCCGGTTTGGTTAGAAAAGGTTTACCGGATAAATTCCAGTCAATACGATATGTCAAATCATGCTTTTGCAACATCTCCGCCACTTTATTTTTAATAAACTCATCAGTAACTTCGGTGCAATAACGCAGGTTAAACTGCACGTATAATTCGCCGGGAATCACATTATTACTGCCCGTACCCGCATGAATATTGGCGATTTGTAAACTTGTAGGCGGGAAAAACTCATTGCCGTTGTCCCACTCGTAAGTCGTTAATTCGGTTAAAAATTTCGTTGCTTTATGAACCGGATTTTCGGCTAAATGCGGATAAGCCACATGACCTTGAATTCCCTGAATATAAAGATCGCCGGTAATAGAACCGCGCCGCCCGTTTTTCACAACATCACCCAATTGTTTCGCACTGGAAGGTTCGCCAACCAGGCAATAATCAATATTTTCACCGCGTGCCATTAAGCTTTCAACCACTTTAACCGTACCGTCTTTCGCCGCCGCTTCTTCATCCGACGTGATTAATAAGGCAATCGTTCCGGCATGATTCGGGTTAGCTTTAACATATTCTTCCGCAGCAACAATCATTGCGGCAAGAGAGCCTTTCATATCCGCCGCACCGCGTCCGTAAAGCATATCATCTACAATTTGAGCGGAAAACGGCGGATAATTCCATTGGTTTTCATCGCCGGTAGGTACTACATCCGTATGCCCGGCAAAAGCGACCACAGGTGAAGTAGCGCCGTGTTTAGCCCAAAGGTTTATGGTATCGTTAAAAGGCATCCATTCAATGTTAAAGCCCAACTTTGCTAAACGCTCTGCAATAACCTGCTGGCACCCTTGATCATCCGGGCTAATTGAAGGACGACGGATTAAATCCTGTGCAAGATTGATAATTGTGTTTTTCATTTATTTTTTATTCTCACTCGTAGCCGGTGGGCTGGCAAGCCCACCCTACACGATATACGATTAACCAAAAGTTTTTTTATATTCTTTTATATCAAAAACAGTTAATAGGATACCGTGCAAAATTAATCATTGTGTTTTTCGTTTGTTTTTTATTCTTACGCGTAGGGTGGGCTTGCCAGCCCACCGATTTTATAATTAATCCAAATATAAATTCCGGACAGATTCAGAAATATAACTTCCCCAATCTAATTCAAAAATCCCATTTTTAACATCTCGATGAAAAGTTGAATATTTCCAATCCATAACTTGAGATACATAACCATGTTTTACAGGATTGTAATACACGTAATCAATATGATTATCCAAATCTCTGTCATCTCTGATCAAATGTTCCCAAAATCGCCGTTGCCAAATACCTGCTTCCCGTTTGAACTGACGACTCAAATTCACATTACGATAATAAGTTGGTAATAATGAACTAAAATTATATTTTAAAGAGGAAATTCTTTTTGAATAATCTGAATCATTTTCTGGTAATTGCATAATTAAATGAAAATGATCAGGTAATACTGTTAGTGCAATTGTTTCAAATGGATAATATAAAACAACATCTTGATAAGCTTGCTTAAACTCATTTATATATTTTATTAGAAGCCCGTCACTACGTTGATTTATAACAACGGTAAAAAAATAAGTTGCACCCGGTGAAAAATCTCTTCGATAATTTGGCATAATATCATCCACACTTATTATTGGTGGGCTGGCAATCCTACCCTACGTAATTAACCAAAAGCTTTTTCATATTCTTTTATATTAAAACCAATTAATGCGATGCCGTCTTGCAGGATAATCGGGCGTTTGATTAATGTCGGCTGTTCGGCGAGAACTGAAAGTGCGGTATGTTTTTCCAGATTCTCTCTGATTTGGCTGTCTAAATTACGCCATGTGGTACTGCGTTTATTCACCAGCGTCTGCCAGCCAAACTGTGCTTCCGCATTAATTAAAAATTCGGGAGCTAATCCGTCCGTACGATAATCGTGCAATTTATGCTCAATATTATTATCCGTTAACCATTTCAAGGCTTTTTTCACCGTATCGCAATTTTTAATACCGTAAACCGTTATCATTTATTATCCTTATTTTGCTAAAAAGTCTTTATCGTTTAATACGCGTAAGGGCTGCATATCGCTATCGCCCACAATAATTCGGCTCGGATCCGAGCGTAAGCAACTGCCACCGTAATGCCCGCCGACGATAAAAGTACAAATCTGTACATATTGTTCTTCCACTTTCGGCAAACACCAAAGTTGCTGATAAATATGTTCCTGCTTGCCAAAACGTCCGTGCGTTACATCCAAGCGGCTGTGTTGATCGGCAAACAATGTTACATTATCGCCTCGACGACCGGCAATCGGTTTTTTCGCGTAACCGTTTTTAATCAGATTTTGGGTCAGCTCAAAGCCGGATTCCAACAAATAACGGTGATTCGGGAATAATGACCAAAGTACCGGCAAAATCGCTTTATTACTCGGAATTGCCGTCCATAAAGGTTCATAAACTAGCACTTCCGGGCGCAATAACACATCAATTAACCGCACTTTGTCTTCGGGATAACCGGTTCGAATCGGCGGCGCGACTTCTCTGCCGGTGGCGTCTTCACGGAGTTGTTCCAACATGGTTTCCCATGCCCAGGTTTTCCATACGCTTAGAATTTGGTTATCTTCATCATCAAGCAATCGTCCCCGTTTGTCCCAATGTAACCCTTCCGTACCGTGAATAATTTTGGTCCGGCAACCTGCTTGCAGCAATGCGGACTGCATAAACATCGAATGATAATCTTCTTCGCTGTCGTTATCCTGCATAATATGCACCAAAGGCGTATTATCCCGATGTTTCCAGCAATCAGCTAAAGCATTGCGCAAATGGGCGCCCGGATCTTCCCCGTTATCCAAGCCCGCAACCTTTGCCCAGCGCCCTAAAATAGCGCCGGCTTCCGCATGACAGGAAGCGGAATCCGCATTATATTCATAAACTTTCAAGCCCCGCTCGTCTAAACAAAAATCCAATCTACCGGATACGGTCTGATAACGACGGTTCTCCCAGGATAAACGCAACCGAGGCCATAATAATTTAGGAATATTAAAATATTTCAACAAGTTATCATCATTAAGCACTTTATTGGTGGCATGCAGATACATTAAATGCAATTCATTCGTTGCACGAATTAATTCATGTTTTGCCGTTTCCGAAATAGTAAAATAACGATATTGATCCGTACGGCTCACCTGGTGACCATTCATCGCCGTCACATAAAGCTTTTCGAAAGGATCGCTTTCATTCAGCCATTTGCCGTCGAATTGCCCTTTATTTTCAATATGTTCCGCATGAATTTCCAAGCTTTCCGGTGCCGCCGTCGGCTGCGGCAAACTATAAGTAGAGTCATCAGTCTGAATCATCCAGCCGAGAATTTCCGTGTCATCAAAAGTATCATGCAAAATATATCCCTGCTCCGTCACAGACATCGGTAATTCCCGCGTCCATTGCTGCCCGCTCGGTAAGCGGTAATGAATAACATTTTGTTCCGCAATGCGGATTTTATCGTTAAAAACTTCCGTAATAATCGCTACATGCCCGGTTTCCTGAAATTCACCGCCTTCTTGCCAAATAAGTAACGCACCCGGTTCAGGCGGCTTTTTGCTACCGTTTGCATAAGCCTGAAGCGGCACTAAAGCATCATTGACAACCTGACGCAAAAAACGCAGCGAAAAAATTTCATAAGCCATGCCCACATCGGTAAACACCATGCCGTGATTTAAATAAAGATAACGACGGGCAAACTCGACGCACTGCCATTTGTATCCCATGTATTCGCGACCTAAATAGCTACGGAATGCGGCATCATCGGGGTATTCGTTTTTATCGGCGGTTTCGTAATCAGAAGAATAAATTGCGATTCCTCCGGGGGCATAACCGAGCAAACTGCCGAAAGCGTCATGCGTGGGAATATTTGGAGAGATTTCAGACATAATAAGGATTCCGAATAAAAAATTCGTTTTAGTATAGATCTAAACAAGAGCAAAAACATCTTTTCGGCTAAAACTGCGGTGGAAATTTTAAAAATTTTGAAAAATTGACCGCACTTTTCATATAGGCTGACAGGCAGGAAGGGCTGGATACATAAGGTAGAGTGGATTGAATACATTAGGTAGGGTGGATTGAATACATTAGGTAGGGTGGATTGAATACATTAGGTAGGGTGGGCTTGCCAGCCCACCAAACAAAAACCAACAGGCGCTCGGTTATCCCGCTACTCCATATATCAATTTATTTCTGTAATTGGTGGGCTGGCAAGCCCACCCTACATGAACAAAGGGATGGCAAGCTCATCCTACATGAATAAAGAGATGCCAGCCCACCAAACAAAAACCAACAGGCGCTCGGTTATCCCGCTACGCTACATATCAATTTATTTCTGTAATCGGTGGGCTAGCAAGCCCACCCTACATGAATAAAGAGCTGATAAGCTCACCCTACATGAATAAAGAGCTGGCAAGCCTACTCTATATGAATAAAGTGCGGTGAATTTTTTTAAAATTTCCCGCTTTAATTTAATAATTATTTTCAATTAATAATAAAAGTTCAATAAATAAAATCTATTAAATCTATCTTTTTTAACAATTAGCTTTCAGCAGTAAAGTTGCACATAATAATCACAACAATACAGAACACAACAACACAGAGGAGAATATATTATGAACACAAAAACCATTTCATTTCCATCATTAACTTTAACCGAAAAATCTCAGGCTTTAACGGCGGATATTAATAAAAACGCAACGCACAGCGTACCGGGTATTGATGTAAATACCGGGCATTCCATTGCCGAGGCACTGCAAGCCCGTTTGCAAGGATTGAACGAATTGGCGTTAATTTTAAAACATGCGCACTGGAATGTTGTCGGTCCGCAATTTATTGCGGTACATGAGATGCTGGACTCGCAAGTTGACGAAGTCCGTGATTTTGTTGATGAAATTGCCGAACGTATGGCGGCATTAGGCGTTGCACCGAACGGTTTATCCGGTAATTTAGTCGCAAATCGTCAAACGCCGGAATATCCGTTAGGCCGGGCAAGTGCGCAGGATCATTTACGCATTATTGATAAATTCTACAGTTTCAATATTGAATCGCACCGTGTCGTTCTGGCGCATTATGGCGAGCTAGATCCGATTAGTGAAGATTTGCTGGTTGCGCAAACCCGCGCGCTTGAAAAATTGCAATGGTTCATTCGTGCGCATTTAGATAACGGTAACGGCAGTATTTAACAAAAATTGCAGAAATCCGACCGCACTTTTTAATTATCAGGAAAATAACGGCAGGATAATTCCCGCCGGATAAAACCTAAACTCGTAAAAAATCCTCCCTTAAAGGAGGATTTTCTGTTTTTATAAACCTGCCGCCGCTTTTAATTCCGCCGCACGATCTGTTTTTTCCCATGGGAATTGTTCGCGACCGAAATGCCCGTAAGCGGCGGTTTCGCGATAAATCGGTTTAATTAAGTCCAACATTTTAATTAACCCGTAAGGGCGCAAATCAAAATGTTCGCGTACAAGCGCAACCAATAATTCGTCAGCCACTTTACCGGTGCCGAAGGTTTCCACCATAATGGATGTTGGTTCCGCCACACCGATAGCGTAAGAAAGCTGAATTTCGCAACGGTCGGCTAAACCTGCCGCCACAATATTTTTCGCTACATAACGCGCGGCATAAGCGGCTGAACGGTCAACTTTTGACGGATCTTTACCGGAAAACGCGCCGCCACCGTGACGAGCCGCACCGCCGTAAGTATCCACAATAATTTTACGGCCGGTTAAACCGCAGTCGCCCATGGGTCCGCCGATAACAAAACGGCCGGTCGGGTTAATAAAATATTTGGTGTCTTTGCTCAACCATTTTGCCGGTAATACCGGTTTAATGATTTCTTCCATTACCGCTTCATGCAAATCTTCCTGCGTTACGCTATCGCTATGCTGGGTAGAAAGTACCACCGCATCTACACCGACGATTTTATTATTTTCGTATTTTAAAGTAACCTGGCTTTTCGCATCCGGACGTAGCCAAGGCAAAGTGCCGTTTTTACGAACCCAAGCCTGACGTTCCATTAAACGGTGAGCATAAGTAATCGCCGCCGGCATTAACACTTCGGTTTCATTAGTGGCGTAACCGAACATAATCCCTTGGTCGCCGGCACCTTGGTTTAACGGGTCGTCACGATCCACCCCTTGGTTAATATCGGAAGATTGTTTACCAATACCGTTTAATACCGCACAGGAATGGCCGTCAAAGCCCATTTCGGAAGAAGTGTAACCGATATCGCAAATTACCTGACGGGCAATATACTCAATATCAACCCAAGCGGAAGTGGTAATTTCACCGCCAACCAGCGCCATACCGGTTTTTACATAGGTTTCGCAGGCAACGCGCGCTTTAGGATCTTGTTTTAAAATTTCATCTAATACCGCATCCGAAATTTGGTCGGCAATTTTATCCGGATGCCCTTCAGACACAGACTCGGAAGTAAATAAATATGAAGACATGCTCTTTCCCTTACTAAAATAAACTTATTTGGACGTATGGACGGCTATAATATAGATTTTAGATTAAATTGCAAGCTCTTTATTTTAAAGAATACTGGTTAAATATATAGATATTAAAAAAATAAAATACAAACGTATTTGAATTCCGAAAGGGATTTGAAGATAGAGGGTCTGCTGACAGTTCCACTCGTTAGCGTTACTGGTATGCCGCTGCGGATTATCTTGAACACCCAGAGTTTGCCCTCTAGGTGTTTTGAATTACAAACCGCACAACATAATATTGCAATTTTCTTATCTTGAACAAATTTCCGAATCAATAAAAAAATAAGCAATTTCACGCGCCGCACTTTCTAAACTATCCGAACCGTGGACGGAATTACGACGCAGGCTTTCGGCAAATTCTTTACGAACCGTCCCCTCTTCCGCCTTAGCCGGATCCGTTGCGCCAATTAAAGTGCGGTAATCTTTAACGGCATTTTCTTTTTGCAGCACAGATACCAATATGGGTGCGGAAACCATATATTCCACTAAATCCTCAAAAAAAAGCTTGCCCTGATGCTCGGCATAAAAACCTTCGGCTTGAGCTTTAGTTAAACGCACCATTTTAGCGGCTACAATCTCAAACCCGCTTTGTTCGAAACGAGCCAAAATTTTGCCGATTAAATTACGTTCTACCGCATCGGGTTTAATAATTGAAAACGTACGTTCTAATGACATAATAAATCCTTACAATTGCGTTGCTTTAGTGAGTAATAAATTTGCAATGGTTTGCACGCCTAAACCTGTCGCCCCCGTCGCCCATAAATCACTTGGCGTTTTACGATAAGTCGCCGAACAATCCAAATGCAGCCAGTTTTGTTGATAATCTTTCACAAAATGCGATAAAAATGCCGTTGCGGTACTCGCGCCCGCCGCTACCGCAGCAGAAGAAGTATTAGAAATATCGGCAAAAGACGAGCTGATTTGCGAACGGTGAAGCTCTTCAAAAGGCAAACGCCAAAAAGGTTCCTGCTCTTTTTTGGCTGCATTAAATAAATCCGTCGTCAATTCCTCATCCATTGATAATACGCAATGATAGTCATTGCCTAATGCCACTTTTGCCGCACCGGTCAGGGTTGCCGCATCAAGAATAAATTGCGCATTTTCGGAAGAGGCATCAATCAAGCCGTCCGCCAGCACCAAGCGGCCTTCCGCATCGGTGTTCAGAATTTCCGCTTTTACACCGTTACGATAAGTAATAATATCGCCTAATTTAAAAGCATTGCCGCTGACCAAATTTTCCGCACAGCATAAAAACAACTTCACGCGCCGATTCAATCCGCGGGCAATTGCAAGGCCTAGCGCACCGGTCACTAATGCCGCGCCGCCCATATCCGTGCGCATACTATCCATGAAATTGCTCGGCTTAATGCTATAACCGCCGCTGTCAAACGTGATTCCTTTGCCCACTAAACAAGCCAGCACCGGTGATTCCGGATTACCTGTCGGATTAAAATCCAATTGCAACATCGCCGGCGGATTTTCAGCTCCTTTGCCTACATTCCAGATACCGAGATAATTCTGCGCTTTCAATTCTTCACCCGAAATTATGTGAAAATCGACCGCACTTTTTCCGGCATATTCTTCCGCCAACCCGGCAATAAACCGTGCCGAACGTTGCGCAAGTTCCAAAGGCGCAATCACAGAGGAAGGCAAATTAATGATTTCACGAACGAAATCACCGCACTGAATACGCGCCAACAATTCTTCATGATCATCCCCTAATTCCGGAAACTCCACCGCCCAATCCTGTTTAGCGGTATAAAAACCCTGATAAAACGCCCAACAGTTTTCCAGACTCCAATCATTTCCTACAAGTTCAACATCATCAATCCCCTGCCCGCGCAACTTACGAGCCGCCTTTTGAATCAAAGTGCGGTCGGATTTTTCAGAATTTTTTAGATGAATGGTCGCCTGGTTATCAGAAAATGAAAGTAAAGGATTTTTCCCCCAGGATTTAGGGGGTTGTTCTGACGAAAGTAAGATTTGCATTATCATAAGTTATCCTTATATATAAAAACGGATATAGCCTAAATAAACTATACCCGTTTAGCAAGCTCAAAATAACATTAATAAGCGCCGCTACGATGACGAACAGCTTTAATCGTTTTAAACAAAATTGCTACATCGTTCCATAATGACCAATTCTTCACATACCAAGCATCAAAATAAACTCGGGTATCATAATCCACATTATTACGACCGCTCACCTGCCAAAGCCCGGTCATGCCCGGTTTTGCCATAAGATAATAATCTACATCTTCCTGATATCGTTTTAATTCGGCTTTTACTATGGGGCGAGGACCGACAAGCGACATTTCACCTTTTAACACATTAAATAATTGCGGGAGCTCATCAATACTCCATTTACGAATAAATCTACCTATTTTCGTTATTCTAGGATCATTGTGTAATTTTCGGTCTTCTTTCCATTCTGCTTTAGCTTTAGAATCTTTTTCCAGTAACTCTTTTAATACTTGATCGGCATTCACTACCATAGATCTAAATTTCAGACATTTAAAATTTTTTCCATTACGACCTACTCGCTCATGTCCATAAATAGCATCTCCACCATCTATTCTTATTAAAAAATACAATATTAATAAAAATGGAGATAATAATACAATCAATATTAATGAACCCCAAATATCCATCGTTCGTTTTAATATTCTCGATGAACGTTTAGCTAAATTATTATTAACACGCAACAATAATACTTCATAACTAAATAAGAAGGACATATCCGTACTATATAATGGCAATCCTCTTAGCGTCGGAATAACTGATATTGAACGATAATGGTTTTTAGATAAATACCTTAACCAATAATCACGTTCATCATTTTCATCATCTTCTAATGCAATAATGAATTGATCTGATTTTTTTGTAACCAACTCCCATAAATGTTGTTTATCTTCACTGATAATTGGAATATTTAGTTCCTTTAATTGATTACATTTATGCATAGTAACAAAATACTTAATATTAAAACCTAAATAAGGTTCACTTATTAAAGCCTTATAAGCATCAATCGCATTTTGTCCACTTCCAATAATAATCGCATTTTTTAAATAAGCCCCCGTTTTTATCAAAAATTTCTTGATTAAAATTCTGCCTAAAGGAACTAGAAATAATGTAATAATCAGAGTTAAAACCCAAAGATAACGGGAAAAATAAGTTTTTGAAAAAGCAACTATGGCTAATTCAATAATAGAAAATATTAATAGTATTCTTAGAATCTCTTTTAATTCAAACCAAAATGGTTTACGGTAGGTATAATGTCTGAGACGTATCCAGAACCAAACAACGCAGATACCACCTAATATGATATGAATAAGAATCCGGCTATAGAACTCATCTTTAGGTAAATAACTATAGATATCCTGAGTACATAGTTCTATAAAAAAGATAGCAAATAACAACGAAACAGAAAATAGAATAAAATCCGAAAGCATCAAAATACATTTACATATTAATTGTTTTTTCATTTTTCTACCTACTGAAGAATTTTCTTTTCAAAAGCCCAATAGCTTTAAAAAACAAATTCTCTTTCTCTATATTAACAATCTTAACTTCTTTAACTTTAAGTTGATTTTTTAAAAGCCAAACATTAAAAAGTCGTTCTGCTAAAAAACCAAAAACCCTTTTTTGATAAGTATCATAATTGGAAACGTCTATCTGATTATCTAATTTAAATAAAATATGAAAAATCCATTCGCAATACGAATTAAATAATTCCGTTTTCATTACAAACATATTAAATAAATGAAGTTTTTTTCCATTCATAATTTTATTGAATGATGAAACATAATCAGGAAAATCTTGTTCAATAATATACTTAACTAACTTAATATCTTTTTCATAATGCGCATTTCTATAATGACTATAAACAGTTTCTATATAATAATTTCTTTTTTTAGGTACCAAACAATCATACCCGTCTATAGCCTTCAATAGTTCATTCTCTGAAGCTACCCGCTTTCCTTTCAAAAGAATTGAATTACCAGAAAAATAACGACGATAATGTACAAGTCCCGCATAATCCGTATTAATAAAATTATTTTTCCAAGCCCAATATATTGCTGTCAGCTCACAAAAAGTTTGATTTTTTGTAGAAATATTTAACCCTTCATTATCACCTTGAATGCCAAGATTATTATGTTGTAATGCTTTTCCAACTTGGATAGGAATATAACACTTTTCATTTGGAAAAATATATTCTTTATGCGCAGCAACGAGAATCTTTAAATTTGCCATATCCTATTATTTTATATACTCTTGATGATGTGAAAAATCTTTTATCAGCCCATGCCACATAGCTCGCCAACAAAAAAACAAACGAGACAAACTCGGTTTAGTAAACAAAGAAAACCAGGTTGCTTTAATCCAGAAACCTAAAATATGCAGCCAACCATTATGTCTGTTAAACGTTGCTATCGTGTTACGGCAAAAACAATACATTTTCAAATCTGAATTAGCATAATTAAAACGCATTTTACCAAAAAACATAGGTACTGATGTGGAACTATCGGCAGGATGATAAAAAATAGCGTCAATAACCGTTGCTAAATTTTTACTCTGTTTTAAAGCTCTGGCAGTATATTCTCTTTCATCTCCCCAAATAAAATAATCTTTCATAGGATAACCTATGGTTTTAATTAGTTTACTAGCAATTAATGTACCGTTAAAAGGCAATACAATCTTCTGAATCAAATTTTTCTCTCTTAAATCTCGGCTAATCTGAGAATAGTTATCTATCGTTTCCGATGTGCCGGGAATCCGCATAGCAAAACTCAATCTCTCTTTATCCTTAACATCAAGCACCATAGGACCGAGATAACAATCATCAGAAACATAAGGCAGCATTTTTTCCAAACAGTCGGAAGCCGGATAACCGTCATCGTCCATTAACCAGACATAATCAAAGTTATGCTCGGCACCATATTTGATCCCGGTATAAAATCCCCCTGCCCCGCCTTGATTTTCAGTTAAATTAATCAGCGTGAACTTATCATTATCCTGCCAACCCTGCTCTTGCAGAAATTCAACGGTACCATCCTGACTGGCATTATTCACAACCACAATATGATCTAAGGGATGAGATTGTGCATTTAAGGCTCTTAAACAATTTAAGAGAAGCTCCTTGCGATTATAAGTGACCACAACAGCACAGATAGACTGATTCATTTTTCTTTTCCTTAAATTACTATTGGTTTTTAACCCGGCTAACAATGTTCCGCCTAAGTTTGCTATTTTGTCTTTTGGTTGCGACTATTACGTATTTCCGGAAGTATCGTTTAAATCAATAGAGATACAAATAAGATGCCCGCATTTTCGCATTTTTTGGTATGCATGCCAACAATACACACCAAATTTTCAAATTTATGGTGCACAAAAAAGAATACTCACCAAAATAGTGCATTTTTGGTGAGTATTAATCCGCATAATTTATTCAGAAATGAAATGTCAAATTTTAACTAAAGCTACACATCCATATTCACATAAAAAGACTGTAATTTCTGACCGCACTTTAACGCATCCTTAACGGAATCAGCGGTTTCCAGGGCTTCTTTGATAGTGACATCCATATCTAAATAACGATAGGTTCCTAAACGTCCGACAAAAGTTACTTGCGTTTCTTTATTGGCTTTTTCCACGTATTGTTGCAACAAGGCTTTATCTTTTACTAAGCGAATCGGATAGTAAGGAATATCTTTTTCTCCGCACAATCGGCTAAACTCGCGATAACAAATTGTTTTATCGTGCTGCTCCCAAGGTGCAAAGTGTTTATGCTCGGAAATACGGGTGAATGGAACTTCTTCATCACCATAGTTAATCACCGCATTACCTTGAAAATCGCCTTCATCTTGAAACGCTTCAAAATCTAAAGTGCGATAACCTAAACGTCCTAAATCAAAACCGAAATAAGCATCCAAAGGACCGGACCAGAAAATATGCTCAAATTCCGCTTTCATTGATTCTGTAAATGGCGTATTTAAACGAATTTCAATGTTATCGTGTTTTAAAATATTTTCTACAATCACCGTATAACCGTCTTTCGGCATACCTTGAAACTTATGAGCAAAATAATTATCGTCATAATTGAAACGAACCGGCAGACGTTTCAGGATACTTGCCGGCAATTTTTTTGGCTCAACACCCCATTGCTTCTTGGTATAACCGTAAAAGAACGCTTTATATAAATCCTTCCCGACAAAACGCATGGCCTGTTCTTCAAAAGTTTGCGGATCAACAATAGACATATCCGCTTGGCCTTCAATTAATGCTTTTGCTTCTTTGGGCGAACAGGTTTTACCGAAAAACTGATTAATGGTATGCAAGTTTATCGGTAAAGAATATACCTTTCCTTGACTAATGGTTTTCACCCGATTTACAAAGGGCATCCACTCGCCAAACCGGTTTACATAATTCCATACACGTTCATTATCCGTATGAAAAATATGCGGACCATAAACATGCACCATAACATTAGTTTCAGTATCTCGCTCGGAATAGCAGTTTCCCGCCACGTGATTACGTTGATCGATAACGGTGACTGTGTATCCTTGCTCAGCAAGCTCCCGAGCAATAACGGCATTTGAGAAACCGGCTCCGACTAGAAGAAATTTTTTCATGAGTTAACTCTTTTTAATTAATTGCTTTAACTTTAGAAATTTACTTGTCAAATATACACCTTCAGCTTTAAATATTTTCCAAAAATAAACCAACCCTATATCCAAAAAGCTAAAATAGCTGTTATTAAATAATCCTTTTTCTAAAGTAGAAAATAGCTCGCTAGATATAATCTGATTAAATATATAAAAATATGATTTATCATCAGGTCTTCTATTAAAATAATAAGAAAATGCTCTTCTTATTTTTCTATAGAGCCAATATTTCAAATAATTATTTTCATTTTCCGATAATTCTACGGAAGAGAATAGATCAAATTGTTTTTTGATTACTAGGCTTTCCCAATCCCAATATTTCTCATAGTAAGAAGACATTGCTGAATTTTCATCTAAAACATAATGATAAGATTGATTGGAAATAGATTTTATTTTCTGGCAGAATTCTAGATACCTAGCTAAGAATAATGCATCCTCACCTAATTTAATACTAGTTTCAAATCTTAATTGATTATTAATAATAAGTTCTTTTCTAAAAATCTTATTATGTATGAAGTTAATATATTGAATACCACTATATTTAGACGGAAATGCTATAAACTTATTTTTTTTAACTAAAGAATCTACTACAGGATAATCTCGCTCATGAATACCGCAAATAGCGAGATCAACGGAAGGTAAAGAGATAGCTTGGAATAATTGAGTTAAATGATTTTGTTCGACATAGTCATCACTATCACAAAATACAATATATTTGCCTTTAGCCTTATTAATTCCTAAGTTTCTTGCTTCACTCACGCCTTTATTACTACTAAATTGAAAATAAGAGATATTAGCATTAGATTCGAGATACTTACCTAACATTGGTCGATATTCAACAGGATTTCCATCATCAATCAGTAACAATTCAAATGATGGAAAATCTTGCTGTAAGAAACTTTCAAGGCATTTTTCCAATTTGGAAAATGGTGTTTTATAGAAAGGTATAATGACACTAACTTCCGGGAAAGCAATATTCATAATGATTCTTAACTATTTATATAAAGAGGAATGACATCTTCCGCATTACCGCTAGCTTTAACGACACCTTTATCAAGCCATATCGCTTTTTGACAAAGCTCTTTTACTTGGTTGATTGAATGGGAAACAAACAATAAAGTCGTTCCCCCGGAAAGCATTTCTTCCATTCGTTTTTTACATTTGGCCTGAAATGCCCTGTCTCCCACCGCTAAAACCTCATCTACAATAAGAATTTCCGGTTTAACAATTGTTGCTACGGCAAAACCTAAACGGGCAGACATACCCGACGAGAAATTTTTAATAGGTACATCCACGAAATCTTGTAATTCGGCAAATTCAATAATCTCGTCGAAATTCTCTTGCATAAACGCTTTTTTATGCCCGAGTAAAGCGCCATTAAGATAAATATTTTCTCTGGCAGTCAGCTCTCGGTCAAAACCTGCACCTAATTCGATTAGAGGAGCAATATTGCCATGAACTTCAACCGTGCCCTTGTAAGGTTTTAAAATACCGCAGATTAGTTTTAATAAAGTCGATTTACCCGAGCCATTATTCCCAATAAGCCCCCATGCTTCTCCCTTTTTAACCTCTAAATTAACATCTTTTAAGGCGAAAAACTCTTGAAACATAAGTTCTCGTTTTAACATTTTAATAAAGTATTCTTTCAATCCATTATAATTGATATTTGATTTGTTAAAACGAACCGTGGCATTGGTTACTTTAATTACTGTCTTTTGTTCTTTCATCATATATATAAAATAAATTCATCTTGTTTTTTGTTAAAGTAAAAAGCACCTAAACATAATACTAAAATAGATACGATACAGCCTATTAAAATTGAATTTAGGCTAGGAAACTTAGCATATAAAACAATATCTCTAAATTGTTCAATATACCAATACATAGGATTCAGTTTATAAATTGGCTGATATTTCTCAGGAATGATACTTGCTGGATAAAATAATGGTGTTAAATAGGTCCACATGGAAATCACAACAGTCCATAAATACTGAATATCCCTGAAAAATACCGTTGCCGCAGCCAAAAACAAACTAAGTCCTAAAGCAAACATAAAAACTTGAAATATAATCACCGGAAAAAATAGTAAATTCCAAGAAAAATCAGCTCTTGTATATATCATTACTAAAAGTAAGGCACTCAATGAAAAAAGCAAGTTTACAAGCGAACTTCCGACTTTAGAAAGTGTAAAGATATATTTAGGTACATAAGTTTTCTTTATCAAAGCCGCATTTCCTCGAATGGACCCAACAGCCATATTGGTCGCTTCAACCATAAAGTGAAAAATTACTTGTCCTGAAATTAAGTAGAGAGGGAAATTGGGAATATTAAATCTAAATAAATTAGAAAAGACCAATACTAAAACAAGCATAAGCAGTAAAGGATTTAAGATACTCCATACATACCCTAAATAACTTCGTCTATATTTTAATTTAATATCTCTTAAGATCAGTAATTTTAATAACTCATCGAAAGCATAAAAACGCTGAAACTTTCCGATAAGACGGTTAAGCATAAATACCTCTATCTATTATTCAATTTACTTTAAAAGTTGGTTTCTAATGTTATATAGTTGAAAATCGCCATCTTCAAATGCTTGATTTATATATTGATTCAATATTGTAACATCATACTCATTATTTGAGGAATCAAGATTAACAATGGAATTATACACTCGTTGGCAATTTTTCCCATCACGATATGGGAACATATTTTCTATACGAGCTGCATATGGTTCGAATAGTTGTCCGTTATCGATCATGATTTTCTCTAATTCATTTAATAACGCGTCTTTATCAAGACATATCGGACCAAAGCCATCCTTCTCATAACTGAAATAACCCTGACGGTAAATATGAGATCCCGAAAAAGCAGTATCCCTGTCAAATTGATAGTACACAACTAATTTTTTCAAAAATGCCATCTCAAATGCAACAGAAGAGTAATCCGTAATCATGAATGTAGCTTTTTTAAATAGATCCTGAATACTATAAGTCGAATCAGACGAAGTCCATATATCTATATAGTCCGGTATATTCAATATAGATATATAGGGCTCTATATTTATATGCGGTGCAAAAATAATTTTATATTTATATTTAATTGCTAATTTTTCTAGCTCTTTACTCCTTAAAACCTCTCCCCAACATTGAGCAAATTTTGTTTTTAGAAAATCATGATTAAAATTTCTTTTATTGGAACCTGTTAACGGATTACCTACTATAGATAACCTCCAAGTTGGCATAATTAAGATAAGATTTTCATCGTTATTTTCTGAGTTTTGTAGCAAAACATCATGTCGTGGAAAACCTGTTAAAGCAACTTCTTTTTTCCCCATCTGGTAAGGAGAACCCTCTTTTATTATAGAATCATATTCTTGTGATGTTGCAGTTATCATTCTTAACATATTCTTTTTATTGTTAAGTGATTCCGATATGTCATCCTTTGTTATACCGTGTTGAAGAAATATGAATTTTTTACTATAGCAATAATTGTCTCCAAAATAATCTTGTATATATTCATCAAAATAACTACTAATAATTTTGGAAGAACGCCGTAATTGATGTTCGAATTTTAGTGACCCGAAATCAAGTAATTGAAAATTATCTTGTTGTAGCCTGACCCAATCATGGGAATCTTTGTTTAAAGCAAAATAACATTTTTGTTCCGGATGAAACTGCCTCATATAGCGATAAAAATGTTCCCCGTTATCATCGGCTTGGACATCTCTATCCATAATAATCCAGCTTCCATCACTCTTATATTTTTTAGCTCCTCTCATATGCTGTTTTAAAATATTGAAGATAGAAAGTTCTCTGTAGCTTTTTCCCAATAGATTTAATTTAATATTAGATTCTTTATCTTTTAGGGTTAATAAATCACTTTCATCTCGATAGGAGATCCAGCAACGTCTCTCAAATGCATAGAGGTAACTTCCAATATTATAATTAATGGTTTTTATATAATTTGGGATCAAGTCTTGATCATTTAATGAAAAATCAAACAATCTTTTGGATTTAGTATAATAAACTATTAAGATTTGTTTTTTTTCTATATCAATATTATTTATATAGGCTACATTTTCATCGCTTAAACTGTTTTTTAATCCTAAAATCCCTATTTTATGCAACTGACTAATATTAAAATGAGGTCTTAAAACAGAATCTTCATCAATATGAGAAAAAACTGATTTTAATTTGTTTAAATAATTATCTATTTCATTCTTATCTAATTTAAATACACCAGTAATTATTTTTACTAATTGATCATGTAAATTAATTAAAACCGCATTCTTTACACATACTAGCAAACCGTTATTAGTCAATTCTGCATCTTCTAAAATTGATATATAATCGGAATAAATAAATTTAGTATCTAAACCTTTATGCAATAACACAGCTGAAGTTTGATTTTTCTGCCTATAAAAATATTTAGCCCTATTAAGATAAAGAGCTTTTTTATCTAGATTAATCTTTAAGTAATCATAAACAAACTTACAACCACTAGATTCCGCATCAGAAACTTCATTAAATAAAATATTGTTCTCACAAATCGTACTGTAGTTGAAAATAATTGATGAAACAGAAGAATAAGAATAGTCTGAAATATACTTAATTTGTTTAGTTTTTGTTTTTCCAAAACAATACTTTAATGGATGCGTATTATAAAACTTACTGTCAATATCAAAAAAATAAAATGGATTACACAAACAAATTGAAATATCCTGAGTTATATTTTTATCGACCTGTCTGAAATAATCAAAATCAATAAAATCATTAGCATTAATAAAAGTGACCCAATCTGTTTTTACCTTAGACAGTGCAAAATTTCTTGCGTTAGATATGTCACAATTTTTTTTGTAGAAATAACTAATATTAGTAGAATATCGTTTTTTCCATTTATTTATAGATTGCTGTAATAGATTCTCTGGACCAATATCAACTAAAATAACATCTATATTTTTAGCAAAATCTAAAGACTGATTTACGAGACTATGAAAATACTCGTCTAAAGATTTTTCAAAATTCGTTAATACTGTGATTACAGTATATCGATACGCTCCTTTACTTTTCTTAAAAAAGTAAAAAGGCATATGTTTCCTTCTGGCTTTTAATACGAAATTTTCCAAAAAGAACTTGATTTTCTCAATAAACCACAATGGTTGTGTAATAGCTTTATAGAAAATTTTTCTAAGTTTATAAAGATTAGGGTATTTCATTTTTCATCAAAGATATAGCACCTATATAGGTGCTATATCTTATTTTATTAACAAGTTACACAAAATATGAATATTTTCTTGTATTGATTCTTCAGGGTACAATCTAATCATTCCATTTAAACAATATGTTTTTAGTTCATCATCATTTATAGCCAAAGCGAGTTCTAAAATTAATCGCCAATATTTATATTCGGACTCATCATCAGGTTTTGCATAAATTTCATGGGCTTTTTTAACATTACCTAAATAATAATAAGCTAATACCAAATAGTAAGTTTTTACTTTATCATCATCTAATAAATCAGAAAGCTCTAATAGCTTATTCCAATGTCTATACTCAACCAAAGCCTGAGCATAGAATAGTAGAATATCCTGGTCCGTTTTATACTGCTCAATACAGAGACTATGTATATCGTCCAAAATGTTTGAAGATAATAGGCTATTATCATTCTTATCCTTTAAGAAAATTGCTAACTGACATTTTTTAGCATATGCTTTCTGCTCTTCATCACCATATTCGACTAATAACTGAGATCTAGATTTTAAAGTTTCCCAATCTTGTTGTTTATAAGCTGATTTTACATAGTCAGACAATATTTCAATATCTAAGCAATGACTATCTCTCTGATCTAATGCTTTAATCGCCTGATAAACACGCTCACAACTATTTCCATCACGTAATGGAAATGTTTTTTGAATTCGATCCTTATAGACTTCAATTAAAGGACTATCTCCGGATAAAATAGACTCTAATTTGTGTAGAAGTTCTAATTCATCATATACAACCGGGCCAAATCCATCTTTTTCATAGCTGAAATATCCCGGGCTATAAATATGAGCTCCAGAAAATGCAGTATCTTTATCAAATTGATAATAAACAACCAATTTGTCAAGTATTGCCATTTCAAATGCAACGGAAGAATAATCTGTAACCATCAATGTTGCTTTTTGAAACAGCTCCTGCATGCTTTCATTTGAAGATTGAGCACTCCAAATTTCAATATAATTCGGCACGTTAAACACAGATAAATAAGGAGCTATATTGGCATGTGGTGCAAATATTACCTTATAGCCATATTTCTCGGCTAACATTTTTAATTCGCTATTATGTAAAAAGCTATACCAATGTTGAGCATATTCAGTTTGCATAAAATCAGAATTTAATTCACGAGCATTCCCATTTCCAATGGTATTTCCAACAATACTTTGTCGCCAAGTTGGCATAATTAAAATAATTTTTTGATCATATCTATTATTAGCTAATAATTTATCGTGTCGAGGAAAACCTGTTAACACAACCTCTTTCTTGGTCAATTTATATCGATTATTATTATCAGCCATAGAATGATATTCTGGTGTCGTCGCAGTAATGATACACTGCAAATTCTTTTTAGAATTAAACCAATTAGACATGTCATCTTTAGTAATACCATGTTGTAAGAAAACAAATTTCTTACTATATTGATATTCATCACCAAAATAATTATTAATATATCTGTCAAGATGACTACTAATAATTTTAGAAGAATTTCGCAATTTTTCTTCAAATTCACTTGTTCCATAAGGAATAAGGTTAAATCCATCTTTTTCTAGTCTATCCCAATCATGAGAATCTCTATTTAAAACAAAATAACACTGTTGGTTTGGATCATGTTGCATAATATATCTATATAAATGTTCCGCATTATCATCTGCCTGAACATCACGATCCATTAATATCCATGAATCATCAGATACATATTTATCTGCATATTTAAAAGCATCCAGTATATGCTGAACTTTTAATCCACTTTTATGCTGTTTACCTTTTAAAGAAATACGTGCATTCTTATTATCTATAATCACATTTAAAACACTATCTTTAGACTCAAAAGGAACCCAACACCGTCTTTCGGTTACAAAGTACTCATGTCCAAAAGAATATAAAGTATTTTTATCAAATGCTGGAATAGTATCTATTCCATTTAATCGAAAACTAAGGTTTACCTCATGATAAGTGAAAAATGAAAGTAAAATTTGTTGTTTTTCTCTATCAATATTTTCAATATAAGTAATTTGTGATTCTGGTCTACTATCTTTAAATGCACCTAACATGCCTACCTTATGAAAAAACCACATGCCAGCCAAATTAAAATCTAATATTTCTTTATCATCAATAAAGGAAAATAAT
This sequence comes from Basfia succiniciproducens, assembly GCF_011455875.1. NCBI lineage: Bacteria > Pseudomonadati > Pseudomonadota > Gammaproteobacteria > Pasteurellales > Pasteurellaceae > Basfia > Basfia succiniciproducens. Next base: position 225,709 of record NZ_CP015031.1, on the reverse strand, counting down.
TTTTTTATTAATTGATAAAAATTTAGCTCTAAATTTTCTGATAAAAAAGATAATCTATCCGGTTGATTTAATAAATATTTAATATACCAGCTGATGTTATAAATAATTGTTCTTTGTATATGAACAGGGATATATCCTAAGTCATCATAATAATCTTGTAACATTCTTAATAAACCATATTCAAGAACATTACTATACTGCTCAACCCTAGTCCATGAGGTATCAAGGGTGGAATTTCCATCTTCTCTTTTTCTATAATAATAGACAGATGCTCCTTGGAAATAAATGAATCCCATTTTAGTATGTAAAAAATAATCTGCTATAAACTTAGCATCCTCAAAATTAGGTTTTACATTATGATCAAACAAAATAGAATATTGCTTGATATATTTGGATTTAAAAATAGTAGATGATGCAGACATATTTAGGTTTTGATCTAAATCTAGTATCGGATACTTTTTGTTTTTTTGTTTAAACCTATAATTAAGCGGATGTGTATCTTTAATTGAATTAGTTGCTTCAATATAAAAATGTAAACTGGTTACAATCGCATTTAAGGAAGTATCATTGAATGCAGTATTATCTACATTATAAAAATAATCCGGAGACAGAAAATCATCAGGATCAATAAAAGTCACCCATTCAGTCTTCACATGCTGAAGACCTAAATTACGTGCAGAAGCTTGTCCACCATTCTCTTTATAATAATAGTGGATATTATCCGGATATTTTTCCTGCCATTTTTTAATAATCGCGGCTGAAGAATCCGTAGAACCGTCATCAACTAAAATTAACTGTATATGTTTTTTAAAGTCCAGCGTTTGACTCACTAGACTATCAAAATATTCATCAAGATATTTTTCAACATTATAGACAGCAGAAACCACAGTATATTCATAATGACCGGAATACTTTATAGGAAGATATTTTCTATACTTAATTTTTTTTCTTGTATAAATGTCTTTGCATAAAGTTAGAGTTCTTTTTATGGCCCACTTAGGATCTCTAAGGGCTTTTCTGGTTTTTTGTTTGATAAAGTTGATATCCATAGAATGCTCTCTCGTATAATTGGTATGTGCTTTCTTATCACTGATATTAATAGCGTAAAAAAACTGTTTAACCCAAATGCCGATATGCATTCTTTGGGCTAAAAATTAGTGCGATTATACTAAAAACGGCCACGTGGATAAACAACTTTAACATAAATAAAAACTTCCCCCGCCACACAAAAACGGCTATAATTCGCACCATTCAAAAAAGCTTCCGCAAAAGTGCGGTAAAAATTTCATTATTTTTTAGAGGATACAATGGCAAAAGAAGATTGCATTGAAATGCAAGGTACAATTTTAGAAACCTTGCCAAACACAATGTTTCGTGTTGAATTAGAAAACGGTCACGTGGTAACCGCTCATATTTCAGGCAAAATGCGTAAAAACTATATTCGTATTTTAACCGGCGATAAAGTAACGATTGAAATGACTCCGTACGATTTAAACAAAGGTCGTATCATTTTCCGTAGCCGTTAATCAGCCCGTCCGTTTTCGGCGGCAACAAACAATCAGCAAAAAGCCCTAAGAAATTAAATCTTAGGGCTTTTAGTTTGCTCAAAATTTTGTAAATTTATACCGCACTTTTCAGCACTTTTCGTTTGATAAATATGGCTAGTACGCGCAACATAACAAAAATAAACGCCAGCAAATAAAGCGGTTTGTCGCCTAAGGCGGCATAAGGGGTTTTGCCTTCGGTCGGGGCGATTTTTTCCGTTAATGCGGTTTGCTCGAATTGCGGCGCTTGCGAAATCACTTTGCCTTGTGCGTTGATAAATACGCTAATGCCGGTATTGGTCGCTCGAATCAGGGGTTTGCCCAATTCTAAAGCGCGCATTCTTGCCATTTGTAAATGTTGCCAAGGGCCGATACTGTCGCCGAACCAAGCGTCGTTGGAAACCGTAAGCAGAAAATCGGTATTTGGCTGCAGATTTTGTTGCAGTTGCGAGCCTAAAATAATTTCATAACAAATTGCCGGGGTTAAAGCCCGCCCTTTTGCTAATAAGGGTTTCTGAATAAAATCACCGCTTTGAAAGGCGGACATCGGCAAATTAAATACCGAACCTAAAGGGCGCAATAAATTTTCCAACGGCACATATTCGCCAAAAGGCACCAGATGATGTTTACTGTAGCGCATGGCGCTTGCAGCATTTCCCGCTTGATAAGGCTGTGCCGAATTCCCCACCGAAACAATGGAATTTAACAATTTACCCGATTTTTCATCATGATAAACCGAGCCAATCAGCACCTCCGTACCTTTTTCTTGTGTAGCCGTTTGCAAAGCCTGGTAGAAAGGTTGCAACTGATTTTCCAATGCCGGCAATGCGGACTCCGGTAATACAATTAAATCACTCGTGGCTAAATGCTCGAGAATTAGTTTCCGGTAAATATCTAAGGTTGCGTAAAGATATTGCGGATCCCACTTCAGATTCTGTTCGATATTGCCTTGTGCAAGCGTAACGGTAAGCGCTTTTTCCGGCACTTCTTTCACAAATATTTTTTGTGAAGACAGCGCTGCCAATCCGCCGACACTTAGCAGCAACAGAGCATTAACCAAAGCGACGGGCAGTTTTTTAGGTGTTTGAATTAATGCTGAAATTCCGCTGAAAATGACCGCACTTGCCCACATCACAAAAAAAGTTAAACCTGTTACCCCGAATAGCGGCGCAATGCCGTAAAACGGGCTGTCGATTTGCGTGTAACCGAATTGCAGCCACGGAAAACCGGTGAAAATCCAGCCGCGCAAAAATTCGGTGAATGTCCAAATCACGGGGAATATTACAAGGCTTGTAACATTAAAACGGCGGACAATATAAGCGAATAATAACGGATAAAGCGATAAATAAGCGGCAAGCACTACCACCAAAATATAGCTTAACCATAAAGGCGAACCGCCGAATTGGTGAATGCTCACATGTAGCCAGCTCACGCCGATACTGAAAAAGCTTAATCCCCAAAGAAACGCCGATAAAAGTGCGGTCTTTTTTTGCGGATTTTTGATAACGAACAGCAATCCGATTAAAGAAACATAAGCAAAGCCCCACAAATCAAAAGGGGAAAAGGCTAAAACTCCGGCGGCGCCGGTTAATATAGCGATTATATAAGTAAAAATATTGTTCATTGATATTTGTTCTTCTATTTTTTGTTCATTTATTTACGCAAGGCAAGTATACATGGCCCCTTTAGAGCTACTTTAGCATGAGAGTTCAGTAAAAAAGCAAAAAGGCTGTTTAAACAGCCTTCAGACTGCTGACAAACCTAAAGATTTATTAAACATTTGTATGGACAGACTTTATGTTTGTCCATAACATATTGAATTATCAGTTATTATAAAGGGCGGAAATAAATTCCGCCCCTACGAAAGACTTTGTTAATAACCTGAAGACGGTTTTTAAACCGCCTTGCGAATATTATTCTTCTTTCTCTTCCGCAGATTTTTCAATTTCCGCCAACTGTTCATCGGTAACCGTTACGCGCAACTGAATAATGCGCCGGCTGTCTGCCGAGGTTACTTTGAAATGAATGTTTTCCAAAGTAATTTCCTCGCCGCGTTTCGGTAAATAACCGAACGCCTGCATTATCACTCCGCCGATGGTATCCACTTCCTCATCTTCAAAATGCGTGCCGAACTGTTGATTAAAATCATCAATATCGGTTAACGCCCGCACCGCATAGGTGTGGCGGGAAAGTTGACGAATATCCGCTATATCTTCTTCGTCAAATTCATCTTCAATGTCACCGACAATCTGTTCTAAAATATCTTCAATGGTTACCAAGCCGGAAACCGCACCGAATTCGTCTACAACAATCGCCATATGAAAACGTTCGGAACGAAATTCTTTCAACATGCGATCCACCCGTTTACTCTCAGGCACGATAACCACCGGACGCAACAGGCTTTCAAGCTGGAATTCTTCCGCATCGGTACGCAAAAATTTAAGTAAATCCTTGGCATGTAAAATGCCGGCAACGTTATCTTTCTCGTTACCTACCACCGGAAAGCGGGAATGCGCCGAGCTGATAATAGTATCAAGGCAGCTCTCAAGATCCTGATCAGTCTGGATAAAAACGATTTGTGCGCGAGGAATCATAATATCCCGAACCCGCAATTCGGCGATCTCCATCACGCCTTCAATCATTTCACGGGTATCTTGATCGATAAGTTCGTTTTGTTCCGAATCACGGATCACTTCCACTAACTCGTCCCGATTTTTAAGCTCGCCTTGAAAAAAACGATCAAACAGAGATTGGAAAAAGTTTTTCTTTTGAATGGTATCTTGGGTTGTCTTAGTCGAGTGTTCTTCGTTCATAGAGGGTAAATAAGTTTCTGTCGGATTGACGGATAAAAAATACCATATTTTACCGGGGATAGCTAGGGCGGAAAAAATTATTCCGCCGGGGAATTGTAAACGCAATGACAATACTAATTAGCAATGTAAAATAACAAAACCAAAAAGCTTACCGAAGTAAGCTTCAGACTGATGACAAACCTAAAGATTTATTAAAAATTTGTAGGAACAGACTTTATGCCTGTCCATAACATATTGAATTATCAGTGTTATTATAAAAGGCGGAAATAAATTCCGCCCCTACGGAGGACTTTGTCAATAACCAAAAAGCTTACCGAAGTAAGCTTTTTTGATAAATAGTTTAAGATCTGTTTAAAGTTGCGGATCAATTAAATCAATTAGTTTCATTACCACTTCATCAATCAAATAAGCTTCCGGTTCAATAGCATAAATACCACCGTAAGGTATCTTATTTAAATAAACCGAAACGTCGTCCAATGTCGGTAGGTTTCGCCGGCTTTCGTTATGCCGCCGTATTGTTGCCACTCGGGATGGTTCGGGGTGTCGGGCAGAGCTTGGGTTTCTAACGCGATGCCGGCATAATCCGCATAACTGCTGCCGAGTCGGGTCGGTACGCCGGCGAGATAGTTACCGGTGTAAACCTGTAATGCGGGCTGTGAAGTGAAAACCTGAAGGCTGAGAGAACGATCAAGTGCAGTCAGAATTGCGCAAGTTTTTTCCGCATTGCTATTTAGCAGAAAAGCATGATCATAACCTTTGGTTAATTGCTGTTCTTCCTGCAAGAAATCCAACCCGATTGGTTTTTCCTCCAAAAAATCAAAACTGGTGGCTTCCACTGATTTTAACGGCGCATTGGGAATACCGTCAGTGTCTACGGGTAAAAAATAATCCGCATTAAGCTGCAAAGAATGCCCGCGCACATCACAACCCCGGATCGCATTATTTAAATTAAAATACGCATGGTTGGTTAAATTGAGCGGCGTATCTTTATCTGGAGTCGCATGGAATCTGACGGTAAGCGCATTATCTTCGCTTAATTCGTAATTCAGCACCACCTCAACGTTACCGGGGAAGCCTTGATCGCCGTCAACCGAATTTAAACAAAAAGTCACAAAATTTTCACCGCACTTTTCGATTTTCCAACGGCGTTTATCAAAACCGTCACCACCGTGTAATTGATGCACGCCCTGATTTGCCGTCAACGGGAAAGTTTGCCCGTTTAGTTCGAAACGCGCATTGGCAATGCGGTTTGCATAACGCCCTACCGTCGCACCCAAAAAAGCGCTTTGTTGCAAATAATCTTCCGCCCTGCAGCCTAACAAAACTTCCCGTAATTCGCCGTTTACCGGTACTTGGCAAGAAATCCAAGTGGCGCCCCAATCCATAAACTGCACCTTCATTCCGTTTTTATTGCTTAATGTCACTATTTGAAAAGGCTGATTATCCGGTGCAAGTGCGGTCGTTTTTTGCAAAGTTTTTAGCATAAATGCACTCCTTGAGAGGCGGTGCAAACATAGAAATCTTCTTTAATGCCTGTGCGTTTTTGATAGTTATCGGCGATAATTTTACGCACTTCCTCCACTTTTTCTACCGGCGCAACCGCCACAATACAGCCGCCAAAACCACCGCCTGTCATGCGTGCGCCGCCGGATTTGCCGATTACCTGTTGGGCAAGTTCCACTAAATAATCAATTTCCGGCGTAGTGATTTCAAAATCGTCCCGCATTGAATCATGAGATTGCCCCATTAATTCGCCAAGACGCGAAATATCGCCCTGATTTAATGCATCCACCGCATCTAACACCCGTTGGTTTTCAGTGACTACATGGCGGGCGCGTTTTGCCGCTTCACCGTCAAGGGCGGTCAATTCCGCTTCCTTTTCTTTAAACTGTTGAATCGACACGTCCCGCAACGCTTTTACGCCAAAGAATTTGGCGGCGGCTTCGCATTGTTGGCGACGGGTATTGTATTCGCCGGTAACCAAATCGTGTTTCACATGAGAATTAACAATCATTACCGCAATATTATGCGGTACCGGCGTTGCTTTAGTTTCGAGGGAACGGCAGTCGATCATCAATAAATGATCCTGTTGACCAAGCGCTGAAATCAATTGATCCATGTTACCGCAGTTGGCGCCGACAAATTTATTTTCGGCCTTTTGTCCGATTAATGCGATATCCGTATTGGAAAGCGGAAGTTCGCCTAATTGTTGGCAAAATTTGCCGACGGCGACTTCTAAAGAGGCGGACGAACTCAACCCGGATGAAAGCGGCACGTTACCGCTAATTACCAGATCCGCGCCTTGGGTAAATTCGGGACAACATTCCTGAATAAATTTCACCACGCCGCGTACATAACCCGTCCATTTTTCGCTTGGATTCTGTTCAATAGGTCGGTCTAAACGGAAGCAGTCAAATTGATCTAAATCCGCCGCATAAACACAAAATGTATGATCGTCGCGCTTCGCTCCGCTCACCGCCGTGCCGTAATTAATTGCGCAAGGCATAACAAAACCGTCGTTGTAATCCGTATGTTCGCCGATAATATTTACACGCCCCGGTGCGTACACATTCAACTCTGAAGTGCGGTTGAATTTTTCGGAAAATAATTTTTTAGCCAGGTCTTTAGGTTGCATACTTCAATCCTTTCAAATTACCGTAGGGGCATCGCATACGCCCCGAATAAACTTGTTTTTATTTGTCAAGGGCGTATGCGATACGCCCTCACTAATAATTGAATTATTTACGCATTTTATAATGCACTTCGCTTAAATCCCGTAATCTCGCCGCAGCTTGTTCGGCGGTGAGATCTCGTTGGCTTTCGCCGAGCATTTCATAGCCCACCATAAATTTCCGTACTGTTGCGGAACGTAATAACGGCGGATAAAAATGGGCGTGAAGCTGCCAATGTTCGTTTTCTTCGCCGTTAAATGGCGCGGCGTGGAAACCCATAGAATAAGGGAAAGAAATTTCAAACAAATTGTCGTATTTTGTTGTCAGTTTTTTCAGGGCAAGAGCGAGATCCCGGCTTTGTTCTTCCGTTAAGTCCGTCAAGCGTTTGATATGCGCTTTCTTCGGCATTAATAAGGTTTCAAAAGGCCAAACCGCCCAATAAGGCACAACCGCAAGCCAATGTTCGGTTTCCACCACAATACGTTCTTTGCGTTCCAATTCTCGTTTTGCATAGTCTAAAAGCAGGACGGAACCTTGTTTTTCAAAATATTTCTTTTGATTCAGATCGGCTCTCGCCACTTCGTTAGGCAGAAAGCTATTCGCCCAAATCTGACCGTGAGGATGCGGGTTTGAACAACCCATTGCCGCACCTTTATTCTCAAAAATCTGAACCCATTGGTATTTTTGCCCTAATTCCCGGAGCTGTTCCCGCCACACTTTGACGACTTCTGTGATTTCTTCTACAGTCAATAAAGGCAAAGTTTTGCTATGATCCGGCGAAAAACAAATCACACGGCTTTCCCCCTGAGCCCGGCTGCTTTGAAATAGCGGATCCGCTGTTTGTTCCGGCGCCGGCGTTTCAGGCAATAAAGCCGAAAAATCATTTCGGAATACATAAGGTTTTTTATAATCGGGATTAAGCTCGCCCGTAATTCGCGCATTACGCGGACAAAGATAACAATTCGGGTCATGGCTTGGTTTTTCTTCCTCGGCAACTTTTTCCTGCTGACCTTGCCAAGGGCGTTTTGCCCGGTGCGGGGAAACTAAGACCCATTGATCGGTCAAAGGATTATAACGACGGTGCGGGTGTTCTGTCGGGTCAAAAGAAATGCTCATGTGCAGGCCTCCTGATTATATTGAAAACGGTTACATTTTATTGCGAATAAAGATAGCACAATTAAATAAATAAACTGTGAGCAAGATCACATTTATCCAATTTAATCTGATATAAAGGCAATTATTTTTGTAAAATATATACAAATTTTAAAAGTAACCGTTTTCAATAATGACAATTTTTCTATATGATAGAAAACCATAATCCTTAGAATTTCTTCATTATTACGGCAAGGAGAAAATATGATTACCATTCGTGACGTAGCCAAACAGGCGGGCGTATCCGTCGCCACCGTTTCCCGCGTATTAAATAATGCCTCCTCAAGCGAGAAAGCCCGCAAAGCGGTGCAAAGTGCGGTAGAGAAATTAGGTTATTCGCCTAACGCCAATGCTCAGGCGCTCGCCCTGCAGACTACGGATACTATCGGCGTTGTGGTAACGGACGTAACGGATGCCTTCTTTGCTATTTTAGTTAAAGCCGTTGATCAGGTTGCTTCTTCATATAACAAAACTATTTTGATCGGTATTGGTTATCATAATGCCGAGAAAGAACGTAACGCTATTGATACCTTGCTACGTAAGCGTTGCAGTTGCCTGGTGGTACATTCTAAAGCCTTAAGCGACGAAGAATTAGCAAACTATCTTGAGCAGGTGCCCGGCATGGTTATTATCAACCGCAGCATTCAGGGTTATGAACATCGCTGCGTAAGCCTTGATAATCAGCGGGGAACCTTTTTAGCCACGGAAACCCTGATTCGACTTGGGCATAAACGTATCGGTTATATCGGTTCGAATCATCACATCAATGACGAGGAAGAAAGAAGACAAGGCTATATTCAGGCGTTGCAACATCATCGTTTACCTCAAATAGACGATGCCATTATCCAAAGTTCGCCCGATTTTGAGGGCGGCGAAGAAGCAATGATCAAATTATTGAGCTATCACTCCGATTTAACCGCCGTAGTCGCCTATAACGACAGTATGGCGGCTGGCGCGTTATCCGTATTAAATGAAAACAATATCAATGTTCCACGCCAGTTTTCTATAATAGGTTTTGATGATATGCCGATTTCCCGCTATTTAATCCCTAAATTGACAACTATTCGTTATCCTATTGATTTAATGGCTAATTATGCAGCAAGATTAGCCTTAAGCTTAGTCAATGAAGGGATTGAGACGCCTTTGCACGCTCAATTTAACCCTACTGTCGTGCGCCGTTTTTCAACGGAAAACTGTAATAATCCATAAAATTTATGTAATCGTTTCCACATATTTTCAATATTGTGAAAGCGATCACAGTATTAAGTTATTAAACATTGTATTTTAAGCACCACGTTATCCATTGATATCCGTTTTAGTGGGTAATTAAATACACATTTTATTTCCAGTCTTTAGCACAGAGGAATTTCATTATGAAAAAAACAGTATTAAGCGCAGTTGCATTAGCGGTAGGTTTAGGCGCAGGTATTTCAACTGCACAGGCTGATACAAAAATCGGTGTAACAATCTATAAATATGATGACAACTTTATGGCGTTAATGCGTAAAGAAATTGATAAAGAAGCGACCAACTTAAAAGACGTTCAATTATTAATGAATGACTCGCAAAATGCGCAATCTATTCAAAATGACCAAGTTGACGTGCTGATTTCAAAAGGCGTAAAAGCTCTTGCCATCAACTTAGTGGACCCGTCCGCCGCGCCGACAGTTATCAGCAAAGCAAAACCGGATGATATTCCTGTTGTGTTCTTCAACAAAGACCCGGGCGAAAAAGCATTGGCAAAATATGAAAAAGCCTATTATGTAGGTACCGACCCGAAAGAGTCCGGCACAATCCAGGGCGATTTAATTGCCAAACAATGGAAAGCCAACCCTGCATTAGACTTAAATAAAGACGGCAAAATTCAATATGTATTGTTAAAAGGCGAACCCGGTCACCCGGATGCCGAAGCCCGTACTAAATATGTTATTGAGCAATTAAATGCCAACGGCATTGAAACCGAACAACTCTTTATCGATACCGGTATGTGGGATGCGGCAATGGCAAAAGATAAAACCGATGCCTGGTTATCCAGTTCTCGCGCAAACGATATTGAAGTAATTATCTCAAACAACGACGGTATGGCAATGGGCGCTTTAGAAGCGACCAAAGCGCACGGTAAAAAATTGCCGATCTTCGGTGTGGACGCATTACCTGAAGTGCTGCAACTGATCAAAAAAGGCGACATTGCGGGTACCGTGTTAAATGACGGTGTAAACCAAGGCAAAGCGGTCGTTCAGTTAGCCAACAACTTAGCGCAAGGTAAAGACGCCACCGAAGGTACGCAATACAAAGCGGAAAACCGCGTTGTGCGTATCCCTTACGTCGGCGTAGATAAAGATAATTTATCCGAATTCTTAAAATAATTTTTCTGTTTGGGCATGAGGGTCGCCTCATGCCTGTTTTATAGCCTTATTCAGTGAGGTACTTATGACAGCACAATCAGCGCAAAGTGATAATCAAGTGCTACTCACCATGACAAACGTGAGTAAATCTTTCCCTGGTGTAAAAGCGCTAGATAAAGCAAATTTAACTGTCAAATCCCATTCCGTTCACGCCCTTATGGGAGAAAACGGTGCGGGTAAATCTACTTTATTAAAATGCCTGTTTGGTATTTATGCCAAAGATGAAGGGGAAATTCTTTTTCTTGGTAAACCGGTAAATTTCAAAACGTCGAAAGAAGCGCTGGAAAATGGGATTTCCATGGTGCACCAAGAACTCAATCTCGTCCGTCAGCGTAATGTAATGGATAATCTTTGGTTGGGCCGCTATCCGTTAAAAGGCGTGTTTGTGGATCATACAAAAATGTATAACGATACCAAAGCCATTTTTGACGAGCTCGATATCGACATTGATCCGAGAGAAAAAGTTGCCAATTTATCCGTTTCGCAAATGCAAATGATAGAAATTGCCAAGGCTTTCTCTTATAACGCAAAGATCGTAATCATGGATGAACCTACTTCTTCTCTTTCCGAAAAAGAAGTGGAGCATTTATTTAAAATCATCGAAAAATTAAAAGATCGCGGTTGCGGAATCGTTTATATTTCCCACAAAATGGATGAAATCTTTAAAATTTGCGATGAAATTACCATTTTGCGCGACGGTAAATGGATTAATACGGTGCCGGTAAAAGGCTCCACTATGGAACAAATTGTCGCCATGATGGTAGGCCGTGAATTAACGCAACGCTTCCCGCCAAAAATCAACGAGCCGAAAGAAGTGATTCTTGAGGTGGAACATTTAACCGCATTAAACCAACCTTCCATTCAGGATATTAATTTTGAATTACGCAAAGGTGAAATTCTGGGGATCGCCGGTCTTGTGGGGGCAAAACGGACCGATATCGTCGAAACCATTTTCGGTGTGCGCGAGCGTAAATCCGGTACGGTAAAACTTCATGGCAAAATTATGAAAAATCGTACCGCACTTGAAGCCATCAACAACGGCTTTGCTCTGGTAACCGAAGAACGCCGTTCCACCGGGATTTACGCAAACCTGAGTATTGAATTTAACTCATTGATTTCAAATATGAAATCCTATATGAACAAATGGGGCTTATTGAGTGACAAGAAAATGAAAAGCGATACTCAATGGGTAATCGATTCAATGAACGTGAAAACCCCGTCCCATAAAACTACCATCGGCTCGCTTTCCGGCGGTAACCAACAAAAAGTGGTTATCGGCCGCTGGTTGCTCACACAACCTGAAATTCTGATGCTGGACGAACCGACCCGTGGGATTGACGTGGGCGCGAAATACGAAATTTATCAACTTATTATGCAACTTGCCCAAAAAGACAAAGGTATCATTATGATCTCTTCGGAAATGCCCGAATTATTAGGGATTACCGACCGGATTTTAGTAATGAGCAACGGTAAAGTTGCCGGTATTGTTGAAACAGCAAAAACTTCGCAAGAAGAAATTTTGCAACTAGCTGCTAAATATTTATAGAAGGAATTGCAGTATGGCTGGACAAAAAAATAAAACATGGGATTTCTTCAAACAAAATGCCATTTACTTCGTCTTATTAATTTTATTAGGTGTAATTATTGCTCAAGACCCATCATTTTTAAACCTGATGAACTTCAGTAATATTCTTACTCAATCTTCAGTGCGACTAATCATTGCATTAGGTATCGCCGGTTTATTGGTGGTACAGGGTACCGACTTATCAGCCGGTCGCCAGGTAGGTTTAGCCGCTGTGGTGGCCGCCACCATGTTACAGGCAATTGATAACTTAAACCGCGTATTTCCGAACCTGCCTGAAATGCCGATTTTCGTAGTGATACTGATTGTGTGCTCAATCGGTGCCGTAATCGGTTTGATCAACGGCTTTGTGGTCGCTATCTTAAATGTAACGCCGTTTATCGCCACCATGGGTACCATGATCATCGTGTACGGTTTCAACTCACTTTACTATGATGCGGTAGGCGGTTCGCCGATTGCCGGATTCAGCGAAAACTTTTCTTCTTTCGCGCAAGGATTCTTCCGTTTCGGTTCCTTTAAACTTTCATACATTACGATTTACGCCATTATCGCGACAATCTTAATGTGGATTTTATGGAACAAAACCCGTTTCGGTAAAAATATCTTTGCCATCGGCGGTAACCCGGAAGCGGCGCGTGTTTCAGGGGTAAACGTAACACGCAACCTATTGGTTATCTATATGTTAGCCGGCGTATTCTATGCTTTCGGCGGTATGTTGGAAGCCGGCCGTATCGGGTCTGCAACCAATAACTTAGGTTTCATGTACGAATTGGATGCCATCGCAGCCTGTGTGGTAGGCGGTGTATCATTCGCGGGCGGCGTGGGGACTATCATCGGTGTAGTAACCGGGGTGTTAATTTTCACCGTTATCAACTACGGTTTAACCTACATCGGCGTAAACCCGTACTGGCAATATATTATTAAAGGTAGCATTATCATCTTAGCCGTTGCTATCGACTCATTAAAATATGCTAAGAAAAAATAATAAAATTCTCCGATATATTGACCGCACTTTAAAAGTGCGGTCTTTTTTTTACTAATTTTTGACGGGTTATAATATGCCTTGATACGGATTCCATACAATCGTCGCCATGCCTGACGCCCGTATTTTGTACCGAACAATATTACAAAACACCGTCCTCTAGTCCTCACCAAACATCACAAAATCTATGAACTGGATCACAGATTTAACAATCTTTTTACCCACCGGAAAATTTAGTGCTAATATCAAAACAAGCCTTATGATTCATTCGCATAGAGGACGTTACTATGAAAAAATTAGTATTAAATACCGTTGCTATTTCCGTTTTGTTAGGCTCCGGTTTGGCCGTCGCTCAAACCGAACCGCTGATTGGCGTCACCATTTATCAATATGACGACAATTTTATGAATTTGATGCTTAGTGAAATAAATAAAGAAAGCGCAAATTTTAAGGATGTGCGTTTCTTAATGAACGACTCGCAAAATTCTCAGGCAATTCAAAACAATCAAATCGATATTTTACTGGCAAAAAAAGTCAAAGTGCTTGCCGTTAATCTTGTTGACCCGCCAGCTGCCAAAACCGTTATCGCTAAAGCAAAAAAACATAACGTGCCGGTTATTTTCTTCAATAAAGATCCCGGCGCTAAACTGTTGGCAAGTTACAACCATGCTTATTACGTAGGTTCGTCGCCTAAAAACTCGGCTCTTGAGCAGGCAAAATTAATCGCCAAACATTGGAATGCCAACAAACAATTCGATTTAAATCAAGACGGTAAAATTCAATTCGCCATGTTAACGGGGCAACCCGACAGCACGGCTGCCGAGGTAAGAAGCAAATATGTTATTGAAGAATTACACAATCTCGGCATTCAAACCGAAGCGCTGTTTGTCGATACCGCCATGTGGAACGGCAATATGGCAAGAGACCGCATGGAACTTTGGCTAAACGATACCAAAGGCAAACAAATTGAAATGGTCATTGCCAATAATGACGCCATGGCGTTGGGCGCATTAGAAAGCCTGTCGGCACAAAACAAGCAGTTGCCTGTTTTTGGCATTGACGCCTTACCCGAAACCTTAACATTAATTAAAACGGGCAAAATTACCGCTACGGTTCTCAATGACGGCGCTTATCAAAGCAAGGTGTTGGTAGAGCTTGCCCGCAACCTGGCATTGGGTAAAAGTGCCGCAGAAGGCATGCCGTGGAAACCGGAAAATAATAGTATTCTCAGCCCGGATATTGCAATTGATAAAGACAATGTGGAGCAATATAGAAAATAAATAACAAAAATCCGCACAAACGATTACGTTTGAACATTGTTATGCCAACAGATTCGAAGAAATAAGCGAAGCGAGTAAAAAAACGATTGCACTTTTGTAAAGTGCGGTCGTTTTTTTACAAGTTTTTCAATAAGATCCCTCATTAAATTACTGGTCTGAACTCTTTAAAAAACAACCAAATAAATTTGCACAAAGCTACAACATTCTTTTAGAATCGCTCGGATTTTTTCTTTTTTGCCAATTTAACTTTATTTTACAAGGGGAACCAATGAAAAAGGCAATAAATAAAACCTTCCTGGCAAGTTGTATTTTATGCGCCGCCGGTCAGGCTTCTGCCGCCGCATTCCAATTAGCTGAAATTTCAACTTCCGGTCTGGGTCGTTCTTATGCGGGCGAAGCTGCAATTGCCGACAACGCTGCCGTAATTGCAACCAACCCGGCATTAATGTCTCAATTTAAAACCAATCAATTCTCTGCCGGCGGCATTTATGTGGATTCCCAAATCCGCATGAACGGTACGGTAAGCGCCAATCTTGCGGGGCAAACCGTTGCACAAGCGCCAGCATCAAAAACCAGCGTTGTGCCGGGGTCATTAATTCCGAATATGTATTTCGTCTCGCCGCTTAACGATAAATTTGCCGTCGGTGCCGGCATGAACGTAAATTTCGGCTTAAAAAGCGAATATGAAGACGACTACGCGGCCGGCGTATTCGGCGGGAAGACTGAGTTAACCGCACTGAACCTTAACCTGAGCGGTTCATATCGGGTAACTGAAAAATTAAGCGCCGGTGTGGGTTTAAATGCACTTTATGCAAAAGCCGAAGTATCCCGTAACGCCGGTATTTTAGCGGATGCCGTCGGCAATGTTGCAAGCAATCCGCAAGCATTAAGCGCTATCGTTGCGCAACGACCCGATCTGGCAAGCAAAATGGGGTCGCTGAGCGGTTTGGCAAGCGGTCTGCAAAGAGATACCCTATTAACGCATTTACAGGATAAAACGGCTTGGGCGTTCGGTTATAATCTTGGTCTGGCTTATGATCTCAACGAAAGAAACCGTTTCGGTATCGCCTATCATTCAAAAATTGATATTGATTTTAAAGACCGTAACGCGGTCAGTTATCTTCCGTACGGCACAACGCCTTATATAGGTGAAGGCGGCTTGGTGCTACATTTGCCAAGTTATTGGGAATTTTCCGGTTATCATAAATTAACCGATAAATTTGCCATGCATTACAGCTATAAATATACCGAATGGAGCCGTTTAAAGAATCTTCACGCCACTTACGCGGATAGATCACTCAGAAATGACGGTTTAGCCTTCCATAAAGATGAAGAATACAAAGACAATTCCCGCATTGCATTAGGTGCAACCTACGAAGTGGATGAAAAATTAACGCTACGCGCCGGTGTCGCTTATGACGAGTCCGCCGCACCCCGTACTCACGCAAGCGCTTCCATTCCGGATACTAACCGTACCTGGTACAGCCTTGGCGCGACCTATAAATTTACTCCGGCACTTTCCGTTGATTTCGGTTTCGCCCATTTACGCGGCAGAAAACTTGACTTCAGCGAAGAACAAAGTTTAGCCGGCGGGTTAGTCACTGTGAAAGCCGATTATAAATCTAAAGCGACGGCTAACCTTTACGGACTGAACGTAAATTATAGTTTCTAATTTTCAGTAAATTAAGACATAATAAAGCATATCTTCGGGTATGCTTTTTTTATTGAGAAAAATATGGATTCTATTTATTACAGCTATTATTCCTCTCCCGTAGGCAATTTGTTGATGATTGCGCAACAAGGCAAACTAACCAATTTAGATTGCGAATTGGAGCAAACGGCACCTAATCCTAAATGGATTCTCAATAACGAATTGCCGTTGTTCCGCCAAGTAAAATCGGCGTTGGATCGCTATTTCTCCGGAGAAAAGGAAGATTTTTCCGATATTCCGCTAAACCCACAAGGTACGACATTTCAACAAAGTATTTGGCAGGCTTTGCGCCGAATCCAACTCGGAAAAACCACCAGTTACGGCGAACTTGCCCGGCTCATTAATAATCCTAAAGCGGTGCGTGCGGTCGGCGGTGCGGTCGGCAGCAATCCGATCAGTATTATTATCCCCTGTCATCGCGTACTAGGCAAAAACGGACAATTAACCGGATTCGGCGGCGGATTGCCGATGAAACGCTTTTTACTGAATTTAGAAAAAATCCGCTATGTCGATAAAGGCGTAGAATACGTTAAACAAAAATTACTTAAAAAATACACCGCTTAAAATTTCGCACAAACGCTTACCTTTGAACCTTAGCTATGCCAACGGCTCTAGAGGCGCGAGCAAAATGAGCAAAAACAGACCGGACTTTTATGATCAGCACACCTCAATCGCAACAAGAACTGCTACAACGGGCAAAATCCATCGCCGGTTTAACCTTTGGCGAATTGGCGGCTGAGCTGCACATTCCGGTACCGCCGGATCTCAAGCGTGATAAAGGCTGGGTCGGACAATTAATTGAAACCGCTCTAGGCGCTAAAGCCGGCAGCAAACCCGAACAGGATTTTGCCAATTTAGGTATCGAATTGAAAACAATTCCAATCAATAGCGCCGGTTTTCCTTTAGAAACCACCTTTGTCAGCCTTGCGCCGCTCATTCAAACCGCAGGCGTTAATTGGTATAATTCCCATTTGCGCTATAAATTGTCAAAAGTGCTTTGGATCCCGATTCAGGGAGAACGCCAAATTCCCTTAGCCGAACGCCGTATCGGCAGCCCGATTTTATGGCAGCCTGACCCGCAACAAGAGGCCCGGCTGCAACAAGACTGGGAAGAGTTGATGGACTACATTGTGTTAGGCAAAGTGCATGAAATCACCGCTAAAATAGGCGAAGTTCTGCAACTTCGCCCGAAAGGTGCAAACAGCCGCGCCAAAACCAAAGGCATCGGGCAAAACGGCGAAATAATCGAAACCCTGCCTCTCGGTTTTTATCTGCGAAAAGAATTCACCGCGCAAATTTTGCAAAATTTTCTGCGAAATAAATAATTTTACTTCCCATTCGGAAGTCTACCCGATATGATCCGCACTTTGTTTCTCCGTTAATTAAATAAAGGTTTTTATGTTTGAATGGATTGCCGATCCCGAAGCCTGGATCGCATTATTAACGCTTACCGCATTAGAAATTGTATTAGGCATTGATAATATTATTTTTATCAGCATTTTAGTCGGTCGACTGCCCGAATCCCAACGCCAAATGGGGCGCATTTTAGGCCTAGGGTTGGCTATGTGTACGCGGATTTTACTGCTTTTATCCCTTGCCTGGGTAATGCGTTTAACTACTCCGCTGTTTACCCTGTTTGAGCAGCAAATCTCCGGACGGGATTTGATTCTGCTGTTCGGCGGTTTATTCCTTGTGGCCAAAAGTACCCATGAAATCCATGCCACCATGCACCCGGACGAGGGAGAAGACGAAACCAAAGGGAAAAAAATCAGCTTCCTTGGCACTTTGATGATGATCGCAATTCTCGACATCATCTTCTCGTTAGATTCCGTTATTACGGCGGTAGGTATGGCAAACAACGTTGAAGTAATGATTATCGCCATTATTATCGCCGTAGGCGTGATGATGCTCGCGGCAAAACCAATCGGTGATTTCGTGGAAAACAATCCGACGCTGAAAGTTTTAGCTTTGTCTTTTCTGATTTTAATCGGTGTGACCCTCATTGCCGAAAGCTTAGATTTCCATATTCCTAAAGGATACATTTATTTCGCCATGGCGTTCTCCGTCACGGTAGAGATGATTAACCTTAGAACCCGTAAACACTTAACAATCAAAGAATAATCAAGCTCAAAGTGCGGTAAAAAATATTGAAATTTTTACCGCACTTTTTCGTTCTCCGGTCAAACCTTCGACGCCTTGAATTTTACCGATAGATAAAATTCAACCATCTTGTGATCTAAATCACAAAAATCAAACTTAAAAAAATTTTTTCAAAACTATTGCATTTCGAATTTTGCAAATAAAACAATAACTAACAAGTCTATCGTCTGAAACACATCCTTTTCTAGTGATTGAAATTCTATTTATTTCTATATATAGTGTCCGGCAATTCAATAAAACACTACATATAGATTAAAAAGGTACTTGCTATGGGTTCATTTTTCATTATTAAACGTGACGGTTCACGTGCTTCTTTTGAAATTCAACGCATTATTAATGCCATTAAAAAAGCGGCAAAAGCGGTAGGTATTGATGACGAGCGTTTTTGTCATCTCGTCAGTCAGCAGGTTTTTGACGAAATTTTTCAGCATAACCAAAATGAAATTGACATCAGCCGGATTCAGCAATTTGTGGAAAATAAACTGATGGCAAGCGCTTATCCTCAGGTTGCCCGCGCTTATATCGAATATCGCCACGACCGCGATTTGGCCCGTGAAAAACGCAGTCAGCTAACTAAAGATATCGAAGGGTTAATTGAACAAAGCAACGTTGAAATCTTAAATGAAAACGCCAATAAAGATGCGAAAATCATTCCGACTCAACGGGATTTATTAGCCGGTATCGTGGCAAAACATTATGCCAAATCCCATATTCTGCCCCGTGATGTGGTAGAAGCGCATGAAAAAGGGGAAATCCATTATCACGATTTAGATTATTCACCGTTTTTCCCGATGTTTAACTGTATGTTGGTTGACCTTAAAGGTATGCTGACACAAGGTTTTAAAATGGGTAATGCGGAAATCGAACCGCCTAAATCTATCGGTACCGCAACGGCGGTAACGGCGCAAATTATTGCTCAAGTGGCAAGCCATATTTACGGCGGAACGACCATTAACCGTATTGATGAAGTGCTGGCGCCTTATGTGCAACTGAGTTATGAAAAACATTTAAAACATGCGCAGGAATGGAATGTGCCGGATCAAAAAGCCTACGCCGACGCATTAATTGAAAAAGAATGTTTTGACGCTTTCCAATCTTTGGAATATGAAATTAATACGCTGCATACTTCAAACGGGCAAACGCCGTTTGTAACCTTAGGTTTCGGCTTAGGCACAAGCTGGCAGGAAAGATTAATTCAAAAATCTATTTTGAAAAACCGTATCCGCGGCCTAGGAAAAAATCACAAAACGCCGGTTTTCCCGAAATTAGTGTTCACCATTAAACGCGGAATCAACCAGTCGCCGAAAGATCCGAACTACGATATTAAACAGCTTGCGCTGGAATGCGCGTCTAAACGCATGTATCCGGATATTTTAAACTACGAACAAGTGGTGAAAGTCACGGGTTCCTTTAAAGCGCCGATGGGTTGTCGCAGCTTCTTAGGCGCTTATGAAGAAAACGGTGAATTAGTCCACGACGGCCGTAATAATTTAGGTGTGGTAAGCATCAATTTACCGCGTATCGCCATTGAAGCAAAAGGCGACGAACAGCGCTTTTATGAAATTTTGGATCAGCGTCTTGCGGTGACCAAAAAAGCCTTAATGACGCGCATTGCCCGTTTGGAAAATACCAAAGCCCGCGTGGCGCCGATTCTTTATATGGAAGGCGCTTGCGGTGTGCGCTTAAAAGCCGATGACAATATCGCCCAAATATTTAAAAACGGACGCGCCTCCGTTTCATTAGGCTATATCGGCATTTACGAAACAATCAATGCGCTCTATAACCAAGGCCATATTTACGACAACGAAATGTTGCGTGAAAAAGGCGTTCAAATTGTTGAATACCTAAGCAAAGCGACCAAAGAATGGCAAAAAGAAACGGGTTACGCATTCAGCCTTTACTCAACGCCGAGCGAAAATCTCTGCGATCGTTTCTGCCGATTAGATACCAAACAATTCGGCGTAATAGAAGGCGTAACGGATAAAGGCTATTACACAAACAGCTATCATTTAGACGTTGAGAAAAAAGTTAATCCTTATGACAAACTCGACTTTGAAATGCCGTACCCGTCTTTAGCCAGCGGCGGTTTTATTTGTTACGGTGAATACCCGAATATTCAACATAACTTAAAAGCCCTCGAAGACGTGTGGGATTACAGCTACGACCGTGTACCTTACTATGGTACGAATACGCCGATTGACGAATGTTATGAATGCGGTTTTACCGGAGAATTCGAATGTACTAGCAAAGGTTTCACTTGTCCGAGATGCGGTAACCACGATAGCGAAAAAGTATCGGTAACCCGTCGAGTATGCGGCTATTTGGGCAGCCCGGATGCCAGACCGTTTAATGCAGGTAAACAGGAAGAAGTAAAAAGACGGGTGAAACATATGTAACGCTTGTTCCTTTTCTTTGCGTTGACAAAAAAGGAACCAAAAGAAAAGCAACCCTATTTGCCTTTTATCCTGAAAACGGGGGTAATTTGCTAAACGGAAAATATCGAACTCGCTACGCTCAAATAAGCGCGATATATTCTACAAATTATCCCATTTTTATGGCGGCAAACAAGGGAACCCCGCAAGTGACATTTATAAAACTTCGGGAAAATTAACCGCACTTTTTTTTAGGGTGTATTTCTTTGCTTACTTTCTTTGTACAAGCAAAGAAAGTAAGAGAATGTTATGAATTATCTACAATATTACCCCGTCGATATCGTTAACGGCGAAGGTACGCGCTGTACGCTTTTTGTCAGCGGTTGCACACACGCCTGTAAAGGCTGTTATAACCAAAAAAGCTGGTCATTCAGTGCGGGGGTACCTTTTGATAACGCCATGGAAGAACAAATCCTCAAGGATTTAAAAGATACCAGAATTAAACGCCAAGGCTTATCCCTTTCCGGCGGCGACCCGCTCCACCCCCTCAATGTGGAAACCCTATTGCCTCTGGTGCAACGCATAAAACGGGAGTGCCCGGATAAAGATATTTGGTGTTGGACGGGCTATAAACTGGAAGAATTAGATGATTATCAACGCAAAATGTTGCCTTATATTGATGTGTTGATAGACGGCAAATTTGTTCAGGAATTAGCTGACCCCGCATTAGTATGGCGAGGTTCCTCCAATCAGATTGTGCATAGATTCAGATCCAACGAATTCTAAAATTCTCTGTTTAATGGCAAAAGTGCGGTAAAAATTACCGCACTTTTCTTCTATTTCTACTCGACTCTGTTAACCGTTAAACGCATAATCCTTCAATGCCGGTTGACTAAAATATTGTTTATCTTCCCAACGCAGCATAGTCATGCGGTTGTTCCACACGCAGCCGGTATCCAGCGCATAAATATGATGGGGAGTCGGAGTATCTACCAGACTTGCCCAGTGTCCGAAAATAATATCCACTTGTTTATAGAGCGGATTAGACAAATTAAACCAGGGCGTTAATTCTTCCGGCGCCTTATCTACGGGCGATTTACAGTCAAAATCCAGACGATGATCACGGTAACAAAAACGCATTCGGGTAAATACGTTAATAATGTAACGCAGGCGCTCAATGCCAGTTAAATCGGCAGACCATAAATCCGGCCGGCTATCATACATTTGGCTTAATAAATGACAATAGTCCCCCTGTTGCAGCACATTTTCCACTTCTTTCGCACAGGCTTGAGCGGTATTTATATCCCAATCGGGCGAAATTCCCGCATGAGTCATTACCCAGTTCTGTTTCGCATTATAAACAAGCAACGGCTGGTGACGCAGCCAATGGATAAGTTCCTCAAAATCTTCCGCGTGAAAGATGGCGTCAACTCTGTCTCTTGACTTGACCTTTTTAATACCAAACGCGGTGGCAAGCAAATGCAGGTCATGATTTCCTAACACGGTTTGTGCGGATTTTCCTAGGGACTTCACCAAACGCAAACAATCTAAAGATTTGTCTCCGCGGGCAACCAAATCGCCCACCAAATAAAGCAAATCTTGAGTCGGATCAAACTGCACTTTTTCCAACAAACGCTGTAGTTCGTCATAACAACCTTGCAAATCGCCCACAAAATACGTTGCCATAAGTTATCCTTTTTTATAAAAAATAATGGCGAACCTCGTCCGCCATTCATTAACGTTTATTCTTCGTTTTCTTCGATAATTTCATCGCGACGCACATCAGCGGGCGGATTATCCGCCAACCAGTTTGCTAAACGAGCGTAATCCGCAATGGAAAGATTTTCCGCACGAGCGGTTAAATCGATATTTAATGCCGTTAATTGCTCGGGCGTAAATAAAGTGGAAAGCGCATTACGCAAAGTCTTACGACGTTGGTTAAACGCCTGACTGGTTACTCGGTTTAACCAATATAAATCTTTCACCGGATGAGGCAATTCTTTATGGGGAATTAACCGCACCACAGCCGAATCCACTTTAGGAGCAGGTTTAAACGCCGTCGGCGGTACTTCAAGCACAGGCATTACCTGGCAAAAATATTGCGTCATAATGGTTAAACGACCGTAAGCTTTGCTGTTTGGCGCCGCACAAAGGCGTTTTACCACTTCTTTTTGCAGCATAAAGTGCATATCCTGGATTTTATCGTAGAATTTCAATAAATGAAAAATCAGCGGCGTCGAAATATTATAAGGCAAATTACCGAACACCCGTAATTTCTGACCTTGCTCAGCTAAATGTTCGTCTTCATATAATTTACCGAAATCAAATTGCATGGCATCAGTTTCGATCACGTTTAATTTTTGGTGTAAAAACGGGTGATGACGCAAACGCTGTGCCAAATCGCGGTCAAGCTCAACCACTGTCAAACGATCCGTTTGATCGGCGACAGGCTCGGTCAATGCCCCAAGTCCCGGCCCGATTTCAACCAGAAACTGGCCTTTTTGTGGGTAAATTGCCGCAACAATGCCTTGAATCACATTATCATCATGCAGGAAGTTTTGCCCGAAACGCTTACGGGCGGTATGGCCTAAATGTCTTTTTGAATTCATATCAATTAAAAAATTAATGCAGTATTACTGCATAAAGTTATGGGATTTAAGTGAAAGGGTTCACCGCAAAAAATATCGGCTATTATATAATAAAAAAACCCGGCAAACGCCGGGATTAATCAATTATTTTACAAGATATTTAATTTCCGCACCTTTACGCAATGCTTTGACCCAGTCTTTAGCGTCATCCTGCAGCTGCTGATTAACCAAAGTCTCATAGGCTTTTTGACGATATGCCGCTTCCGTCATATCACCTTGGCGGGTATCCGTAACTTCTAAAATATGCCAACCGAATTGTGTTTTAAACGGCGCCGAAATTACGCCTTTTTTAGTGGCTTTAATCACTTGCCCGAATGCCGGATCATAAATTTCCGGGAAAGCGTAACCTAAATCACCGCCATTTGCGCCGGACAGATAATCTTTTGAATAATCTTTTGCCGCCGCGGCAAAAGTGGTTTTACCGGACTGAATATCGGAACGAATCTGATTTAATTGCGCTTTTGCCTGTGTATCATTTAATAACGGATTTAATTTTAACAAAATATGGCGAACCTGATATTCCGTTCCCGTTACCTGAGCTTTTTTGCCTTGCGTCTTTGCCTGTTCTAACATTTGTTTACTTAATGTTTCCACTTGCTCGCGGGTCACATCAATATTTTTGCCGATAGAACGATTACGCACTTCCGCCATCATCAGTTGATTACGGATATTATTACGGAATTTTGTGATACCTATTCCTTGATAATCTAAAGCATCAAGCAATTGACCGTAGGTCATATTGTTTTGCGCAGCAATATTCTCAACAATTTTATCAAGTTGCCCTTCGCTGATATGCACATTCGCTTCTTTAACCGCTTTTTGCACTAACATATCATCAATGATCTTATCTAATGCCTTAGCGCGATTAGTCGCATTATTAGCTTGTTTGCCCAAAGCGCGTTTAAGCTGGCTTTCCAAAATCGGCGTACCGTCAACGGTCGCAACCACCTGTTCCACCGCCTGAACGTTCACTGAAACGGCAAACATGCCAATCATCACTAAAAGAAGAGATTTTAAATTACCTGGTTTCATCATTATTCCGTTGTTAAAATTTAATAAATTACGCTCGTTAGAAACACTTTTTAATAAAAAGTTCAAAGATAAAAGCTTATTTTGAAATAAGCGCCACTTCGTAGCAACCGTCAAACTTCATAGTACGTACTTGTACTTTTTCACTACGGCTGGTCGGTACGTTTTTTCCCACATAATCGGCACGAATCGGCAATTCGCGATGCCCGCGATCCACAAAAATCACTAATTCGACCTTTGCCGCCCGACCAAAATCCACCAAAGCGTCTAACGCGGCACGAATGGTGCGACCGGTGAATAATACGTCGTCAATAAGAATCACCGTTTTATTTTGTACGCTGATAAATTCCGATGCGCCGCTATATACCGGCGACTGACTGGCAGGTTCCACATACTCTAAATCATCACGATAAAAGGTGATATCAAGATCAATCGAAGGCAGACTTTGCCCGCTCAATTCATTGATTTTACGCTTAATCAGATCGGCGATTTCGGCACCGCGACGCTTGATTCCCACGATCACGAGATCATTTAAATTCTGATGTTTTTCAATGATCTCATGGGAAATACGAGAAATTGTGCGCATGAACTGACTTTCATCGATAATAATTTTTTCCATAAAATATAAACAACCCCTTATTCAATAAAATTGACGAGATCTACTATATCAAAATTCCAGAAAAAAGCACCGCACTTTAGGAAATTTATTCTGCGGCGTAACCGTTTTCCGCTAAAAGCTGACCGTCTAAATAAGCTTTGCCGCCCGCTTCTTTTAAGCGCCCGTCAACAAACCACTTCACTACCAAAGGGTAGATCTGCAATTCCTGAATTTTCACCCGCTCTTCCACATCTTCAATTCGGTCATCGGGGAAAATAGGTACTTTAGCTTGCAGAATAACCGCGCCGCCGTCCATTTTTTCATTAACAAAATGCACCGTGGTGCCATGTTCCGAATCGCCGGCTTCAATAGCTTTTTGATAGGTGTTTAAGCCGGGATATTTAGGCAATAAGGAAGGGTGAATATTGAGAATTTTGCCGGCAAAATGTCGGGTAAAACCGGCAGTTAAAATTTTCATATACCCTGCAAGCACGATTAAGTCTGCGGCAATTCCGTCAATATAATCCGAAATTGCCCTATCCATTTGGCTATTATCGGCATAATTTTTTCGCTCAAAAACTGCGGTCGGAATTCCCGAATTTTTCGCACGTATCAGCCCGTAAGCATCGGCTTTATTACTTATCACCGCGGCAACCTGTGCGTTTATTTTTCCTGCCTTGCAGGCATCCATAATAGCTTGCAGATTTGTTCCCTGCCCTGAAATTAAGACGACGATTTTTTTCATCGGTTTTACTTTCCTGAAAGATAAAAAGCCTAATCAAGAGGATTAGGCTTCAACATAAAATACAAATTAACGAATGATAACTTGCTCTTCACCGGCATTTAAAGGTTCAACCTGACCGATTAACCAAGCATTTTCACCAGCTGCTTTCAGCACCTGCAACGCTTTTTCCGCATCGGCTTGAGGAAGCGCAATAACCATGCCGACGCCGCAATTAAACGTACGGTACATTTCATGGCGGGTAATATTGCCCTGTTCCTGCAACCATTTAAAGACAGGCTGCCATTCCCAGCTGTTTTCACTAATCACTACTTTCACATCCTCCGGTAACACGCGCGGAATATTTTCCCAGAAACCGCCGCCGGTTAAGTGAGCAATAGCGTGAACGTCAACATGTTCGATTAATTCTAAAACGGATTTCACATAGATTTTTGTCGGCGCCAACACCTGATCCGCCAGCGGGCGACCCGCCAATTGTTCGGTAGCCGGATTTACGCCCGCCACTTCAATAACTTTACGAATTAAAGAATAACCGTTTGAATGCGGACCGCTGGAACCGAGCGCAATTAAGGCGTCGCCGGCTTTTACTTTACTGCCGTCAATGATTTTCGCCCGTTCAACCACACCCACGCAGAAACCGCCAAGGTCATAATCGCCCGCATGATACATGCCCGGCATTTCGGCGGTTTCGCCGCCGATTAACGCACAACCGGATTGCACGCAGCCTTCGGCGATACCGGCAACCACATCGGTGGCGACATCAACATCTAATTTACCCGTTGCATAATAATCTAAGAAAAATAAAGGCTCCGCGCCTTGCACAACCAAATCGTTAACACACATGGCAACCAAGTCGATACCGATGGTATCGTGCTTGTTTAAATCAATAGCCAGACGTAATTTCGTGCCTACGCCGTCGGTACCCGAAACTAATACGGGCTCTTTATATTTGGTCGGTAACGCACATAATGCGCCAAAACCGCCTAATCCGCCGATAACTTCCGGACGAGTCGTACGTTTCACGTGTGGTTTGATACGATCCACCAACGCATTACCTGCGTTAATATCGACACCGGCGTCTTTATAACTTAATGATTGTTTGCTCACGGTTGTTTCCTATAATTTAGCAGTCAAAAACAAATTCAGGCGCTATTGTAGCATGCTTACGTAATCGTTTGCGATACTTGTTGGAAAAGAAATATAAATTTATTTGACGGCGAACATTTCGCAACTATTCCGCCAGATTTGCTGCTGAATCTGCGCCGGCGGTTCGCTTCTTAATTCGCATAAATACCGAAAGGTTTGTACTAAACGTTCCGAGCGGTTTGCTTCGCCCTGAAAGCCGAACACCGGCATATCCGGCGTATCGGTTTCCAGCAATAAACTATCTAACGGCAGTTTTGCAATAGCCTGTCTTGTTTTATTGGCGCGTAGGTAGCTAATCACGCCGCCCACGCCGATTTTATACCCGAGGTCCACAAAATTTTTAGCCTGTTGATAGCTACCGGAAAAACCGTGCAATACGCCGCATTTCGGTAATCGGATTCGTTTAAGAAAAGTAAAAAGCTGATCATGGGATTTTCGGCTGTGCAAATTTACCGGCAGTTTATATTGCTTTGCCAAATATAATTGCGCTTCTAAAAAATCGCATTGCTTGCGCCACAATTCATCACTGATTAATTCACTGACACTGCGTTCTAAACCGATTTCTGAAAGTGCGGTCAGATTTTGCGGATTTTTCTGCAAATAAGCTTCCAATTCATCTAAATGGCTTTTTTGATGATTTTTAATAAACAGCGGGTGTAAACCCAAACCGCAATATAAATGCCGGGGGAAAAGCTCGGTCATATTAAGAATATTTTCGAAATCCCGTGCCATCACCGCCACAATCAGGATTTTTTGCACATCCGCGTTTAACGCATTCTCCATCAATACAGATAAAGGCGTGTTTGTAGTACGTTGCAGATAATCAAGGTGCGTGTGGGTATCAAAAAAAGCCACTATCTATTTCCTACAAAAAAGCACGAGAACTCCCGTGCTTATCCGTTATTCAACAGTTACCGATTTAATAACGACGTCTTCCTTAGGCACATCCCGGTGCATTCCCACCCGACCGGTCGCCACTTTGGCGATTTTATCCACGACGTTCATGCCTTCCGTTACCTTACCGAATACCGCATAACCCCAACCTTGCTGGCTTTCTTCGGTAAAATTCAGGAAATCGTTATCCTGCAGATTAATAAAAAACTGCGCAGTGGCGGAATGAGGCGCCGATGTGCGCGCCATGGCAATAGTACCTCGCAGATTTTTCAACCCGTTATTAGCTTCATTTCGGATGGCTTCATTCGTTTTTTTCTGATTCATACCCGGCTCAAAGCCACCGCCCTGAATCATAAATCCATCAATAACACGATGAAAAATCGTATTATCATAAAAGCCCGTTTGTGCGTAATCCAAGAAATTTTTACTGGAAACCGGCGCTTTTTTTTCATTAAGCGCAATTTTTATATCGCCATAATTGGTATGTAAGGTTACATTTTTTGCATTCGCGTTAAACACGAAAAATAAGGCAAAAAGTGCGGTCAAAAATTTAAATTTTTTCATATCTATTCACAATCCTGATTTGCACGATTCTGTTTGCCGTGCTTTATCAAATAAATTAAACATTTCAGACGGCGCAATCCGAAGCCTGCACCGTCAAATAAAATAACGGGTTATTCCACCGTCACCGAAGTAATAACTACATCTTCTTTCGGCACGTCCTGATGAAAACCGGCATTACCTGTTTTCACGCCTTTGATTTTATCCACTACATCCATGCCTTCAACCACTTCACCGAATACGGCATAGCCCCATTCCTGCACAACTTCACGTCCGAACATTTCTTTCGCGCGATAATCAAGGAAAGCGTTGTCCGCCACGTTAATAAAAAATTGCGCCGTTGCGGAATGTGGATCGGAAGTACGCGCCATCGCAATGGTGCCGCGTTTGTTGCTTAAACGGTTGTTCGCTTCGTTTTTGATTGGCGCTTTGGTATTTTTTTCACGCATCCCCGGTTCCATACCGCCGCCCTGAATCATAAAACCGTCAATAACACGGTGGAAAATTGTGTTATTATAAAAACCCTCTTTACAATAAGCTTCAAAATTTGCCGCAGTTTCCGGTGCTTTTTCATGATTTAAGGCGATTTTGATGTCGCCGAAATTGGTATGTAATGTAACCATTGTGTTTTCCTTATAAAAATGAATGGGAATTTGGTTGCGCATTATTCCATAAAAAGCCGTTTAGTGCTATAAAGTACGGTCAGATTTCACTGAATTTGTAGATGTCAATAATGAAAAAATGTATCTATTGCCAACAAGAAAAAAATGAAAATTGTTTTTCTCTAGAACATGTAATTCCACAATTCCTAGGCGGTGCATTGGTTTCTGATAAATTTAAAACTCACTATGTATGTAAATCATGTAACAATAATTTAGGTTTATTTGTTGATGCATCTTTCGAAAAGGATTGGCTAGTACATAATCATTTAATTACTGAATTTAGTGATTTCTTCGACCCTAAAAATATAACCGGTCTTCCATTATACTATATGGGAGCTGACACAATACAACCGCCCAAAATGCCAGATAATCACATATGTGAATTATTTTTAGGTCCGTTGGGGGAGCTAATATTCTGGATTAGAGCTGAAGATGAGCGTTTATACTGGTATGTAGGTGGAAACCCTAGGACGGCAAAAGAAAAGCTGACAACTGCATATTTTCTATGTACAGAAAGAACTTTGAAAAATCCTTTGTTATCTTTACTCTCTTTTAAATTAGCATTTGAAAATAAAAGAGTCCGTAAAATTATGTGTACCGAGGTCACTGATTGTGACTTAAAACAATTTGGATTTTCAATGCCTGATGAAGTAGACATAGAAAGAATAGAGTTTTTTAAGAATAATATTAATCGCGGACAATTAAAGTTTTCAAAAAATATAAACTATGATCAACGTTTTATGGCGAAGTTATCTATTGGTATTCTTCATTGCTTATTTCCAAACTCAATTTTTTCCAATCAATACTTTACCGAAATGTATAAGGGCTTATGGTATAGAGGTAATGAAGATTTTCCTGATATTAGAGGATGTTCCGAAGCTGATGATAAACTTAAAGAACTCTTAGGTGTACCATCAGGAATTGCTATATCTGTAATGTGTATTGATAATACGATAGCATTAAATTTAAATATTGCTCAAAAACTTCACTGGACAATAAAATGTGCGGATATTGAAGAGTTAAATGAAAAAGATAAGCATATTATAGATGATCAAGGGAGAGTATTCATTATTTATCGAGCTATTAATAAATATATTGAATTACCTATGCTAGAATTCATAATGCACAAAACAAAAAATTGTATAAATCAAGAGTTAAAAGAAATCGAAGATATTCTTTTCGAACGAAAAGATTATTTTAAAAACTTATAAAGAGAACATATGCTAAAAATTTTCAATACCCTTACCCGCGAAAAAGAAGAATTTAAACCCATAAACCCGAATAAAGTGGGTATGTATGTGTGTGGCGTCACCGTTTATGACTTGTGCCATTTCGGCCACGGCCGCACCTTTGTTTCCTTTGATGTAATTACTCGTTACCTTCGTTATCTTGGTTATGATTTGCGTTATGTTCGTAACATCACCGATGTGGATGACAAAATAATTAAACGTGCGTTGGAAAATAATGAAACCTGCGATCAGTTGGTCGAGCGTATGATCGCGGAAATGCATAAGGATTTTGATGCGTTAAATATTTTACGACCGGACGTAGAACCGCGCGCCACCAAGCATATTCCTGAAATTATCGCTATGGTCGAAACTTTGATTCGGCGCGGACATGCTTATGTGGCGCAAGACGGCGATGTGATGTTCGATGTGGAATCTTTCCAAAAATACGGCGCGCTTTCCCGCCAGAATCTTGAACAACTTCAGGCTGGCGCCCGGGTTGAAATTAAATCCGTGAAGAAAAATCCGATGGATTTCGTACTCTGGAAAATGTCGAAACCGAATGAACCGAGCTGGGATTCCCCTTGGGGAAAAGGCCGCCCGGGCTGGCATATCGAATGTTCCGCGATGAACGGCAAGGAACTTGGTAATCATTTCGATATTCACGGCGGCGGTTCGGATTTAATGTTCCCGCACCACGAAAACGAAATCGCCCAATCCTGCTGCGCTCATGACGGCGAATATGTGAACTACTGGCTGCATACCGGTATGCTCACGATTAACGAAGAAAAAATGTCCAAATCCCTTAATAATTTCTTCACCATTCGCGATATTTTGACTAAATATGATGCGGAAAGCGTGCGTTATTTCTTTTTAACCGCGCAATACCGCAGCTTGCTGGATTACAGCGAAGAAAATATCGGCCTGGCGCGTAAAGCCCTGGAGCGTTTATATACCGCTCTTCGCGGTTGTGAAACGGTAGAAATTCCGGCAGAAGACCAATATGTGATTGATTTCAAAACCGCAATGGATGACGATTTCAACACCCCGGGCGCTTTAGCCGTATTGTTTGAATTGGCACGGGAAATCAATAAGTTAAAAACCGAAGATCAAACAAAAGCCAATCAACTTGCCAGTCGCTTAAAACAACTTGCCGGCGTATTAGGTTTATTGGAGCAAGCTCCGGAAACCTTTTTACAAGGCGATGCGGCGGATGCCGAAGTCAGTAAAATCGAAGCTTTAATCAAACGGCGTAATGAGGCCCGCGCGGCGAAAGACTGGGCGGCCGCCGACGCCGCCCGCAACGAATTAACCGCTATGGGCGTTGTGTTGGAAGACGGGGCAAAAGGTACTACTTGGCGTAAGCTGTAAACCTTAATCGACTCAAAAGTGCGGTGAAAATTTTCAAAATTTCTACCGCACTTTTTCTTTATCTACATAGGCTGAAATAAACTTGTTTTTTGCCTGAAATCCGTAATAAATCTCTTTTAATATCCGTCATTTATTTTATGTAACGTTTCGATATAAAAATATTGTCGTTCTCCTGTTGAATTGTTTTAGCTAATGGTGTTAAATCTGCACTATTATTAAGCTCTGTTTATCTTTTATAAACAGACCCTAAGGTTTCTATTTTTAGTTGTAAGGCAGAATATCATGTGTCAAATGTTAGCTATGAACTGTAATACTCCGACGGATATCGTATTTTCTTTCGAAGGATTTCGTCGTCGTGCAGGCATGACAGACAGCCATTCCGATGGTTTTGGTATCGCATTTTTTGAAGGTAAGGGCGTGCGGGTTTTTCGTGACGATCAACCGGGCGCGGTTTCGCCCATTGCCGATTGCGTAAAACAATATCATATAAAATCGTTAAATGTTATCGCCCATATCCGCAAAGCGACGCAGGGTGTTGTCAATATTGAAAATACTCATCCTTTTATCCGTGAAATATGGGGTGAAAACTGGGTTTTTGCCCACAACGGCAATTTGAATGCACTACCGGATTTATCCAGCTGCTATTGTACGCCTATCGGCGATACGGATTCCGAAGCGGCATTTTGCTATATTGCGGCAAAATTAAAAGAGCGTTTTTGCCGTAAACCGACGGAAAACGAAATTTTCGATACCATTAAAGAATTGGCGGCGGAACTTGCCCAACACGGTACCTTTAACTTTATTCTTTCAAACGGGCAATGGATGATCGCCCACTGTTCGACCAATTTGCATTATCTCACCCGACAGGCGCCTTTTGGCGTAGCGCAGCGCATTGACGACGACGGGATAATCGATTTCAGTAATTATGCAAAAGATACGGACAAAGTCACCATTATCACCACCTTTCCGTTAACCAAAGATGAAATCTGGGCGAAAATGGAACACGGCGGTATGGTAATGTTTAAAGACGGCGTTAAAATCCGTGAAGCCATCGGTACGCCGAAAGAAGCGGTGGATGACGGCACTTTAGGTTGTACAAAAATCGCCGCTTAACCCTTATCCCTCATAAAAATCGAAAAGTGCGGTCAAAAATCCGGAAATTTCGTTTATCGGGCGAAAATCACGGAAAAATGACCGCACTTTGGTAATTTATTGATTTTTTGTTATACTTTGTCGCCCAATTAACTTAGAAGGAAAAATGAATGGATCAAATGCCTAAATGTCCGAAATGTAATGGCGAATATGTATATCACGATAGCGTAAATTTTGTGTGCCCCGATTGTAGTTATGAATGGTCGGGTGAAGACGCTGCCGAAGAGGAAGAAACAAAAGTCTGGAAAGATAGCAACGGCAATGTTTTACAAGACGGTGACGATGTAATTTTAGTTAAAGACCTGAAAGTAAAAGGTTCTTCCATCGTATTAAAAAAAGGAACGAAAGCGAAAAATATTCGTTTAGTTGACGGTGATCATGATGTGGATTGCAAAATAGACGGTCAACCTTTCTCGCTGAAATCGGAGTTCCTGAAAAAAGCATAAGTTTCAATATCGGGTCTGTCTATCTCTGGTGAACAGACCCGATTTGTATTCACAAGGTACGCCCTATCATAATTTCTACGCCCCCTTCTCCTCCCTGATCAGATACTTTTTAAACAAAGTTCTGATACTATTCTTATTATAATTATCAAAAATGTGATCTGCTTCAAATAATCCGAAAATATCTTAGCTGAAACGTGTTCAGTTAAACTAAATAGGTATAAAATTGCGCCCACTATTAATTTGACAAAAATGTTAAGGAGTCTAAATGACTATTGCTATCATCATAGCAACACATGGCGTGGCGGCAGAGCAATTGCTCAAAACCACCGAAATGCTCATTGGCGAGCAGGAAAATGTTGCTACTATTGATTTTGTTCCCGGTGAAAATGCTGAAACAATTATGGGCAAATACCAAGAGAAACTGGCAACAACATTATCACATTGTGATCAGGTGTTGTTCTTAGTGGATACCTGGGGCGGTAGCCCGTTTAACGCGGCAAACCGCGTATCTGAGGGCAACGAAAACATGGATATTGTAACCGGTGTCAACGTACCTATGTTGGTGGAAACCTTTATGGCGCGCGATGATAATCCGAGTTTGCAGGAACTTGTGGCAATTGCCTTAGAAACCGGTCGTACCGGCGTGCGAGCGTTACGTTACGAAGAACCGGAAGAAGCGCCGGTGGAACAAGCACAGCCGGTACCGGCCGCCGCACCGACTGCACAACCGAATGTAGTAACCAATAAAGAAGGTCACTTAGAAATCGGTTTGGCGCGTATTGACGACCGTTTAATCCATGGTCAGGTAGCGACCCGTTGGACCAAAGAAAGCCGGGTAACCCGTATCGTGGTAGTAAACGATGATGTGGCGAAAGATTCAGTGCGTTCAACCATGTTGAAAAGCGTCGCGCCTCCGGGTGTGACCGCTCATGTGGTGAATGTAGATAAAATGATCCGTGTTTATAACAATCCTGAATATGCGGGCGAGCGTATGATGTTGTTATTCACTAACCCGACCGATGTGGTAAAACTCATGCAGGCGGGTGTGGAATTTAAATCAATCAATATCGGCGGCATGGCATATAAAGACGGTAAACAAATGATTACCAGCGCCGTAGCGGTAGACAGTCAGGATATTGATGCATTCAAAATCCTTGATGCAAAAGGTATTGAACTTGATGTTCGTAAAGTTTCAAACGATGCGCGTCAGTACATGATGGATTTATTAAAGAAAAATAACTTAATCTAAGGAAAAACAAATGGAAATTTCAACTTTACAAGTCATTCTTGTATTCCTTGTATCCTGCGTTTGCGGTGCAGGTTCGATTCTTGATGAGTTCCAAACTCATCGTCCGTTAATTGCCTGTACCTTAATCGGTCTTGTACTTGGCGATATGACAACAGGTATCATCGTAGGCGGTTCTCTTGAACTATTAGCCTTAGGCTGGATGAATATCGGTGCGGCGCTTGCACCGGATGCGGCGCTTGCTTCCGTAATTTCAACAATCTTGGTTATTGTGGGCGGTCAGGATATTTCGACAGGTATTGCGGTTGCAATTCCGCTTGCGGCTGCAGGTCAGGTATTAACTTATGTGGTTCGTGCAATTACCGTCGGTTTCCAACACGCGGCGGATAAATCCGTTGAAGACGGTAATCTTGCCCGTCTGGACTGGATTCACTTCGGCGCGCTAATGTTACAGGCAATGCGTATTGCAATTCCGGCTTTAATCGTTGCCTTAACCGCCGGTACGGATGTAGTTCAAACTATGTTAAATGCGATTCCGCCGGTTGTAACTACAGGTCTTAAAATCGCCGGTGGTTTTATTGCGGTAGTCGGTTATGCGATGGTTATCAATATGATGCGCGCAGGTCACTTAATGCCATTCTTCTATGCAGGTTTTGTTATTGCGGCATTCACCGATTTCAACTTAGTTGCTCTTGGCGTATTAGGTACGATTATGGCTGTTATTTATATCCAAATTCATCCTAAATACAACAAAAGCCAACAAGTTGTGGTAGCGGCGGCTTCAAACAATGACCTTGATAACAGATTAGATTAATGGGGAAAACAAAATGACAACTGAAATCAAAAAAGTAACAAAAAGCGATTTAAATTCTGTTGTTCTTCGTTCTAACCTTTTCCAAGGTTCATGGAACTTCGAACGTATGCAGGCACTTGGGTTTATGTACTCAATTTCACCGGTAATCAAACGCTTATATCCGGATCCGAATTCACAAGAACGTAAAGACGCCATTAAACGCCACCTTGAATTCTTTAACACTCAACCGTTCGTTGCCGCGCCGGTTTTAGGCGTAACCATTGCGATGGAAGAAGAGCGCGCAAACGGCAAACCGATCGACGATGCGGCAATCAATGGTATCAAAGTCGGTCTAATGGGGCCGTTAGCCGGTGTAGGCGACCCAATTTACTGGGGTACGGCACGTCCGGTATTTGCGGCGCTTGGTGCGGGTCTTGCATTAAGCGGCAGCATTTTAGGTCCGTTACTTTTCTTC
Organism: Basfia succiniciproducens; assembly: GCF_011455875.1. Taxonomy (NCBI): domain Bacteria; kingdom Pseudomonadati; phylum Pseudomonadota; class Gammaproteobacteria; order Pasteurellales; family Pasteurellaceae; genus Basfia; species Basfia succiniciproducens. The sequence continues at coordinate 190,047 of NZ_CP015031.1, read as the reverse complement.
GTATTGTTTAACCTTGTTCGTTTGGCAACCCGTTACTACGGCGTAACCTACGGCTACAAAAAAGGCTTGGACGTAGTACAGGATATGAGCGGCGGTTTGCTGCAAAAATTAACCGAAGGCGCATCTATTCTCGGTTTATTTATCATGGGTGCCCTGGTACAGAAATGGACCAGCATTAATGTTCCGCTTGTGGTTTCTACCATTCAAAAACAAGACGGTACAACAGAAATTACAACGGTGCAAAGCATCCTTGATAGTTTAATGCCGGGTTTATTACCGTTGCTCTTTACCTTTGCCTGTATGTGGCTATTGCGTAACCGGGTGAATGCGCTTTGGATTATCGTCGGTTTCTTCGTGATCGGTATCTTTGGCGCGTGGACGGGTATTTTAGCCTAGTCAAAAGCTGTTATAATCGGCACGTTCATTCCGGTGGACGTGCCTTTTTAATTTTTACGAAATAAAACTTATGACGAATACAATTCTTCTCATCTGCATTATCCTGTTTTTTGCCTACGCCTTCTATGATCAGTTCGGTATGGATAAACGTAAAGGCGAAACAAAACTCAAAGTGCGGTTAAAAAAACAGGCAAAAATTGATGCCGTTATTTTTGTGATACTCATCGCCTGCTTATTTGCTTATCAATCAAAAGAATCTTTACTCAATATAGATTCCTTCACTATCTTCTTATTGGCAACCGCCGTGGTGCTCGCCGTTTACACCGCATTTATCCGCTCGCCTATGCTGATTTTGAAAGAGAAAGGGTTTTTCTACAGCAATTTATTTATCGAATATGATAAAATCCGTCAGCTTAATTTAGCCGAAGGAAATATTTTCGTAGTGGATCTCACCAACGGCAAACGTTTATTACTACCGATCGCCGATGAACGGGACAAAGAAAAAATCGTCACTTTTTTTGGCGGATATAAAGAACATAAACAGGAAAACAAATAATGACTGGCATTTATAAACTAACGGGCAGCCTGCAACATTATGTGTGGGGCGGTCATGATTACCTTCCGGAATTACTTCACATCAAAAAAGAGCCTAATCAATATTATGCGGAATGGTGGCTGGGCGCCCATAGCTCCTCACCTTCAACAATTGAAGTGGAAGAAAAACAGCTTTCGTTGATTGATTTTATCGGGCAGCATCCCGAAGTTTTAGGCAGCCAAAGCCGCGCCCTGTTTGGCGATGAACTGCCTTATTTGCTGAAAATTTTAGATGTTAAAAAACCGCTTTCCATTCAATTGCACCCGACCAAAAAACAGGCGGAAATCGGTTTTGCCGAAGAAAATTCAAAAGGTATTGATTTAAAGGATGCAAAACGTACCTACAAGGATAACAATCACAAACCGGAAATGATGATTGCCCTTTCCGATTTCTGGTTATTGCACGGTTTTAAAACCAAAGAAAAAATCATTGAAACCTTAAAAAACCGCCCAACTCTGACCGCACTTTTAAGCAAGCTGGAAACTCAGGATATGCACGGTTTCTATGCGGATATTATGCAGGCAAGTCAAACGGAACTGGCAAATTGGCTGTTACCGATTATTGAATCGAATAAAATCGCTTATGAAAAAGGCGAGCTTTCCTTGGAAAATCCGGATTATTGGGTACTTTACGCTATGGAAGCCATGGAAATCTCCCCTGAAAAACTGGATTCCGGATTAATCTGCTTCTATCTTTTCAACATTGTTCATACTAAAACGGGCGAAGGCATTTATCAGGATGCGGGGATTCCCCATGCCTATTTGCGCGGGCAAAACATTGAGTTAATGGCTTGTTCGGATAACGTTATCCGCGGAGGATTAACACCGAAACACGTGGATATTCCGGCGCTTTTAGAAGTGATTGACTGCCGCGAAGTGGTGCCTGAAATTATTCCCCCGGCTCCGCAGGAAAACGGCGCCTTCATTTACAGTACGCCGGCAAAAGATTTTGCGCTGGAAAATGTGCGCTATGATGCGGGCATAAAGATTGAAAGCAAGGCGGAGAACGCCACAATTATTTTTGTGATGCAAGGTACATTAAAAATTTCGCAAAAAAATACCGCACTTTTTCTCAAACAAGGAGAATCTGCATTTATCTGCGCCGATACGCAATATCGAATTGAAGGTATCGAGCAAGGTTATTGCGTACTTTCAAAACTGCCCTAAAATTTGACGAAAATAAACCGCACTTCGATTCGTTAGGATCAAAGTGCGGTTATTTTTTTAAGATTTTTACCAGCGATAACGGTGATGATGATAACCGTAACCGATGCTCGGCACAATTACCACATTACCCGGTCTGACTGTCTGTCTTGTGTCTAGCCGATCTTGTCTTCTTGTATCGCTGACATTCATCGGCGTATCTACCACAGGTTGCTCTTTTACTCGTTGAGCCGCCGGCACCGTATTACCGCCATATACTTTATTTTGATAATGCCGCACGGTCTGCATATCTAAAGGCGCTTGCGGGCGATTTTCAACGGGTGATGAACAAGCAATCACCCCGGCTGACACAACAAAAGCAGCAATAATCGTTTTTTTCATTATCTTCTCCCTAAAGAGCCTTTATCGGCATATGCCCTTAGACAATATGTTCTCTCTTGCGTTCACATTCTTTGTTGCCAAATCCTTACCGTATTTTTCTTCGTCTTGATGGATTTCTTTTAATATCTTCGGATCATGAATATTAAAAATCGGCGCATATTGAACGTTTTTTGGCGAAGCATGGGCGTAAATGGTAGCGCCTGTTATGCTGGCATAATAATCATCAGACGCATCATCCACATAATAAGTGGTGGAATCCGTAAGTTCTACCCCATTACTGGATTGATAACCGCGACAAATCCCGGCATTCGATTCAAATATGGTATGAGAACTATGGTTCTCACTGATTTCATAAACTTCGAATTCAACGCTGTTGGCTAATTCATTTACATCTTTAGAATTATTTGGATCTAATTGCTGGCTTTTTCCATAGCTCATGTATGTTTTTTCCGCCCGTTCGGTATTTTCAGTGAAAATATTCTTTCCGCGCGCATAAGCCGGTGATAATGTTATTCCTGCTGAGAAAACGGCCAATGTCAATATCACAGGAAATTTAGTTATATTCATTTCACCCTCCTTTGAATGAATTAAATTCATATAATTCCAATGGCAAATTATCAGGATCCTTAAAAAAAGTAAATTTTTTCCCGGTTAATTCATCGATTCGAATATCTTCACATTCAATTTGTTGAGTTTTTAAATATTGTACGGCTTCTTCAATATCCTTAACTTTAAATGCTAAATGACGTAATCCGCACGCTTCCGGCATGGTTAAACGACTGGGGGAAGAAGGAAAAGAAAACAACTCTATTTGACTTCCGTCAGCAAATTTAAGATCTAATTTATAACTATGGCGAGAAGCGCGATATGTTTCCTCAATTACTTCAGCCCCAAGAATCTGGGTATAAAAATATTTTGATTTCTCATAATCGGATACAATAATCGCAATATGATGGAATCCGCTAAACAGTGAAGCCAAATTAAATTCCCCTTAATCAGGATCTGTTTATCTTCTATAAACAGCCTCTACATCCCCTAAAAAACTGTTCTGTTAAATTATAATCGGATCGGCTAACTTTGCAAATTAATAAACCGAAAAAACAAAATCCGGATTAACTTATTTATTTTGCGGAATCATTTGGTTATGCTTTTCTTGTTCCTGCTCAGCCAGTGCATCCCGAGCGGAACGAATGCTTTTTTCGATTAGAGCTCGTTTAGGATCATCTTCCGGCAGTAATCGTAACATCATCGCCCAAGTAACCGCCGCCATTTTATAATCTTCCTCTTCGAAATAATTGAACGCTAACAAACTCAGCGCCTGTAAATTTGAATGATCGCTGCGAATTACCTCTTTTAATAGTTCGTTTCCTTTGGCTCTATCGGCTTTATCATCAGAGAACATTAAGGTGCGGGCATAAGCTAATTTATAGTCCGTATTATCAGGCTTTAGTTCCGCCGCTTTACTATAACCGTTGTGGGCCAGCTCACCGTTCCCCATAGCCGTACCAAGCTGACCGAGCAACCACCAACCGTCGGCATCGTTAGGCTCTTTTTGCAACTTAATACGAAGTGCGGTGGCAAATTGCTGTAATTCCGTATCATCTAAAGGTTTTGTGTCTTCTTCTTGCAAACGTTCATAGAAGTAGGGTAATTTTTCATAGCTTTTCGCCATCATTTCCTGAGATTGCCAACCGCCCACTTTAAAATAGCTCACCCCGGCAATAATACCCAAGAAAAGAAATGCCGAAACAAACCATAATTTACTGTAAGCTTTTTTATCCGTTTTTTCCGTTACGCCTTCAGGTATATCTTCCAATAGAGACTGTTGCAACTCGGTTTTAAGTTGTGCCGCATTATCCAGTAATCCTTGCTTTTCATCCTCTTCAATTTCTTTCAGACGATCAAAATAGAAAGCTTTATTTAATGAATCCCGGTTGGTTTCTTGCTCTCTATCGGTTTGCCCGCGCAAAAGCGGATAAAAACAAATGAATGTCATAATTAGGGTAAAAACGAGCGCGCTTATCCAAAAAGTCATTGTTTATTCCTTGTTTTTCAATAACGCCTTTAAGCGTTTTTGCTGTTCGTCCGATAAGTTTTCAACCGTTGAATTCTCTGTTGAAATATCCTGAGAAGAATTTTTTATTAAAGTTTTGCCTTTTTGACGAAAAACAAATGCTAAGCCAAAACAAATTAATAATGCCGGCAATATCCATAACAGAATGGTTGCAACGGTAATCGGCGGATTATAGGTAACAAAATGTCCGTAACGCTCCACCATGTAGTTCACCACGTCTTGCTTCGTTTTACCCTCTTGCAATAATTCGAAAACTTTCGCCCGCATATCTATAGCGATAGTCGCATTCGAATCCGCGATGTTATTATTCTGGCATTGCGGGCAACGCAATTCGTTGGTTAACGCGTGATAATCGTTTTCCTGCTGGGCGGAACTGAAATTAAAAGCGTCAATCGCCGCAAAACAAGGCGATGCGACAACGGCAACAAGCATAATCAAAAGTGCGGTCAATTTTTTCATTATTTCCCGTCCTCAAGCAATTGGTTATAAATCGGTAATAGCGTGTTTTTCCACACTTTTTCGTTTACATCGCCGGCTAAACGATAATGAATCACGCCTTTCCCGTCAATAATGAAGGTTTCCGGCGCGCCATAAACGCCAAGATCCAAGGCTAATGAACCTTTTTCATCTTTTAATACCAACTGATAAGGATTATCAAGGTCTTTCAGCCATTTAACGGCTTTAGCCGAATCGTCTTTATAATCCACACCGATAATGGTAATGCCTTGTTTAGCCAGCTCATTTAAATATTGATGTTCCGCATAACAAGTGGGACACCAGGTCGCCCACACATTCAATAAAATAGGCTTGCCCTGTTTGAACACCCCGGAAGTATAGTCTTTGTTATCGAATAACCCTTGCATTACTTTTTCCGGTACGGGCTTACCAACCAAAGCGGATTCCAATAATTTAGGATCACCACCGGAAGCATTTTGCCGCAATTGGATGAAAAAAGCCCCCACTAAAATCAAAAAGATAAGTAAAGGAAGATAAAGTTTTTTATTCATTATTGTACCTATAATGTAACGATAGGAACTTGATTCCTATCCGATAACTATTTATTTAAAATTTTAGAAAAACGGTAACGACGATCGAACATACAGAGTACCCCCCCTAGAGCCATAAAGACGCCGCCAAACCAAATCCAACGGATAAAAGGTTTGTAATATAGACGCATTGCCCAGGATTTATCCTCTAACTGCTCGCCTAACGCCACATACAGATCACGGGTAAATCCCCAATCGATGGCGGCTTCCGTCATTGTCATGCGGCTTACCGTATAGAACCGTTTTTCGGCAAATAAAGAAGCTTCAAGTTTACCCTCTTTTAAAATATCCACTTGCGCCGTGCCGCCTAAATAGTTCGGTCCGTTTGCATCCCGTATGCCTTGGAATTTATATTCATAACCGGCAATGTTCACGGAATCGCCGACCGACATTCTTACGTCACGCTCAACACTAAAGTTTTGGCTGAAAGCCACGCCCCAAACAGTCATGGCAACGCCTAAATGAGCTAGAAACATTCCCCAATGAGAACGTGATAATTTAGTAATGCCGATTAAGAAGTTGTCCCGATGGGCGGCGCGTTGTTTCAGTTCATACAAGCTTAGCAGAGTAATAATCACCACCATCATCGTACCAAGTACCGCACTTAGGGATAATTTATTGCCGATAAAGTAAGGCAACGCAAAACCTAGAATAATCATCAAAAACAAACTGATAATAACCGGCTTACGGATAGCGGAAAATTTATCCCGACGCCATTTAACTAAAGGCCCGATGCCTAATAACAAAGCGAACGGCGTCATTAAAACCAAAAACATTTGATTAAAAAACGGTGCACCGATGGAAATCGAACCTAATCCCAACTGCTTATGAACTAACGGCAATAATGTACCCAACAGCACTACAACCAATGCCGCCATTAATAAAATATTATTTAACAGCAACATAGACTCGCGCGAATAGCGCTCGGCATTATCACGGGAACGAATTTGCCCCCCTTTGTAAGCATACAGAGTTAATGAACCGCCAATCACAACAATCAAATAGGCCAAAATATATAAACCGCGCGTAGGATCGGAAGCAAAAGCATGTACAGAAACCAACACGCCCGAACGCACTAAAAAAGTACCTAATAAGCAAAGCGAAAAGGCAAGAATGGCAAGCAGTACCGTCCAGGCTTTGAACGCTCCCCGTTTCTCGGTCACTGCTAAAGAATGCAATAACGCAGTGCCGGCAAGCCAAGGCATTAAGGATGAATTTTCTACCGGATCCCAGAACCACCAGCCGCCCCAGCCAAGTTCGTAATAAGCCCACCAGGAACCAAGTACGATACCTACGGTTAAAAATACCCAAGCCGCCATTGTCCAGGGACGAGACCAACGCGCCCATGCGGTGTCTAATTTCCCTGTCATTAATGAGGCGATTGAAAAAGCAAACGCGACGGAGAATCCTACATAACCCATGTAAAGCAGCGGCGGATGAAAAATCAAACCTACATCCTGCAACATTGGATTAAGTTCTTTACCGTCAATCGGCAAATTAGGGAATGTACGCACAAAAGGGTTAGACGTGAACAAAATAAAGATTAAAAACCCAATAGTCACTAACCCCATAATGCCAAGAACCCGCGCTACCGCTTCCTGTGGCAGTTGTCGGCTAAATAATGAAACAGCGACACTCCAGACCGATAACAACCAAATCCATAGTAATAACGAACCCTCGTGAGCCCCCCACACTGCGGATAACCGATATTGCAACGGCAAGCGGCTATTAGAGTTATTTACGACATATTGAATAGAAAAATCATTGACCGCAAAGGCATAAAACAAAGCGCCGAATGCAAAAGTTAAACAAATAAATAACCCATAAGTCATTGGGCGTGCCAATGACATCAATTGTTTATTTCCTTTTTCGGCTCCCCATAACGGGAAAACCGCTAATAAAATAGAAATAGCTAAGCCGAGGGCTAACGCAAAATTACCTAATTCCGCAATCATTTTTTACCTTCTTCCACAGAATTAACCGCCTTATCCAGACGATCACGATCGCTTTCACCTTGCATATCTTGATTGGATATACCCATAGGTTTATGGACTTGCTCCATTTTTTCACTTAAATCCGGCGGCACATAATTTTCATCATGTTTTGCCAACACTTCCGTTGCCTCTAAAAGCTTCGGTTCTTTTAATACGCCTTGAGCGACAATGCCTTGTCCTTCGCGGAATAAATCCGGCAGAATACCTTCGTATTCAACGGTAATTTCAGGTCCGATATCATTCACATTAAAGCTGACTTTAAGGCTATTAGGGTCCCGTTTAACGGTCCCCTCAACCACCATACCGCCGACCCGGATACGCTGCCCCACTTCCGGAATGGTATCCGGATCGTCATTTTTACCGCTGATAACCTCTGACGGCGTATAAAACAGATCAATATTCTGACGAAGCGCATACAAAACCAAAGAAGAAGCGATAGTCACACCCAGCAATACAAAAAGAATAATGGTTAATCTTGATTTACGTCTTGGATTCATAGCGCCCCTCTTGATTTCGTTGCCTGTAAACGTTGTTCCCGCTGTTGTTCCCGTTGAATTTCACGGAACACTATTTTTTTACCCCGATAACTCTGAATTGCAAGAATCAGCAAGGTAACAAAGGTAATACCATAAGAAAGCCAGACATAAAAGCCATAGCCTCCCATATAAAAAAAATCACTCCAAGATTCGAAAAACATCTCTCTCTCCTAAAATTTACAAAAAATCTACCGCACTTTTGAACATCTATAGTTATTTAATTAACGCCTTCACCCAAGGACGTTTACGATCTTCTTTCAGAAGCTCCACACGATAACGTACTAAAGTCAACCAAATGCTCAATGCCATAAAGCCGAAAATACTTAAAATCAATGGAATTAACATTGGCGTAGCGATAGAAGGTTTTTCAAATTTAGTGATACTTGCGCCTTGGTGCAGGGTATTCCACCATTCCACCGAAAAATGAATAACAGGTAAATTAATAACGCCTACAACACACAGAATTGCCGCCGCTTTCATGCCGGTATTACGATCCTGAAACGCCGAATACAACGCCATTACGCCTAAATATAAAAAGAATAAAATTAATGATGCAGTCAATCTGGCGTCCCAAACCCACCAGGCGCCCCACATAGGCTTGCCCCAAACGGCGCCGGTTACTAAAGCTAAAAAGTTCAGCGCCGCACCGATAGGCGCCATCGCAATAACCGAGAGATGCGCTTGCTTAATCTGCCAGACCAGCCCGATAAGCGCAGCAACCGCCATAGAACCGTAAACGCCCATAGACCAGATTGCCGAAGGCACGTGGACATACATAATACGGAAACTATTGCCCTGTTGATAGTCTGCGGGTGCAAACGCCAACCCCCATACACAGGCAACGGCTAATAATAAAAGCGCAATAACCGCAAAAAACGGAATAAATTTACCACATAATTTATACTGAGTTTCCGGTTTGGCATAAGGATGTAACCACTTCCACATGTTTTGTTCCTTTTTTATTGATCTAAACTGATTCGCAATGCAGCGGCAATAGCAAAAGGCGCCAAGGTTGCCGAAGCGGCAAGAATCGCACCTAAAATTGCCAAAGGCCCTGCGTAAGATAAATTTAAGGTTGCCGCATCAAGAACCGAGGCGGAAAAAATCAGGACCGGAATAAATAACGGCACTACTAACAAACTAAGTAATACGCCGCCTTTACGTAATCCCACGGTCAGCGCAACACCAATTGCTCCTATACAACTTAAAATCGGTGTGCCTATTAATAAAGTCAAAACTAACGCCCACCAAATACGCACATCTAACGACAGTAACAAAGCGGCGACGGGTGATAATAAAATTAACGGTAATCCTGTTAATATCCAATGGGCAATCACTTTTGCCAGCGCGGTTAACGCAAGCGGTTGTGCGGTCAGCATTAATTGTTCTAACGAGCCGTCGATAAAATCATCACGAAATAACCGTTCAAAGGATAATAAAGCGGATAACAAAGCGGCAACCCAGGCAATACCCGGTGCGATTTTGGATAACAAAACCGGATCCGGCCCTATAACCAATGGAAATAAAGTAATTACAATCAAAAAGAACCAGAGAGGATTTAAAATCTCCGCCTGTTTTCGCATTGCAATACGTAATTCCCGTTTGATAATTTCAAAAAAAATCATTAACTCACCAACTGCCTCAACTGAAACTTATTCATTATCCGTAAATTTATATTGCGCTAAATTAAGTACGGTTAACGCTGAACTCGGTACTTCCTGATGGCTGGTTAAAATAACGATACCGCCCTTTTCCGCCTGTTGTTCAAAAAGCTCGGTCAACACCTTTACGCCATTTTTATCAATGGCATTAAAAGGCTCGTCTAAAATCCATAAAGGCGCTTGCGAAATCCACAATCTCGCCAGTGCAATACGCTTTTGTTGCCCCGCCGAAAGCTGGCTTGCGACAATATCTTCTCTGCCTAACAACCCCACCTTTTCAAGTACATTCCACAAAATTTCATCACCTTGTCGGCAATGACCCGCCTGCTGATAAAATTTCAGATTTTCCCATGCGGTTAATTCCGGTTTAATCCCCGCATGATGTCCTAAATAAAGCAAATCATAATAATATTCTTCGCGGCATTTAGAAATATCTTCAGAATTCCACCGCACTTTTCCGGACAACGGCTGAGCAAGCCCCGCTAAAATCCGCAATAAACTGGTTTTGCCGATACCGTTATGCCCTTCAATCTGAACAAAGTCGCCGGACTGCAAATTAAACGACAGATCCGTAAACAGAATTTTATCGCCTCGCTGACAAGCAAGACGGTCAATTTTTAATTGATTTACTGATTGCATACTAGTTATCTAAGTTAAGTGGCAAAATTGTCATTGATTCTATCATAACCTTTGGTGATGACGTAGTTATTGGCGCAAATAACTTCATACCTCTTTAGAGGTGGATTATATCCTTTATTGATTTAGCTCAAGGGTTAAAGATTACCCCCATTTTCAAATAAATTTTTTTATTAAGAGCAAATCAAAAACCGCTCACTTTAAATAAAGATTAAAAAACCAAAAATCAGACTAAAAAAATTATCAGTAAGCTTTCACAAAAAAGCTGGCATAAAAAAACAGACTGAATAAAATAATTAGAATTAAACTTCAAATATATTTGATTTTACAGAATATACATCTGTATAAATTCTAAATACTCCTATTTAAAAGAAATAAATCACCAATAAATTGTTTGACAGAAAATTTTTATACTGTAAGATGAAAACGTTTTCGCATTAACGCTACATCATTTTCGATAAAGCTAAAATAGGTCGAATTAAAGGATTTTATCTTTATGTTTTCAATATCATCTTTATCTCTCAACTTATTACTCCTCTCACATTCTGTGTGCGGCTAATCGGTTGTGGATAAAAAACGGCAAATGTAAAGATTCCATAAATTAAAACCCGCACTTCAAAATGGCGGGTTTTTTCATATTTAAAATTCTCAAAAAATCCACCGCACTTTGAATGTGCATAACAAAAGGATAAGAACAATGGCAAACAATCGCGTTATTATTTTCGACACCACCTTGCGTGATGGCGAACAGGCATTAAAAGCAAGTTTAACCGTAAAAGAAAAATTACAGATTGCGCTGGCTTTAGAGCGTTTAGGCGTAGATGTGATGGAAGTGGGCTTTCCCGTTTCTTCCGCCGGCGATTTCGAATCGGTGCAAACCATTGCCAGCCATGTAAAAAACAGCGTGGTTTGCGGGCTTTCGCGAGCGGTAAATAAAGATATTGATGCGGCGGGGGAGGCCTTGAAAGTGGCGGAACGTTTTCGTATTCACACCTTTATCGCGACTTCTGCTTTGCATGTGGAAGCCAAATTAAAACGCTCTTTTGATGATGTGGTGGAAATGGCCGTCGCCGCGGTAAAACGCGCCCGCCGATATACCGATGATGTGGAGTTTTCTTGTGAGGATGCGGGTCGTACCGGTATTGATAATATCTGCCGGGTGGTGGAAGCGGCAATTAATGCCGGTGCAACGACGGTGAATATTCCGGATACCGTGGGTTTCTGTCTGCCGACGGAATACGGCAATATTATTCATCAGGTTATGAATCGAGTGCCGAATATCGACAAATCCGTTGTTTCCGTTCATTGCCATAACGACTTGGGGATGGCAACCGCCAACTCATTGACCGCAGTATTAAACGGCGCGCGTCAAATTGAATGTACCATTAACGGCATTGGTGAGCGGGCGGGCAATACCGCTCTTGAGGAAGTGGTGATGAGCATTAAAACCCGTCAGGATTTATTTGGCGTGGATACCCGGATTAATACTCAGGAAATCCACCGTGTCAGCCAAATGGTGAGCCAGATTTGCAATATGCCGATTCAGCCGAACAAAGCCATTGTCGGGGAAAACGCTTTCTCACATTCGTCAGGTATCCACCAGGACGGTATGTTGAAAAACAAAAACACCTACGAAATTATGTCGCCGGAAACCATCGGCTTGAAGAAAGAGAAATTAAACTTAACCGCCCGTTCAGGCCGTGCGGCGGTGAAAGGCCATATGGCGGACATGGGCTACACCGAGCAGGATTACGATTTGGATAAATTGTACGAAGCCTTCTTGAAACTTGCCGATAAAAAAGGCCAGGTATTCGATTACGATTTGGAAGCGCTTGCTTTTATTGATATGCAACAGGGTGATGAAGATCGTTTGAAATTGGATGTTATTACTTCGCAAACCATCAGTACCTTGCCGGCCTCCGCATTTGTTCAGGTGGAACTGGACGGCAAACGCATTAATAAAACCTCCAACGGCGGTAACGGCCCGGTGGATGCGGTATATAACGCCATTATGCAAATTGTGGGCATGGATTTGAAAATGTCTCATTACAACTTAACCGCCAAAGGCGAAGGCGCCGAAGCGCTTGGTCAAGTGGATATTGTGGTAGAATATCAGGGACGTAAATTCCACGGTGTGGGTTTGGCGACGGATATCGTGGAATCTTCCGCACTGGCGTTGGTTCACGCCATCAATGCTATTTACCGTTCGCAGAAAGTGGCGGATTTGAAAAAAGATCTTAAACATATTCATACCGTTTAAAAAAGATTGCGAAGTGCGGTCGGAATTTTAATTATTTTAGAAATAAATAGGAAAAAACAATATGTCAACATACAACGTAGCGGTACTTCCGGGTGACGGTATTGGCCCAGAGGTAATGGCGGAAGCCATTAAAGTGTTAGATAAAGTCCAGGCAAAATTCGGTTTTAAATTGAATTTCACTCAATACCTTGTGGGCGGTGCGGCAATCGATGCAAAAGGGGAACCCTTACCGGCGGAAACCTTACAAGGTTGTGACAATGCCGATGCGATTTTATTCGGTTCCGTAGGCGGCCCGAAATGGACCCATCTTCCGCCGGATCAACAGCCGGAACGAGGCGCGTTATTGCCGTTACGTAAACATTTCAAATTATTCTGTAATCTGCGTCCAGCGACCCTTTATAAAGGCTTGGAAAAATTCTGCCCGTTACGTGCGGATATTGCGGCAAAAGGCTTTGATATGGTGGTGGTCCGCGAGTTAACCGGCGGCATTTATTTTGGTCAGCCGAAAGGCCGTGACGGCGAAGGTTCCGATACCCGCGCATTTGATACCGAAGTATATTACAAATATGAAATCGAGCGCATTGCCCGCGCCGCATTCGACGCCGCGATGAAACGCCGTAAACAGGTGACTTCCGTGGATAAAGCGAACGTATTGCAAAGTTCTATTTTATGGCGCGAAACCGTGGCGGAAATCGCTAAAGAATATCCGGAAGTTCAGGTGGAAAATATGTATATTGATAACGCCACCATGCAACTTATCAAAGCGCCCGAAAGTTTTGACGTGTTGCTTTGTTCCAACATCTTCGGAGATATTATTTCCGATGAAGCGGCGATGATTACCGGCTCAATGGGAATGTTGCCGTCTGCCAGTCTGAACGAAGAGGGATTCGGTTTATACGAACCCGCAGGCGGCAGCGCACCGGATATCGCCGGTAAAGGTATTGCAAATCCGATTGCACAGATTTTGTCCGCCGCCATGATGTTGCGTTATAGCTTTAACTTAAATGAAGCGGCAACTGCAATTGAAAACGCCGTACAAAAAGTTTTGGCTGACGGCCATCGTACCGGCGATTTAGCGGATAATTCGACACCTGTTTCAACGGCGGAAATGGGTACGCTGATTGCAAATGCAATTTAATCCGTAGGGCCAGGGTTTATATCCCTGGCCCCGCTCGACCTTATGGTCTTTATCGGGCAGGCATAAAGCCTGTCCCTTCGAAAATAAGCGGAAAAACGACCGCACTTTCTACGAGATAATATTATGGCAAAAACACTCTACCAAAAATTATTCGACGCTCATGTTGTTTATGAAGCGGAAGGCGAAACGCCGATTCTTTATATTAACCGGCATTTGATTCACGAAGTCACCTCACCGCAGGCATTTGACGGTCTGCGCGTAGCCGGTCGCCAAGTGCGCCAGGTAAGCAAAACCTTCGGTACCATGGATCACAGTATTTCAACCCAAGTCCGTGATGTGAACAAACTTGAAGGTCAGGCAAAAATTCAGGTGCTGGAATTAGATAAAAACTGTAAAGCCACCGGGATTTCATTATTCGATATGAATACCAAAGAACAAGGTATCGTGCATGTCATGGGGCCTGAGCAAGGCTTAACTTTGCCGGGGATGACCATTGTCTGCGGTGACTCGCACACTGCAACCCACGGCGCCTTCGGCGCTCTTGCCTTCGGCATCGGTACTTCCGAAGTGGAACACGTATTAGCGACCCAAACCCTGAAACAGGCCCGAACCAAAAGCATGAAAGTTGAAGTACGCGGCAAAGTCAATCCGGGTATTACTGCAAAAGATATCGTACTTGCCATTATCGGCAAAACCACCATGGCGGGCGGTACCGGTCATGTAGTGGAATTTTGCGGCGAAGCCATTCGTGATCTTTCTATGGAAGGACGAATGACCGTATGTAACATGGCCATTGAATTCGGTGCGAAAGCGGGCTTGGTTGCACCGGACGAAACTACCTTTGAATACTTAAAAGGCCGTCCGCACGCTCCGAAAGGCAAAGATTGGGACGATGCCGTCGCTTATTGGAAAACGTTAAAATCCGATGAAGACGCACAATTCGATACGGTTGTGGTTCTGGAAGCCAAAGATATCGCTCCGCAAGTTACTTGGGGGACGAACCCGGGTCAAGTGATCGGCATTGACCAATTAGTACCTAATCCGGCGGAAATGACGGATCCCGTGACCAAGGCATCGGCGGAAAAAGCCCTGGCTTATATCGGTTTAGAACCTAATACCGATTTGAAAAACGTGCCGGTGGATCAAGTCTTTATCGGTTCCTGTACCAACTCCCGCATTGAAGATTTACGGGCGGCTGCGGCGGTTATGAAAGGCCGTAAAAAAGCGGATAACGTGAAACGCGTATTAGTAGTTCCGGGTTCGGGTTTAGTGAAAGAACAAGCGGAAAAAGAAGGATTGGATAAAATCTTTTTGGCAGCGGGCGCCGAATGGCGTAATCCGGGCTGTTCCATGTGCTTAGGCATGAACGACGACCGTTTGGGCGAATGGGAACGTTGCGCGTCTACTTCAAACCGCAATTTTGAAGGCCGTCAGGGGCGTAACGGACGCACTCACTTAGTCAGTCCGGCAATGGCGGCGGCAGCGGCGGTATTCGGCAAATTCGTCGATATTCGCAATGTATCTCTAAATTAACCGTAGGGGCAGGGTTTATACCCGCCCGTTGAGACCTTAATTTTAGGGCGGATATAAAATCCGCCCCTACAAAATATGACAAGGATAGATAAAATGGCAGGCTTAAAACAACACTCAGGCTTAGTGGTTCCACTGGACGCAGCAAACGTGGACACCGACGCAATCATTCCGAAACAATTTTTACAGGCCATCACCCGCGTAGGTTTCGGCAAACATTTATTCCATGAATGGCGTTATTTAGATGCGGCGGAAACCCAACCGAATCCGGAATTCGTGTTGAATTTCCCGCAATATCAGGGTGCCAGTATTTTACTTGCCCGCAAAAATTTAGGCTGCGGTTCGTCCCGCGAACATGCTCCTTGGGCATTGGCGGACTACGGTTTCAAAGTGATGATTGCGCCGAGTTTCGCGGATATTTTCTACAACAACAGTTTAAACAACCATATGTTGCCGATTAAATTAAGCGAGCAGGAAGTGGAAGAGATTTTCCAATGGGTGTGGGCAAATCCGGGTAAAAAAATCGACGTGGATTTAGAAGCGAAAACCGTCACTGTCGGTGAAAAAGTCTATCATTTTGATTTGGACGAATTCCGCCGCCACTGCTTGCTGGAAGGCTTGGACAATATCGGTTTAACCCTTCAGCACGAAGACGCTATCGCCGCTTACGAAAGTAAAATTCCGGCGTTTTTGCGTTAAAAATAAATCATAAAAAAGTGCGGACCAAAAAACTCAAGATTTTTTGACCGCACTTTTATGTCTATTCCTATGATAAACACAACTAATGCAAACCTAATTGACGGCGGATTTTACGCAATAATAAAAATACCCAAGGCCATAATAATCCGCTGATTAGCGCACCGAAGATTTCTTTCCAGTCAAACTCGGCGCTGTGAATAAAGAGTTCAAGCAGGAAAACACCCAGACGAACAAAAAAGACTAAGACGACAATCAGCAAACTTTGTTGCCAAAGGGATAAGTTACGCAAAATCTGATGGTAACGGGCAATTAAATAAGCAAAACAGGACAACACGAGCGCATGAACGCCCAATACGGTACCAAGCAATACATCCCAAACAACACCGAATATGAATGCCGTGCCGATATTAATTCTTGTGGGTAAAGCCAAAACCCAGTAGGTTAATGCCAAAACCAACCAGGCAGGTTTAAAGCTATGAAATCCTGCGGGCCAAGGCGAAATTTCCAGTACTAACGCCACAATAAATATCGCTAATAATGCGAATAATTGTACAAAGAAATTGCCTTTCATTAATCTTCCTCTCTATGCTCTTTTAGCTCGGGATCCACTTGCGTATCATTACGGTTCATCTCCGGAAGATTTTCCGGCGAAGGAATGTTTTCTTCGCTATTATTTAGTTGTACCGGCGCTTTTGTCGCATCATCTTCCGTTACCGGAATTTTCTTTTGTTCGGAAGCCGTATTCGCCAAACGTTGTTTCACCGCATTACGTACATCTTCCGGCGAAGCCGCTTGCGCCTTGTGGATATCGTCGCCGGCGGGCCATACCAATAAAACGTAACGTAACCGCTCTAAAGAAGCCAAAGGTTTCGCGCTAACCGTGGCAAAATAATTTGAACCGTCACGAGATACATTTTCGACCACCGCAACCGGATAACCTTCAGGGAATCGTCCGCCTAAACCGGAGGTCACCAATAAATCCCCTTTCACAATATCCACAGAACGCGGCACATTATCCAGCGTTAATTCATCGGTTCTGCCCGTACCGCTCGCAATCACACGCACATCATTACGCAGCACCTGCACGGGAATGGAATGAGTAACATCGCTCAGCAGTAATACTCGACTGGCGGCTTCTCCCACAGAAATAATCTGCCCGATTACACCTTTTTCATCAATAACGGGTTGTCCCACATAAGCGCCGTCATTCCGACCTTGGTTAATAACTACTTGTTGGCGGTAAACGTCCGTTTCTGCGGTTAGAATTTCGGCTATTTTTTTATATTCATCAGTACGTAAAGGAGAATTTAATAGGAGGCGTAAACGCTGGTTTTCAACTTTTAATTGATCCAACAAAAGAAGATCGGCGTTTTTCTCACGGAGTTGTTGTTTAAGAACTTTATTTTCGATTTGCAATTTATTGGTATCAACCAGATTATCCGATACATTATCCAGCACTGTTCGCGGTGTATTTGCCAAATAGTATAAGCCGCCTACTGCCGTATCAATAAAATTACGGGTTTGGATCATTATATTAGTCTGCCCGTCAAACAGGATCATGCCGACAGACAACATCACGGCAAGAACAAGACGTAACCCAAGCGAAGGCGCTTTGGTGAAAATTGTTTTCATATCGTTACTATTTATACCAATTACTAAATCAAAAGTGCGGTGAAAATTACCGCACTTTTTTTACTTAATTATCATGAGGTTATTAATTAAGATTAATCTTCACTAAAGATATCGCCACCATGTTTATCGATCATTTCCAAGGCTTCGCCGCCACCGCGAGCAACACAAGTTAGCGGGTCTTCGGCAACCACTACCGGTACGCCCGATTCTTTAGAAAGCAATACATCAATATTGCGTAATAATGCGCCGCCGCCGGTAAGAACCATACCGCGTTCATAAATATCCGCCGCATGTTCAGGTTTACATTCTTCAAGCGCAGTTCGCATTGCCGTAACAATGCCGTCAAGCGGTTGCTGAATAGCTTCCAACACATCATGAGAAGTTAAACGAAACGCACGAGGCGCCCCTTCGGCCAGATTACTGCCATAAACTTCAAGTTCTTTCACTTCGCTTTCATCCTGAATATAAGCGGTACCGATTTCTTGTTTGATATGTTCTGCTGTCGCTTCGCCGATAATAGAACCGAAAGTACGGCGAACATAAGCTATAATCGCTTCATCAAAACGGTCACCACCGATACGGACTGATGAAGAATAAGCCACACCGTTTAAAGCAATTACCGCAATTTCAGTGGTACCGCCGCCGATGTCAATAACCATCGAACCCGTTGGGGTTGAAACAGGTAATTTCGCACCGATTGCCGCAGCCATCGGCTCTTCAATTAAATATACTTCGCGAGCACCCGCACCGATTGCCGATTCTTTAATCGCGCGGCGTTCAACCTGAGTTGCGCCTGCAGGCACACAAATTAAGACGCGAGGGCTAGGACGCAAGAAATTGCCGCTATGCACTTGTTTGATAAAATGCTGCAACATTTTTTCGGTTACGAAAAAATCGGCAATTACGCCGTCTTTCATCGGGCGAATTGCATCAATGTTGTTCGAAGTACGACCAAGCATCATTTTGGCATCTTTACCCACCGCAATGATACTTTTTAATGAGCCTACGCGATCCTTACGAATTGCCACCACTGAAGGTTCATCAAGTACAATACCCTGACCTTTCACATAAATTAAGGTGTTTGCCGTACCTAAATCGATAGATAAGTCGTTGGAAAATAAACCACGAATTTTTTTAAATAACATACGAATTCCGTTAATAAATTAAAAATGGTTAAAACTCTATATGGAGTTTGCAAAAAATTGTGCTAAATGTATCAAAAAATCCGTTTTTTTTACAGTGAATTTTACAGAAATTTCAAATAAAGCGGAATAATTAAAAGAAAAATCCCAATCTATCAAAATATTAGACTGGGATTTTATGTCATTCATTAAATCAAATCAGACCGAGATAAAAAGTGCGGTCAATTTTAAGCGATTTTTGGTTGCTTAAATACGGTGACTTCGGGCACTTCTCCCGTATATTTTTCAACTTGCACAATACAGGTATTCGGCGAATTGCCTTGTGCCAGTTTTGATGTTCCCTCATCTCGAGTTAACACGTTGGCACAACCGTTTTTGCATAAAGGTCGCTCTGTTTGTCCGAGATCCAGCGGATCATACCAAGCGCCTTCATGAATTGCTACAGTGCCTTTAATCACCCCGTCAGTCACCACCGCACCGGTTAAAACCTGACCGCGTTTATTAAATACCCGGACAATATCGCCGTTTGCAATACCGCGAGCCGCCGCATCATCCTTATGAATCAGTACGGGTTCGCGATCTTTCACCGCATATTTTTCCCGTAATGAGGTATGGGCAAGCTGGCTATGTAAACGATAATAAGGATGAGGCGTTACCAACGCTAAAGGTTCTTCTGCAGTTACATTGCCGGCAAATTCTTCCGGTTCCATCCAACTCGGATAGCCTTTGCAGTCGTCGTAATTCATCTTCGCAATCGTGTTTGAATAAATTTCAATTTTACCGGAAGGCGTTCCCAACGGATTTAACAGCGGATCTTCGCGGAATTCGGCATAACGCACCCATTTTTTCGCACTATCCGTCGAATTAAAGGTAATAGGTTTGTTTTCATTCCAGAAATCATCGAATTTAGGCATTAATACTCGATTTGCCCGGGCGGCATTAAACGCCGTTTCATAGAAACCTTTCAACCATTGCATTTCAGTTTTGCCTTCGGTGAACTGTTCTTCAACGCCCGCACGTTTGGCAAGTTCGGCAAAAATATCATAGTCGCTTTTTGCTTCGAATTGCGGTTCCACCACTTGTTTCATCGGAAAAATATTCATCATTGAATAATCGCCGGACATAGTTAAGTCATTGCGTTCATAGCTGGTCGTTGCCGGAAGAACGATATCCGCCATACGCGCCGTCGGTGTCCAATTCACTTCATTAACAATAATAGTTTCCGGTTTTTGCCAGGCTTTTACCATGGTGTTGGTATCCTGATGATGAACAAACGGATTACCGCCCGCCCAATAAATTAATTTAATATCCGGATAGGTAACTTCCGTGCCGTTATATTGAATGGTTTTACCCGGGTTTAATAACGCATCGGAAATACGGGCTAACGGGAAAGAGAATTTAGATACGTCGTCCAACCAGGTTTTCGCGCCGGCCTGGGTTGAAGGATTTGCCGTAATAGAACCTAAAATACCGCCTCTTGCAGTTGGCACACCGCCGTTTGAGTAATGATAACTCAACCCGAATCCGCCGCCCGGTAAGCCGATTTGACCAAGCATTGAAGCCAGTGTCACCATCATCCAGTGGGATTGTTCGCCGTGGCGTTGACGTTGCATACCCCAACCGCCCATTAACATTGTTCGTTTTGCAGAAAAATCCGCAGCTAATTGTTTGATAGTTTGTGCCGGCACACCGCAAATTTTTTCCGCCCATTCCGCAGTTTTAAGTTGATTATCAATTTTACCTAACAAATATTCTTCGAATTTATCATAGCCGGTAGTATAGTTTTTCAAGAATTCTTTATCATGTTTATTCTCGTTAACTAAAGTATGAGCGATACCTAACATTAACGGCACATCCGTTCCCGTGTTTATAGGGATCCATTCAGCACCTAAATATTCGCAACTTTCGCTGCGAACCGGGTCGATACAAATAATACGTTTACCCGTTTCTTTGAATTTTTTAAAATATTCAAGACCTTTCTGATCCGTTGAAGTCCAGGCAATACGCATCGTCGCTAACGGATTGGCGCCCCATAAAACAATCGTATCGGAACTTTCAAGAATCACTTCCCAGCTGGTTTGTTGTTCGTAAACTTCAATGGTACCCAATACGTGCGGCATAATCACTTGAGCTGCTCCGGTTGAATAATCGCCTTTTGTGCCGACAAAACCGCCGGTAATATTCATATAGCGGTGCAATAAAGTACGGGCGGCATGCAAAGCACCCGAACTATACCAACCGTAGGATCCGGCAAAAATACCTGAAGCGCCGTAAGTTTCCCGCACACGTTTCATTTCTTTTGCAACAAGATCAAACGCCTGCTCCCACGAAATACGAACCCACGTATCATGACCGCGCAAACTACGATCTTGGTTGCCGTCAAGATAACCTTTACGAACCATCGGATATTTAACCCGGGCTTCACTGTAAAGTTGATCTGCAACCACAGACTGTAATTCGTTTTCAATCGGTGCCGCAATAGCCGGTCCTGATTTCACTACTTTGCCATTTTCAACCACCACACCTAAAGGCCCCCAATGGGCTGCGGTAACTACTGTTTTTGAGTTTGTTTCCGCCGCATTAGCGGTAACTGACAATAAACCTGTTATACCGCCGGTAGTTGCGGTTGCCATAGAAGCACCGGCAAATCCCAAGGATGAACTTTTTAAAAAGTTACGACGACTGTTATTTACTTTTTTCATATTTATTCCCCTGTTAGGTCATAAAAGTTAGTGCATATCTTTTGCATGACGTTGCAAGTAGATAGTAAGCGCTCTTACTTCATTCGCCGTCATGGACGTACGATCTTTCATTGAATTGACTACCCCAATCCATTGGTTGGCCGTGTAATGATCCGCTCCAATCGCCGCATGGCAACCGCTGCAATGAGTTTGGTTTAAATTATGGCCGTATTGATTTAAAGATTCTAAGTTAGAAGTAACCGCACTTTTCGGTACGCTAACGTTAATGTTCACTTGTTTCCAATCCGAATCGGTCACTTCATCATGGACGGTGTTAACTACATTTACATGAGTTTTAGCTTCCTCATTTAATACTGCAACATTAATACGCTTACCTAACTCCTTATAAATTAAGCTTTCGGCTCCCGTTTGTTGCCAACCTTCAATAGTACCGATAAAGTTATTGTCTTCTTCTTTCCAGTTTGCCAATTCGGCATAAGGCAATAAACGCGCCTCACCGCCGTCAATCAGCGTTGCCGTTGAAACATTGGAAGCATACAAAGGCTGATTATCGACAATTTGCGCCGCTTGTGCCGGTACATTTTCCTGAACGGAAGCAACCGCATGTGTCTCCGGCATAAAATGAACCAGTCCTTTATGACAATCAATACAGGTTTGATTGGTTTCTTTTGCGAGTTTATGCATTTTTTGCGCGGAATCCGATTGTTCCGAAACAATCATGGCATCTTCATTATGACAAGAACGGCAGGTAGCGGAATCATTCGCTTTCATTTCATCCCAAACCCGTTGAGCCAGTTCTCCGCGCTGTTCTTCGAACGCAGCCCGGTCAGGGATTTTATTGGTCAAAGTGAACCATACATCTTTTAACGCAATAACTTTAGCTTTGACGTAATCAATGCCGTCATGAGGAATATGACAATCTGCGCATTCCGCTCTTATTCCTTTTGTATTGGAAAAATGACCGGATGTTTTCCATTCTTCGGCAGGATATTCCATTGAATGGCAGCTTACGCAAAATTCCGTAGAACTGGTCGCCTTCATGACATATTGACCGCCCAATAACAATAAAGCACCAATCACCAGTAAAACAGCCGCAGCCCATATTGAAATTTTTTTGCGTTTCGACATTTCCTTATCCCACCTCTTTAAAAAGATATAAAAATTAACTACTTATAGTTACCTATAATGAGGGAAAGTATAATTAAAAGAAATAAAGAGGGCAATATAAGCGAGGGGATAAAAATTGCTGAATGGATTAACTAATACGATTAATTTTGATTTTTGTGAGCTACATCAAAATAAAAAAATAGAATAAAAAAGACCGCACTTTTAATTATAAATTGAAAAGTGCGGTCAAAAATTTTATTTTTTCGCTAAAATCGGTTTTAAGAATCGTCCCGTATGGGAAAGCGGATTTTGAGCCACTTCTTCCGGCGTACCGGTTGCGATAATTTCACCGCCGCCACTACCGCCTTCAGGCCCTAAATCCACAATCCAGTCGGCGGTTTTAATAACATCAAGATTATGCTCGATAACCACAATGGTATTGCCTTGATTTCGTAAACGATGCAATACTTCAAGCAACTGTTTAATATCGGCAAAATGTAAACCGGTTGTCGGCTCGTCAAGAATATAAAGGGTTTTCCCCGTATCCCGTTTCGATAATTCCGTCGCCAGCTTGACACGTTGCGCTTCGCCGCCGGAAAGGGTTGTTGAAGACTGCCCTAAACGAATATAGGACAAACCCACATCAATCAACGTTTGTAGTTTACGGGCAATCATCGGAACAACATCAAAAAATTCCCGCGCCTCTTCCACCGTCATATCCAGCACCTGATGAATGGTTTTACCTTTGTAACGGATTTCCAGCGTTTCACGATTATAACGCTTGCCTTTACATTGATCACAAGGCACATAAACATCAGGCAAGAAATGCATTTCAACTTTTAACACACCGTCACCCTGGCAGGCCTCGCAACGCCCGCCACGTACATTAAAGCTAAATCGTCCGGGGTTATAACCGCGGGCACGCGACTCCGGTACGCCGGCAAATAATTCGCGAATCGGCGTGAATAGCCCGGTGTAAGTCGCCGGATTCGAACGAGGTGTCCGCCCGATCGGGCTTTGGTCAATATTAATGACTTTATCGAAAAACTCTAACCCTTCAATGGATTTATAAGGTGCATATTCAATATTATCGGCACGATTTAACACATTTTGCGCAATCGGGAATAAAGTATCGTTGATCAGGGTCGATTTTCCCGAACCCGACACCCCGGTAATACAGGTAAACAAACCGACCGGAAGGGCTAAATTCACATTTTTAAGGTTGTTGCCCGCAGCGCCGTTTAAATGCAGAAATTTCTTTTTATCAACTGCGGTACGTTTTTGCGGAATTTCGATCTCTTCCTCACCGGATAAAAATTTACCGGTAATAGAATTCGGATTTTGCATAATCTGTTCCGCCGTTCCTTCAGCAATCACATTTCCGCCGTGAACGCCCGCACCCGGTCCGATATCAATAATATGATCCGCCAGTCGGATTGCATCTTCATCATGTTCCACGACGATAACCGTATTACCTAAATTTCTTAAATGAATCAATGTATTAAGTAACCGTTCATTATCGCGCTGATGCAACCCGATAGAGGGTTCGTCCAGCACGTACATTACGCCCACCAGCCCGGCGCCGATTTGGCTGGCAAGGCGAATACGTTGTGCCTCACCGCCGGATAAGGTTTCCGCCGAACGGGAAAGGGAAAGGTAATTCAATCCCACGTTCACCAAGAAGGATAACCGTTCTTTAATTTCCTTTAAAATTTTCTCTGCAATCTGTGCTTTTTGCCCCGCTAATGCTAGTTTTTCAAAAAACGAATAGGCTTCGCCGATACTCATTTCAGAAATATCCGGCAAATTTGTTTGCCCGATATACACATGCCGGGCTTCAGGGCGCAGACGGGAACCGCCACAGTCGGAACAAGGGCGGTTACTAATGTTTTTTGCTAGTTCTTCACGCACCGACATTGACTCCGTCTCTTTATAACGACGAGCCATATTATTTAGAATACCTTCAAACGGATGACGACGAACGACAACGTCACCACGATCATTCATATATTTAAATTCGATTTCCTCTTTGCCGGAACCGTTCATGATGACCTGTTGAATATTTTTTGGTAATTCCTCATAAGGCGCCTCAATATCAAAATGATAATGTTCGGCAAGGGAGGTCAGCATTTGATAATAATAGAAATTACGGCGATCCCAACCTTTTACCGCACCTCCGGCAAGAGAAACCGCAGGATTTTGAACTACCCGTTTTTCATCAAAATATTGTTGCACGCCTAAACCGTCACAAGTCGGACAAGCGCCGGCAGGATTATTGAAAGAAAATAAACGAGGTTCGAGTTCCGGCACGGAATATCCGCAGTGGGGGCAAGCAAAATTGGCGGAAAACACTAATTCTTCGGCTTTTGCATCTTCCATATCGGCGACAACCGCCGTACCGCCGGAAAGTTCGAGTGCGGTTTCAAAAGATTCCGCCAGACGCGTCGCCAAATCGGCGCGTACTTTAAAACGATCCACCACCACTTCGATAGTATGCTTTTTCTGTAATTCCAATTTCGGCGGATCGGATAAATCACAAATCTCGCCGTCAATGCGGGCTCGAATATAACCTTGTGCGGCAATGTGTTCCAGAATTTTGACATGTTCCCCTTTACGGGCTTTTACCACCGGCGCAAGCAACATCATTTTACGGCCTTCCGGTAATGTCAGCACTTTATCCACCATTTGGGAAATAGTCTGCGCAGTTAACGCCACATTATGCGTCGGGCAACGCGGCTCACCCACCCGGGCAAACAACAAACGCAGATAATCATGAATTTCAGTGATGGTTCCTACTGTTGAACGAGGATTATGGGAAGTGGATTTCTGTTCAATAGAAATTGCAGGCGACAAGCCCTCAATATGATCCACGTCCGGTTTTTCCATTAAGGATAAAAATTGGCGGGCATAAGCGGAAAGCGATTCCACGTAACGGCGCTGCCCTTCTGCGTAAAGAGTATCAAAAGCAAGAGAGGATTTACCCGAACCGGAAAGTCCTGTGATTACAATTAATTTATCGCGAGGAATAATTAAATTGATATTTTTAAGATTATGTGTTCTCGCCCCACGAATATCTATAACGTCCATAACATCCTAAATTTAAGCCAAAATTTTTCAAAATTGCGAGCATTATCGCATATTTTATAAACTGTGAAAATATCCAGTTAAATTTTATAGATTTTTTCTCGGTTTTCGGGCAAAATAAGACAAATTTTTAAAATAAAACATAGAGGAAATTATGGCAGGAATTAATAAAGTCATTATCGTCGGACACTTAGGTAATGATCCGGAAATTCGCACCATGCCCAATGGTGAAGCGGTTGCCAATATCAGTGTTGCAACCAGTGAAAGCTGGACGGATAAAAACACCGGCGAACGTCGCGAAGTAACGGAATGGCACCGTATCGTATTTTATCGTCGTCAGGCGGAAGTGGCCGGCGAATATTTACGTAAAGGTTCGCAGGTTTATGTGGAAGGTCGTTTACGTACCCGGAAATGGCAGGATCAGAACGGTCAGGATCGTTACACTACGGAAATTCAAGGCGACGTACTGCAAATGTTAGGCGGTCGCGGTCAAACTGCCGATGCGGGCTTCGCCGCACCACAGCCAAACCAATCATTCTCAAGACCTCAAGCGAGTGCAGCTCGTCAACAACCTGCAACCCGTCCGGCGCCGGCAGCGGAACCCGCAATGGATAACTTTGATGATGATATTCCGTTTTAAGGACTTATATGCAAAAACCCGGTTTTTCCGGGTTTTTTAGTCCCTGTTTCTCAGCATAAATTAAATTATATTATATAGATTATTTCTGTCTAAATTTTAACCTCACCTTCCTCAACTTTGTGAGAAAAATCACAGTTTTAAACTTACCCTTCCCTTGTATATTGACTTTTTCCGGTTCCGAGCGTAATCCTTACTTAAAATAGAGTAAAAGATGTATGGAGCAAACGGACATGGCAAAACTAGAAATAAAGAATATTACTAAAAAATTTGGTGATTTTTATGCTGCAAATAATATCAGCTTTACGGCTGAAGAAGGCGA
Source organism: Basfia succiniciproducens (assembly GCF_011455875.1). Taxonomy (NCBI): domain Bacteria; kingdom Pseudomonadati; phylum Pseudomonadota; class Gammaproteobacteria; order Pasteurellales; family Pasteurellaceae; genus Basfia; species Basfia succiniciproducens. Next base: position 163,312 of record NZ_CP015031.1, on the reverse strand, counting down.
ATTTGTTACCTTGTTGGGTCCAAGCGGTTGCGGGAAAACATCTTTACTCAAACTGATTGCGGGGTTTCATATTGCGGACGAAGGTGAAATTCTAATCGGCGGTAAAAATGTCAATGAAATCCCGCCGGAAAAGCGTAATACAGCAATGTGTTTTCAATCCTACGCTCTTTTCCCGCACTTAAACGTTTCGCACAATATTTGTTATGGTCTGAAGCAACGTAAAATTGATATTAATGAACAAAAACAACGGCTTGATTTAGCGATCAAACAAATGGATTTAGAAATCCATCGTCTTAAATTACCGAATGAATTGTCCGGCGGTCAGCAACAACGGGTGGCGTTAGCCCGGGCAATGGTAACCCGCCCCGATGTTATTTTATTTGATGAACCGCTTTCGAATTTAGACGCAAAATTACGTGAAAGCGTAAGATTTGAGATTAAACAACTTTCCAAACAATATAATCTGACCAGTATTTATGTGACCCATGATCAGGCCGAAGCCTTATCAATGTCGGATAAAATCATCGTACTGAATAAAGGAAAAATTGAGCAAATCGGTTCGCCGCAAGAAATTTATCATCATCCGATTAACCGTTTTGTCGCCGATTTTATTGGCATTGCCAATATTACCGAGGCGCATGTAAAAGAAATGGAAAACAACCTTTATGAGGTAAATTCCATTTATGGTAATTTCACTGTTTATTCGGAAATAAAACCTCAGTCTGATCATATTTATATTTGCTTCCGCCCTGAAGATATTGAAATCGTGTCGGCTTCGGAAAATAAAGAAAATATGTTGACGGTTGATGTTACTCATACCGCTTTCATGGGTAATATTACAGAAATTCAAGCGCTCATACGCAAGGATGATAAAGAACAAAAACTGCGCTTACAATTAACAAAATTCCCTCAATTAACAGAAAATTATCAACTGTCGTTCTGCGTTCCGCGTGATGCAATTAAATTTTTGGAGTCTGTAAAATGAAAGGGATAAAAAAAGATTTAAAAGCATGGTTATTATTATGCAGCGGTTTAGGTACGATTCTGTTTCTTATGGGGTCGACCTTTTACATTGTCGTCACTCAAAGCCTCGGTTTATATAATATAAGCGGTGAAGACAGCCGTTTCACCTTGCAATATTGGCATGATGTGCTAACTAATTCGGTCTTTCAGAGCTCCTATATTTATTCGGTTAAAGTCTCATTATTAGGCGCAATTCTTTCTATTATTGTTTCTTACCCGATAGCTATGTGGTTACGCAACGAATTACCGGCAAAAGTCACTATCATTACTATCCTGCGCGCTCCAATGTTAGTCCCCGGATTAGTCGCCGCGTTTCTTTTTGTCAATATGATTTCTTACCACGGTATCTTAAATGAAACCATGGTATTTTTAGGTATTTGGCATGAACCCAAAACATTACAAAATGACGAATTCGGTTGGGGGGTCGTTATTCTGCAAATGTGGAAAAATATTCCTTTTGCTTTGATTTTAATTGGCGGAGCGGTCAACTCACTGAAAACGGATCTATTGGATGCCGCAGCTAATTTAGGTTCAACCTCCTGGCAACGTTTCCGTTATGTTATTTTTCCGCTGACTTTAACTGCGGTGCAGGTTTCCTTCATATTAATTTTTATCGGCGCATTAGGCGATTTTGCCTTTTACAGTATTGCAGGTCCCCGCAGTACTTATTCTTTAGCGCGCTTAATGCAAATGTCCGCTTATGAATTTGAAGAATGGAATCAAAGTGCCGTAATGGCGATGATGATTATGTTAACATCCGCTTTTTTCACAATATTAGTATCAATCATAATCAAACCGTTAGCGGTTAAACGGGGAGACATAAAATGAGTTCAGCTAAAATTACAACCAAAAACAGCAAAATAATTGCCCGGATTTCTCTTACTTTCTTTGTTTTAGTGAATTTTATTTGGCTGGTTTTACCGTTTTTAATGGCTGGGTTATGGTCTTTGGTTGATCCTAAACAGCCTTGGAGTTATCCGGATATTCTCCCGCCGTCACTCTCGTTGGAACGCTGGCAAATGGTATGGGAAAACACTTCCTTGCCGGAAGCCATGTTTAATAGTTATACCATAGCACCGACGGTATCCTTGATTACTATTAGCCTATCTATTCCTACGGCTTACGCTTTCGGGCGAATGGAATTCAGAGGGAAAAAAATTGCCGAATTACTCACCCTAATTCCATTGGTTATTCCCGGTATGATCATCGCATTATTTTTCAGCCGAATGCTATTGGATTTAAATATCAGTAACCCGTTCGTTGGTATTGTCATCGGGCATGTCGTATTAACCTTGCCTTATGCCATTCGTATTCTGTCCGCCGGTTTCTCCTCCGTACCACAGGATCTGATAGAGGCCTCCCGAGATTTAGGCGCGTCAAAATTCACCGTTTTTAAAGACGTTTATATGCCGATGTTAAAACCGAGCTTCCTCGCCTCAATCATCTTTTGTCTGGTGAAAAGTATTGAAGAATTCGCTATCTCTTTTGTTATCGGTTCGCCTGACTTTATTACCGTGCCGACAATTTTATATTCGTTCTTAGGTTATTCGTTCATCAGACCGAATGCAGCCGTAGTCTCTATTATTTTATTGGTACCGAACATTATATTAATGATGATTATCGAAAAATTATTAAAAGGTAATTATTTATCTCAATCCACAGGAAAAGCATAATTAACACAAGCAAGGAGTAATCTATGCGAAACATATTACGAAAAGCCTTATCCCTCACCATTACGGCGCTCGCCGTAGCAAACTTTGCGCAGGCGGAAAATTTAACCGATAAATCTTGGCCTGATATTGAAGCTCAAGCTAAGAAAGAGGGCAAACTGACCGTCAGCGTATGGTATTTACAACCCCAATTCCGCATATTCGTAAAAGAATTTGAAAAACAATACGGTATTCAGGTAAAAGTGCCTGAAGGTACTTTAGACGGCAATATCAATAAACTTATTGCTGAAAAAAATTTAGAAAAAGGGAAAATGGACGTTGTTGTACTCAGTGCGGATCGGGTTAGCAATGTGACAAATAACGGCGTATTGGCAAACATCAAACAGTTACCGAATTTCGGTAAATTAAATCATTTCTTACAAGGTGTGGATTTAGGTGAAACCGCCGTCGGTTACTGGGGAAATCAAACCGGTTTTGCATATGATCCGCTACGGATTACAGAAGATCAACTCCCTCAAAGCTGGCAAGACGTAGAAAATTATATCCAACAAAATCCTAAAAAATTCGGCTATTCCGACCCTAACGGCGGCAGTTCGGGAAATGCCTTTATCCAGCGCGCATTGGTTTATGTAAACGGTGAATATGATTATATGACACCTACGGTAGATGCGGCACAAGTAGCCAACTGGAAAAAAACCTGGGAATGGTTTAATGCCCGTAAAAATGTCATGATTCGTACCGCCTCTAACGCCGATAGCCTGACCCGTTTAAATGACGGTGAGTTAGTTCTTGTTTCGGCCTGGCAGGATCACTTGTTCAGTTTACAAAAACAAGGCGCTATCACAACCCGTTTAAAATTCTATGTACCTCAATTCGGTATGCCGGGGGGCGGTAATGTTGCGACCATTGCCAAAAATGCACCTAATCCCGCTGCATCATTAGTATTTATTCATTGGCTTACTTCACCTGAAGTACAACAAAAATTAAGTCAGGAATTCGGCGTCCGACCTCTGGATAGCGAATCCGGTAAAAGAGATACCCTGTTCTTCTCTACCCCATGGAGAAAAGCAGAAATGGAAGCATTTACTAAAGAAGTTGTCTCCAGATAACCAATAAACTAAAAGTGCGGTCAAAAATTCGAAAATTTTTACCGCACTTTTTCATTTATATTAATTACTGTAACGCCGCTTTATCTTCTTGTTCAATTTTTGCTTCACAAGCTTTGATTTGAGACTCAAATTTATTTAACCAATCTTTACTCTCGTCATCCGCATTCGCCACATAATTATCTATCACAACTTTAGAGGCATTTTTGAAAGTTTCTTTCTCTTGAGCATTAGGACTATATATTGTACCTCCCGCTTTTTTGAATTCTTCATAAGCATCAAATTCTTTCCATTTCGGATACGCTCTCAAATACTGGTTTTGAGCGACTACGGCATCAATGACTACTTTTTTCAAATGATCCGGTAAAGAATTAAATTTATCATTATTCATTACCCATGCACCACCCATATAAGCATGACCGTCAAGGGTGATATGTTTTAAGCTTTCATGAAACTTCATTTGAACAATATCTACAATACCGTTTTTAGTACCATCTACCATACCGGTTGATAATGCGGTATAAACTTCGGGCCAAGCAATTGGTGTCGGTGCGCCACCAAGCGCTTTTACCAATTCCTGTTGAATTTGAGCGGGAACGGTTCTTAGTTTTAGCCCTTTGACATCTGTAGGTGCATGCACCGGTTTCTTAGTCGTGGCAATATTCCGCCAACCGCCTGAATTGGAAACCATCATTAATCTTAAATTGTTTGTTGTCTTTAACACATTAGTACGAACGCCGGATAAGAAATCTTTGTCGTCATATACACATTCTGCGGTTCTGTCATCCGGTAACAAATAAGGAAGGTCAAAACCTGCCATAGGTTTCCAGTAATAAGCCAATTCGGGAATGGTTGTTTGGAAATAATCAAACATTCCCGCTTGAACACCGGCTAGACATTCCTTTGCATTACCGCATAATTGCCCGCTGGGATAAATATCAACCGTAATTTCTCCATTAGAATGAGACTCCGCAATATTTTTAAAAACTAATAATGACTGATAATTATAGCTGTCCGTATTTGTCACAATCGGAACGGTAAATTTATATTCCGCTGCGGCATAGGTTGAAGTAAAACCGGCAATAAGCGCACTAAGTACAAGCATTTTTTTAACTTTCATAGTAAATATCCTCATAACAGTTTTTAATAAACTAGATAATATTAATAATTACATTAGACCTAAAACCTGTGGTAATCCAATGACAATTTGCGGGAAAAACGACATAAGCAATATGATCAACATTTCAATAAATAAGAACGGAAGAATTGCTTTAGAAATTTTTTGTAGCGGCACTCCCGACACACCCGATGCAACAAATAAAACTAACCCCATCGGCGGTGTCGCTAAGCCTATTGATAAGTTAGAGACCATAACAACACCAAAATGAACCGGGTCAATACCGACATTCGTCATAATCGGCGCTAAAATCGGGGCAAAAATTAAGATTGCGGGACCTGCATCTAAAAACATTCCAATAATAAATAAGAAAATATTAACGATAAAAAAAAGTACGTATTTATTATCACTGATGGAATACAGAAATGTTGTTACTTGTTTAGCGACACCGGACAAACTTACCGCGGAAGCAAACCCGCTTGCCGCCGCAACAATGATAAGAATTGCTGCCGCGTTTACACCTACTCGGGCAAACATAGGTAAAATATCTTTAAATTTTAAATGTTTCATAATCCAAACAGATAAAATCAACGCATAGAATACCGCTACCGCCGCCGCTTCCGTCGGAGTAAAAATACCACCGTAAATCCCGCCTAAAATAATAATTGGCGTTAATAAAGGTAAGATTGCCATTTTAAAACCGGCACAACGTTCCGCTTGGGATGCCCTTTCAAACTGTTGCACAGCAGGATATTTTCTAATTTGTAAATTATTTATAACCATTAATCCGATGCAAAGAATAATGCCCGGAACAACACCGCCCATAAACATAGCTGCAACAGAAGTATTCATTACAAAAGCATAGATCAGCATAATACCACTTGGCGGGATAATCGTACCCAATACCGTTGCGGCTGCCGTTAATGCGGCAGCATAAGTTTTATCATATTTATAACGTTCCATTTCAGGAATAAGCATATTACCGATAGCTGAAGTTGCGGCTACGGCAGATCCGGTTAACGCACCAAACATTGTTGCGGCAAGAATCACAACATGACCTAATCCGCCTTTTAAATGCCGCACCATTGTTTGAGAAAAAGTAACTATTCGATTTGTGATACCACCGTTAACCATTAGTTCACCGGCTAACATAAAAAATGGCAATGCCAATAATAAGAAACTGTCTAACCCGGAATATAATCTTTGATACAGCATATTGATAAATAAGATTTTATCATCCTGAAAGAGTGCAATAATCGGGGATAATCCTAATGAAAATAAAACAGGAACACCAATTAACAATAAAATTAAGAAATATAAAATAAAGATAGGTGAAACCATATAAACCTCTCTATCTATTCAGGTTGATAATTAACAAACTTATTTAACTCGCTGACAATCTTTTGAAGAATTGATAAGCAGGTAATAGAAAAGAATAATGGAGGAGCGATGTACACATAGTACATCTTAATTGGCAAACTATTTGCCATCACATTTCCTTTTAAGAAAAATTGCCATCCAAAATAAATCCATACAATAAACAGGATGAGCGCTAGGATATGAACAAAAAATAATAATAAATGGCTTATTCTTGTGCCTTGGATTTTTTCCGTGAGAAACGTCATTGCTATATTTTTATCTTCCAGATAAATTAGCGGCATACAAAGATATGTCATGTAAATCATCAGGTAGCAAGACAATTCATCTGTCCAACTCAACGGACTCTGAAATAAATATCGACAAAATACCTGTACTAATACAATAGCGGTCATTACGGCAAGTAAAGCGCCGCCAATCAGCCGCCCGGCATTAGCAATAGGCGTGTTGATTTTAGAAAGTAATAATTCAATCTGTTTTAAAAAAGACATATATCCTCCCTTACTACTAATAACTAATGCATTACTAGCATGGTTTGGATATTAACAACTTTTATAAATAAAAAACGTGAAAAAGATCACAAATAAACAAAAAATGTTTTTTTTAATTCGAAATAAAACAAAAAACAACACAATATTTAGTTATTGTGTTGTTTTTTTATTACGATAAATTATTTTATGCCTTTAATTAGCAAGACAAAACCAATAATAATTAATAATGAATAGATAATTTTATGGTAATTAAAATTATATTTATTGAGTAGATGATATGCTTTCAACCCGATAATTAATCCGACAATAAATAGCGGAATGGAATGAACAACATGAAGAAACACCTCATTAGTTAACAATCCTTTTGACCAAAATCCAAGTATTGCACCTATCATTTGCAACATAAAGAAAAAAACCAATGTAGATTTTGTTTGATCATTTGTCCAAGGAAGCATTGAGGTGTAAGCGATTACCGGAGGACCGGGTTCGCCGACTGTAGCACCGAGAGCACCGGAAAAAAAACCGACGATTAAACTAATAATTTTTGAAGGATATTTAAATAAAGTAGCCTTAGATATCAACGAATATATACTCGCTAAAATCAACACAATTCCCATCGCACTTAAAATAACGCTTGAAGGAAGTTGTTTTAATAAGCTCGCGCCTAAATATGAGCCGGGCAAAGAACCGACAAATAAAATTAAACCAATCTTCCATTGAATATGTTCTCTCATTTTAAAAACAATGGGAAAAGTGACTAGCCAGCCAAATATCCCTGCAACGGGAATGGCCTGTTTAACATCAATAACTAATGACAATAAAGGAACGGATATTAATGCCAAACCAAATCCGGTTAGCCCTTGAGTAAAACTACCAAGCCCGATTATCAGCGCAATAGTAATAATATAAAAATCTAACATAATGAAATCCCGTTAATTTTTGTTACCGAACCGCTAATTTATGAATGTTTTTTTGTTCATAAACATGGTTCGGTTTTAACAAACAAGATGGGAAATGAACAAAATTAGGGCTATCAGGATAGTGCTGTGTCTCAAAACATATACCTTGAAAAGATTCATATCTAAATCCATTCCGTCCAATCCAACATTTATTCGATAATTTGGACCCATTATAAATTTGTAATGCGGGTTGTGTGGTTATTACCGTCATGCAACGTCCGCTATTAGGATCATACAATTCAGCGGCAAACTTATAATCTTTATTAAACATCTCACCTTTTAAAATAAAATTATGATCAATTTCGCCTGTGGGATGTTTTCTCATATTATCGCCGATTTTGGCAAATTCTCTAAAATCTAAATGCGTACCGGATACGGAAAGAATTTCACCGGTCGGAATTAATTTACCATTGACCGGCGTATAAAAATCACTAAACACTTTTAATTCGTGATCAACAATTGAAGAATGGTTATAGCCGGATAGATTGTAGTAACTGTGATTGGCTAAATTAACGATAGTCGGTTTATCCGTTATTGCCCTAAAGTCATAATAAATCTGGTTATTTTCATCTAAACCAATTGAATGCGTAACAAAAAGGTTACCCGGATATCCGGATTCATTATCTACAGACACTCTATGAAAATGTACCATAATTTTGTCTGTGTTTTCTTCAATATCATATGCCCAGACATATTTATCGAATCCCTTGTTTCCGCCATGCAAATGTTGATTCGTTGTAACTTCATTACATTCTAATTGATACAATTTACCATCAATGGAAAATCTACCGTTGTTAATTCGATTTGCAAATCTTCCGGCAATAGCACCAAAAAAAGGATGCCCTTGAACATATTTATCTAAAGATTCATAACCAAGCACAATATCATCAATATGGTGATTTCTATCTTCCGTTTTTATTGATGTAACGATACATCCGTAATTAGTGATCTGAATACTGGTTTGACGGCTATTTTGTATGGTAATTAAATCAACCTGTTGATTATTTACTTGACCAAAAATATCTAGATTTACTTGCATAATAATCTCCCACCCTTTTATAAAAAGGGTTCTTTAATTTAAAGAACCCTTATTTGCCTGTTATTTAGCATTTTTATCTAATAATCCTTGGGCAAGCGCCGGTGCAAGCCCCGGAGTAAGAGGTAATCTTGGGATTAATAGACAGTGCATTAAATGATAAATATCCTGTTTGCCATCCCATACTTTGCTGGAAGCTTTATTATTAACATCTAATTCCTGCCACCAGGAACCTGTTTCATAATCCATTAAATATTCACGGCAATAATCCCAAAATTCTTGATAATATTTTTCATATACGGCATCACCGGTTGCCGTGTATAGCGCATAGGCTGTTCCCATAGCTTCCACGATAACCCATCTAATACGTTCTCGGACCACCGGTTTTCCTTCCCAATCCACCGTATAAACAAACCCTTGCGCACCATCGACCGACCACGCATCTCTAACACCGGCAGAAAATAAATTTTTAGCATCTTCTAATAACCATTCCGGCACATCTTCACCGATGGATTGCAATGTTGCTCTGAGGTGCAACATCAATCTACCCCATTCAACCCAATGTCCCGGTGTTCCGCCATAGGCTCTGAAATGGCTTGCCGGATTATCTTTGTTATAATCAAGAATCGGATTCCAATTCGGATCAAAATGTTCGTTTACACGATAATGATTATTTCGTGCAACGTCATGAATAATAACGGAAGCAATTCTGACCGCACGGTTAAGCCATTTTTTATCTTTAGTCACATCATAAACAATCAAAAACGCCTCAACCGCATGCATATTTGCATTCCCCCCGCGGTATTCTTCCGTTTTACTAAATATCTCATTCCAAGACTCAAGACACATTTGTTCTTGTTCGCTCCAGAAGTATTTTTCAATAACTGAAATTGCCTCTTCTAATAACTCTTTTGCTCTTGGGTGGCCGGTTGTCATAGCACTCGCCGCACCAAGTAAAACAAAGAAATGTTGGTAACCTTGTTTTGAGGAATCAATAACTTCTGCATCATTTACATTGGCATACCAGCCGCCGTAAGTTTTATCTCGCAACTTGCCGTCTAATAAAGATGTAATGCCATGTTCGACTAATTTATAAGCACCGGGACGTCCCATCAATGCGGCCAGAGAATAAACATGCAACATTCTGGCGGTAATCCATAACTGAGTTCCCATTTCCGTTCTAATATTACCGTTGTTTCCAATCCATCCGAACCCGGTCGGCACAACAGATTTTCGACCGAATTCAAAAATTCGGTCCGTTTCTGTTTCTAACCAGCGATTATGTGCAAGCGTATTAATCCATTTCATTTTATCACCTCGTATATTCAATAATAAATCACAAACAAACAAATAATTACAAAAATGAAAAACCAAAACAACATAAAAAATCAACAAATGTGACGTAATTCAAATTTTATTTTTCATTCTATTTAACAAACAGATACTCAGGAAATATTTTTTATCTCTTCAAATAATCCTCTCCATTGGCTGTTTCTGCGGTAAAAAACCGGCGTTTTTCCAATTGGTGCGGGTACCGTGATAGATTGTCCGCCTTGAATTTCTTGTGCGTTCCAAAGATGCACCCAAGTTTCCCCAGCCGGTAAATAAACTGTCCATTCGGTTACGTCTTTTTTATGTACCGGTGCAACAAGTAAATCATTGCCATACATATATTGATCCTGAATATCATAGGTATTGAAATCATGTTCAAAATGGACAAATAACGGGCGTTGCACAGGATAGCCTTTCATACCGGCTTCATCCACAAGAGATTTTAAATAAGGAGTTAAATGACAATAAATCCTTGTCATTCTAGCCAAATGTTCAATTGTGTTAACATCTTGATCAAATTGAAAATTTTCATCAGGACGATTACCTTCGTGCGTTCTCATCATTGGGGTAAATGCAGCCATATCAACCCAACGTTCAAACACTTCTTTAGTACGTCTGTTACCAAACAAACTCGTATATCCGCCAATATCGCTATGATGATATGCATTACCCAACAATCCGGAAGATAACGCGCCGCAAATCACTGTGTTTAAACCGTCATGACGGGAAAAATCAACGCATTGATCGCCAGCCCATAACATCGGACAATATTTTTGAGAGCCACTAAAGCCCGAACGCATAAAGAACATTATTTCACCCGTTAAGCCTCGTTCCGCAACGGCTTCGGCATTCACACTCGCCCATAATGACGGCCAGGCATTGTGCATTAATTTCGCATCCACGCCATTATGTAAATATAAGTCTTCTGTCGGCAAATATTCACCAAAATCCGCCATCCAGCCTGAAATACCGAGATCCAACATATTCTTTTGAATAATTTCCGATTTCACCCAAGATCGGGTTTTTTCATTAGTAAAATCCAATACCCCGCAATTAAATTCGCCAAAATCGACTAAAGCGACTTCACCTTTTTTATTCAATGCAAATAACCCCAGCTCTTTAGCGATCGGATATAGCTCGCCGTCTTCGCATAAATACGGGCTAATGTAAGCAAGAAAACGTATGTTTTTCTGTTTCAACTCCCGGATTTTTCTGTCTAAATTAGGGTATCTCTTAGTGCTCCATTTCCAATCCCAAAACAAACGTTTGCCAAATGAAGTCTGTCTGATTCCGGCCCAGTCTTCACTCCATAAGCCGGCGACTTTAACACCTCTATTCACCGCATTTTCCATACGCGAAAAAGAATTTTCTTCCCCGCCCTTTAAGCCGAGAATGACACCGTTATAAATCCATTCCGGTAATTTAGGCTGACGGCCAAAACGCAAGCTTAATTTTTCAACAATATTTAAGAACGTTGTATCCGTATAAAACTCAATGGATTCCGGAATTTCCCAGGTATGAAGTTCATGATAGTTAGAATGGCGGAAGTCAAAATCGGAATAAGCCGTGCTATTGACATGACAAGCGTAATGTTGCGAAGAAATAAATGTGGGTTGAGGATAATTAGTATGGTAATAATCTCCGCCGGCTTTATTATATTTGTCTGATAAAAATGTAATCTCAGTGGTTTTATCACGTCCTACACCCGGTTCTGACGTCCATAAAGGGAAATGTCTGCCACGAAGATTAAAATATGACATTTGTTCGCCGCAACCCCACACTTTGTCATTTTCTTTTGCATTCACTCTCACCCAAAAACGGTTTAACTGAGAATGTTGAGAATCTATAGTTAACTTAGCATCCCGTTCCGTCAATTTCTCAAAATGAAGGCAAAGCAATACCGGAGTATTATGATCATAAGACAAATAAACGGCATCATCTTCAATACGGCTATGTCTTAGAGGGATACGTTCCTGAACGGCATCCTCAATAGAAAAATTACCTCGGTAAATTTCTATTTTCTCATTACCGATACCGACAAAAAATGCGGGATTATCATAGCTGTGAACTAAAACAACAAGTTCATTCTGAATAAGTTCAAACCCATTATCAAGTTGGCGAAGTTCCATATATTCATCTCCCAAACTTAGTAAGAAATAGCTATAAAAAAATAAATAGCTATTTCTTAATTAAACCATTATCTTGATGCCATTAATTCATCAACAATATCGCCTAAATGTTGCAATCTAGGAACTGAAATATCTTGTAACATTAGATTTGTATCAGGCAAGCCGATAACGGAGGACCATACCGCCCGACCGGCTAAGAATCCCGAAGCGCCGGCTTGCATTGCAATACGGACAGCGCGACAAAATAAATTAGCTTCAACCCCGGAAGATAAAATTACCCACGGCATATTGATTTGATCATTAAGACGTTTTGCCGCATCCAATAATGCTTTGGAATCACCTTTACCAAATAAAGGCATTTCACCCTTATATAAATCCGCACCGGAATCACCCAGCTCTTTTGCCGCATCAATAATCACCTGCTCCCGATCAAATTTATCACCGATTCTTGGCGGGCGAACAACGGGCTCGATAATACTGACTAGGCCGGCAGAATGACAGATTTCATTAAATTCTTTGACCATCGCTTTACGTTGTTCGGCATCCTCATCCTGACGCCATAACACTAGTAGCTTTAATGCTTTTGCTCCGTTTTTTCTGGCCTCAAAAGGATTGATTGCTTTATCGATACATACGTTATCTACCGGAATACCGTTGCCGGGAATAAACTGATCTGCGGCAACAATCATCGAAGATTTAGGCGAGATTGCCTGTTGTTCAACAATTTGTTTATAGCAAAATTGATTATCTACAAGCACGGCCGAGGCATAAGGGGAAAGAATTTTGGCAGCATTGACTTTAAACTCTGTAATGTCTTTATCCGCATGGGGCATACCCGCCGCAGCAAACATTAATCGCATCGCTTCACGTTGATCCACGGCCAACATTGAGAAACCGCCCGAAGCTCTGGCAATATCTTTAACGGTATATTTTTCCATTATAAATCTCCTACGAAAGTGAATTATTTTTCATTCCCGAACAAAAACGAATATGTTCCAGAATTGCTGTCCAATCTTGTTTTCCTCTTCCCATAGCTCTGGCCTGGCTATAGATTTCTCTTGATGCCGACCCCATTGAAAGCGGAACGTGTAACTGATTTGCAACATCCAACGCAATACCAAGATCTTTGTGTGCTAAATCAATCATAAATGCTGGCGACAAATCACCTTTCAAAACTTTATTTGGCCAGGTTGTGGTAAAATGTCCCTTGCTTGCCGGTGTTCCCTGCATTACTTGCATTGCGACATCAAAAGGCAATTCAAGTGCTTCGCATAAAGTCGCCGCTTCCGCCGATAATGCATTTAAAGAAATACTCATAAAATTGTTAATTAATTTCACTCTAATTCCTTTACCCGGACCACCGGTATTCACTATTTCGGATCCCATACAAAGTAAAATATCATGGGCTTTTTCTACCTGTTGGCTTGTGCCGCCGGCTAAAATAAGCAAGGTTCCTGCAATAGCGTTATCAGAAGTACGGCCTACAGGGGCATCCATAAATTCAATATTTAATGACTGTAATCGAGTTCGAATTTGATCGCTTTCAAAAGGATGAATCGTTGACATATCAATAATTAAAGCATTAGTACCGATTGAATTTACAACGCCGGTATCGGCATCAAAAAGGACATTTTCAACCAACTTTCCATTTGGCAGCATCGTGATAACAAAATCCGCATCCTTTGCCGCGTCAGCAGGATTCTTGGCAGCTGACGCACCTTTTTCCACCAACTTGTCTACTGCCGAAGAGTTAATATCATATACCTTTAACCGATGTCCTTTTGTTAATAAATTTGTGGCCATAGGAGCCCCCATTTGACCCAGCCCTATAAATGCAATATTTGCCATAATAGCTCCTTACTAAAAGTTCATTAATGTTCATTTATTTTCTTTTTATATAATATTTATAAAAATAAAGTAAGTAAAGTGACACAGATCACTTTTTTGAAAATTTAAATAGAGTAATATTTAAAATAATTTCTAACAGAACAGAAAGGGAGCCTATATGAAAAAAATAGCCTGTGTCGGAATTGCCGTTCAAGATAAAATTTATTACGTAGATAGCATTCCGACAACCGGAGGGAAATTTGTCGCTAAAGATTACAAAGAAGTCGGCGGAGGACCGGCGGCAACTGCTGCAGTCGCCATAGCTAAACTCGGCGCCAATGTCGATTTTATCGGGCGGGTTGGCGATGATGCGACGGGTGCTACAATTATTGCCGAATTAAAATCTTATGGAGTCAATACGGATTTTATAAGAATATACGATAACGCCCGTTCATCTCAATCTGCGATTTTGGTTGATAACCAAGGCGAACGTTTAATTATAAACTACCCTAGCCCTGATTTACTTACGGAAACCCAATGGCTGGAACATATTGATTTTTCTCAGTATGATGCAATATTGTGTGATGTAAGATGGCATGAAGGAACGGAATACTGTCTAAAAAAAGCCAAACAATTAAATATACCGACCATCCTTGATGCGGATATCACACCGCAAGATATATCAAAATTAGTCTCTTTAGTCGATCATGCCGTTTTTTCCGAACCGGGCTTAACAAAACTCACTAATTCAACCGAAACCAGCCAAGCGCTCAATATTGCTAAACAACTCTGCAAAGGGCATGTTTATGTAACCAAAGGAAGCAAAGGTTGCTTTTGGCTTGAAGATAATAAGGAAAAACATTACGATGCGTTTAAAGTGAAAGTTGTCGATACGACAGGAGCCGGTGATGTATTCCATGGTGCATTTGCCTATGCTTTAGCACATAAATATACTTTGCAGCAAACTGTTGAATTTGCCACCGCAGTGGCGGCATTAAAATGTACAATGTCCGGTGGCCGACAAGGTATTCCTAATCTACAGCAAGTTAAGTTATTTTTAACGGAACAATAGGCTATTGATTGAGAATACTTCTGTTATAATAAGGCTTACGGAGATTTGACCCGTATAATACTAAAATTAAGCGATCACATTAAGTTATATAAAAAACATCCGTAATTTCTAAAAATATCCAAACTCACTAAGGCAACAATCTATGAATTATACTGGCTTAACTGGAAATCCTAGACATGATAAATTAATTGCATTAGTTATCTCCAACGGATATATAAGTAACGAAGAATTAGCAAGCCAATTAGGCGTCACAACTCAAACTATCCGGCGCGACATCAGAGCGCTCAGCCAACAGGGGTTAGTTTCTCGTCATCATGGTGGAGCAGGGAAAATCCCAAGTCTTATTAATACGGATTTTTCCATACGAGAAACCACTCACATTGAAGAAAAAAAACTTATCGCACAGGCTATCGCCGACTATATTCCTGACGGTTCAACAATTTTCATCACAATCGGCACCACGGTTGAATATATTGCAAAAGCATTGGAAAATAAAAATAACATCAGGATTATTACAAATAGTCTAAGAGTCGCTAATTCGCTTTATCAAAACAAAAACCTGGAAGTGATTACCGTAGGCGGTATTGTTCGATCTCACAACAGCGGCATTGTCAGCCCTGACGCACTTACTTTTATCAGTCATTTCAGAGCTGATTATTTAATTACCAGCGTCGGCGCCATCGCGGAAGACGGAACCTTATTGGATTTTGATATCAATGAAGTATCAATGGTTAAGGCTATGAAAGCAAATTCCAAGAAAGTCATCGTGGCGCTTGATAGATCTAAATTCTTCACCTCTGCCGCCGTAGAGCTTTTAAACCTAAAAGATGTTTCCGATATATTTACCGATGATCTCCCGCCGGTCTCTATTGTAAATATGATCAAACAGCATAAAGTTAAGCTGCATATCGCAAAAGGCGAGAAAACCGATATTGTATAGTCATTAGATAACAACGGGCGCTATTAGCGCCCCTATTTATTTTGCATTTTCTTTCTCATCGCCAACAAAAATATCGCAACGCCAATCCAAACCAAACTATATCCGATCAATCGGGTAATAGATAGCGCCTCACCGAAAAGCAGAGATCCGCAAAGAAACTGGAGAGTCGGCGAAATATATTGCAACATACCGAGTAATGACATCGAGATTTGTCTTGCCCCCATAGCAAACCAAAGCAATGGAATGGTAGTTGCTGCTCCGGAGCCTAATAATACGCCCAATTGCAATGAATTTAATTCGGAAAAAACCAGCGTGTTTTGGGTATAACAAAAGAATAAATAAGCTAATGCAAAAGGCGAAAGTAATAAAGTCTCTAAAGCTAACCCGGCTAAAGCCTCCATCGGCGCTAATTTACGGATTAAGGCATAAAATCCGAAACTACCGGCTAATAATAACGCCACCCAAGGAATCTGTCCTGCCGGAATTGCCAGCCAAAGAATACCGGCGGTAGCAAAGCATAGCGCCAGAAGCTGAGGCTTATTTAATCGTTCTTTAAAAACCAACCGCCCTAAAAAAACATTAAATAACGGATTGATAAAATAACCAAGGCTCGCATCAAGCACATGATGATTGGTAATCGCCCACAGATAAACTAACCAGTTAAGCGCAATTAAAAAAGAAGAAAGAAAAAAGATCGCCAGAATTTTAGGTTTGGTAAAGGCTCTCAAAACCGCTCTGCCCTGCTTAAAAATAATTAACAGAAAAACGGCAAATACTACCGACCATACAATCCGCTGCGCTAAAATTTGATCCGCAGGCATAGCGGAACTATTTAACGGATACCAATAAATCGGGAATGTTCCCCAAATTGCATAACAGGCAAAAGCATAGTGCCAACCTTTTAATTTTGCCGAAATCGACATAAACATTGTTCCTTAGAAGTCGAAATAAAAAGAAGTCAAAATAAAATTCCGAAAATTTCTACCGCACTTTTAAACGCTTACCTCATCATTTGTCAAATTATCAATTTCCCGCTTTAAACTATAAGGCATATGGCGCGGACCTCTCACGGCCGAAACGCCGAATTGCGCCATTTTATCTCTGGTGAACAACTTTCTGTCATATTCTTTTAAACAACGAATTTTCATCACCCGCTTAATTTGTAATTCCTCATGCCGGTATTTGTACGGAATATTTACTTCCAGCACTAAACATTTATAACGAATTGCCGCCGTAGGTTCTGTCACATAAATATAAACGATATCGTCCACGTCCACATTATTACTTTGCTTCCAAAAAATTTCCTTGCCCTCATGCAGCTCATTCTCTACATCATAATATTTGGGGTTGGCAGGTACAATCCACTCTGAATAGCGCATAATACCCAATTTCTTTTTCACTTGTTTGGTCGCCGTCAAATCAAAACTGCCGTTCAGTAAAAAACAAACGGTTTCTTTATCCACTGAACCGTCTAAACGAATGGTTAGCCAATGCGATTTATTCATGTGGTAAGCAGGTAAAAAACCCTCTTGCGCTAAAAACAGACTCAGCATTTCAGGGCTGCACTTCACATTCATCACATTTATTTTTCCGCTACCGGCAAGCCCTAACTTTTCTTTCTCCACATTCATAACAATGGCATACCATTTGCGATTATCCTGATGACGAAATACCGCAAAATCAGGATAACTTTTCCACAAATATTCCGCTTCCGAACCGTATTGGGTAAGCACATAATCAAAAATATGTCGTTTTAAATCTTGTTTTGCCATGTTATTTTTCCCGATTTTATTGATCTGCCTTTTTATACTACACCTAAAACTAATCTTCCTTAACATATTTTGTCGGTGCTACCCAATCCGCATCATCTTTGTCCTACTTGTACATTCCGAAAACAAAACCAAATCCCCATATATAAAATCGGACAGACTGCGCTATAACAAAAATTCGCTCAAATCCGACCGCACTTTTAATCTCAAATTTAACTAACGTACGAAATAAACGCAAACGTTTGCTTAAAGAAAATTTTCAAGTATAATTCGCCTACTTTTTTCTATGAGATTTAACTATGAACAATAATTTACTTTATTCGGTGGAAGACAAACCGCCCTTCGGTTTGAGTCTGTTACTTGCGGCGCAACATTTACTGGCGGCGCTCGGCGGTATTATAGCGGTGCCTTTGGTAATCGGTAACGTATTAAAATTGCCGACGGAAGATACCATTACGCTGGTTAACGCCGCGTTGTTAATTTCCGGTGTGGTGACAATTATTCAATGTCGCGGTATCGGACCTATCGGAATTCGTTTACCAAGCGTGATGGGAACAAGTTTTACCTTTGTTGCCGCCGCTTTAGCCATCGGTTTTAGCGAATACGGCGTTGCCGGCATTATGGGCGCCTCTCTGGTGGGTTCTCTGGTGATGATTATCGGCAGTTTCTTTATGCCCTATATTCGTAAACTTTTCCCGCCTGTCGTAACCGGTACTGTGGTAATGATGATCGGTTTGAGTTTAATTCCGGTCGCCGTTGACTGGTTTGCCGGCGGTCAGGTCGGTGATGAAAATTATGCAACACCGGAAAACCTGCTCATGGCGACATTTGTTTTAGTGATTGTGGTTGCCCTTGTGCAATGGGGAAAAGGTATTTTCTCTGCGGCGGCGATCGTCATCGGTATGATGACCGGTTATGTGGTCGCGCTTTGTTTAGGGTGGGTGAGTTTTGACGGCGTGAATAACGCGCAAACTTTTGCCGTACCGCAACCGCTGCACTTCGGATTAGCCTTCCCGATTTCAGGTATTATCGGTATGTCTATCGCTTATTTGGTGACTATTGTCGAATCAAGCGGTAATTTCTTAGCCCTCGGTAACGCTACGCAAACGGAAATCACCGGCAAACATTTACGCGGCGGCGTGCTTTGCGACGGTTTAGGCTCCGCATTGGCGGCGATTATGTCCACTACTCCGTTCTCCTCGTTTTCACAAAATATCGGTGTAATCTCGTTAACCGGTGTGGCAAGCCGCCATGTGGTTGCATTAACCGGCGTACTACTGGCGTTAGCCGGTTTATTCCCGGTATTCGGGGCGTTAATCGTGTCTATTCCTTTACCTGTTTTAGGCGGCGCCGGGTTGATGATGTTTGCAATGATTATCGCGGCGGGGATTCAGATGTTAGATAATATCCCACGAAGTAAACGCAACGGGCTGATTATCGCCATTTCCATCGGATGCGGCTTAGCGGTGACAACCCGTCCGGAATTGCTTGATAAATTACCGCACTTTTTCAAAGAAGTGTTAGGTTCGGGGATTACCGTAGGTTCGCTATTGGCGCTGATTCTGAACTTAATCCTGCCTGAAGATAAAATACCGGAAAACCACTAGTATTTCAGTTTTCAGGCGACAGACCGTTTCATCGGAAGCCGTCTGAAAAAACAATTTATGCGGATAACAAATAAAATTTTCATATTTTATTCATTAATTACCCTTTTCTTTAGATAAACCAGAAAAGTGCGGTCAAAAAAACGAAATTTTTGACCGCACTTTTTCCATTATTCAAATTCCAGTTCTACCGCACTTTCACCCAACATATTCACCAGCTCGCTTAATAGCTCGTCCGTCGGTTTGATATACCATTGAATGCCCAGTTTTAACAACGCTCTGCCTTGCGGACTTTGATAATACACATTAATCGGCATAGTACCGCCGCTATAAGGTTCAATCACGCTTTTAAACCGTTTGAGAAACTGCGGCGTAATTTGTTGCTGACTCAGACTAATGGCTAAACTCTTGGCATAACGACTGCGGGCTTCGTCTAAGGTCATTAAATCTCGTACCGACATACGTAAACCTTGAGTGAAATCATCAAAACTCACCTGACCGGACACCACAACAACACTGTCTTTTTGTAATTTCTCTCCGAATTTTTCTAACGCTTCGGCAAATAGCGTAATATCTAAGCGCCCGGAGCGGTCGTCAAGAGTGGCGATACCAAGTCGGTTACCTTTTTTCGTTACCGCAAAACGGGAAGCCACCACCAAGCCACTGGCGGTACTGACCTGCCCGCGAATATTCGGGACTAAATCTTTCAACCGATTCGGGCTGTAATGGGATAATTCTTTCAAATAACGGCTGATAGGATGGCTGCTCAAATATAAGCCCAGCGTTTCCCGCTCGCCGTCAAGAATTTGTTTTTCCGACCAGCGAGGCGTATTCGCATAAGCGATTTCCACCTCTTCCGGGCTTTCTGTCAATACGCCGAACATATCGGCTTGCCCCGCCGCTTCATCTTTTGCATGCTGATCCGAAGCTTTCAGCGCATCTTCCAGATTTTTGGAAAGGGCGGCGCGGTGCGGTCCTAATTTATCAAAAGCGCCGGACATAATCAGACTTTCAAAGGTACGGCGGTTAATTTTTTTCAAGTCGACGCGGGCACAGAGATCAAACAAATCTTTAAAAATCCCGCCTTTTTCACGAGCTGAAACAAGAGCTTCAATCGGACCTTCGCCCACGCCTTTAATCGCACCGATACCATAGACGATTTCACCGTGATCATTTACGCTGAAATGATGTTTGCCGGTATTGATATCCGGCGGCGTAACGGTTAATCCCATGCGCAAACATTCGTCATATAACCCGACAATCTTATCGGTGTTATCCATTTCGGAAGTCATTACCGCCGCCATAAATTCCGCCGGATAATGGGTTTTCAGCCATAGGGTTTGATATGAAACCAAAGCGTAAGCCGCCGAGTGAGATTTATTAAAACCGTAACCGGCAAATTTTTCCACCAAGTCGAAAATCTTCATGGCAAGTTCGCCGTCAATGCCTTTTTCGATAGCGCCCTTTTCGAATACGGAACGTTGTTTTGCCATTTCTTCCGGTTTCTTCTTACCCATGGCACGGCGTAATAAGTCCGCCCCGCCCAGCGTATAGCCGGCCAGTTCCTGAGCGATTTGCATAACCTGTTCTTGATAAACGATAACGCCGTAGGTCGGCTCTAAAATCGGTTTCAAACATTCGTGCTGATATTGTGCATCAGGGTACGCCACTTCTTCACGTCCATGTTTACGGTCGATAAAATTTCGCACCATGCCGGATTCAAGCGGTCCCGGACGGAATAAAGCCACCAACGCGATAATATCCTCAAAACAGTCCGGCTGAAGACGTTTAATCAGGTCTTTCATACCGCGGGATTCCAACTGGAACACCGCCGTAGTTTCCGATTTCAGCAATAAATTGAAAGACTCGGGATCATCCAACGGAATATGGTTAATATCAATATGAGGCTTACCTTCCCGATCCATACGGGCGTTAATCATATCCAGCGCCCATTTAATGATGGTAAGCGTACGTAAACCTAAAAAGTCGAATTTGACCAACCCTGCATATTCCACGTCATTTTTATCAAAATGGGTAACAGGATGTTTACCTTCACTATCGCAATAAAGAGGAGAGAAATCGGTAATTAAAGTCGGTGAAATCACCACTCCGCCGGCATGTTTACCGGCATTACGCGTGACCCCCTCCAGTTTGCGCGCCATATCAATCAGCGCTTTGACTTCTTCATCGCTATCGTAAATCTGCTGCAGTTGAGGTTCGGCATCAAAAGCTTTAGCTAAAGTCATACCCGGATCCGGCGGAATCAGTTTTGAAATACGATCCACAAAGCCGTAAGGATGCCCTAAGACCCGCCCTACATCTCGAATTACCGCTTTTGCCGCCATGGTACCAAAGGTGATAATTTGCGATACGGCGCCGCGTCCGTACATATCCGCCACATGTTCTATCACTTTATCGCGGTTATCCATACAGAAGTCCACGTCGAAGTCGGGCATAGAAACCCGTTCCGGATTTAGAAAACGTTCAAACAGCAAATCGAATTCAAGAGGATCCAAATCCGTAATTTTCAGTGCGTAAGCGACTAATGATCCCGCACCGGAACCGCGCCCCGGCCCTACCGGAATATTATTATCCTTCGACCACTGAATAAATTCCATTACGATTAAAAAGTAGCCGGGGAATCCCATCTGGTTAATCACGCCCAGTTCGGTATCTAAACGCTCGTCATAAGCGGGACGCTTTTCCTCACGTTCTTTTTCATCGGGGAATAGTACCTTTAAACGCTCTTCCAAGCCGTCTTTAGCGCGCTTGATCAAATAATCTTCGGTACTCAACTCGCCGGTTGGGAACTGAGGCAAGAAATATTCGCCCAAACGGATGGTCACATTGCAACGCTGTGCAATCAATAAAGTATTTTCCAGAGCGGAAGGAATATCGGCAAAAAGCTCACACATTTCCTGTTCGGAACGGAAATATTGCCGGTCGCTATAAAGTTTCGGGCGTTTCGGATCATCTAGAGTAAAACCGTCGTGAATCGCTACCCTGATTTCATGGGCTTCAAAATCCTCCGATTTTAAAAATACTACGTCATTAGTGGCGACAACGGGTAAATTATGTTTTTCGGCCAACTTAAGCGCCGCTTTAATATATGTTTCTTCTTCGTTATGACCGGTGCGGCTGAGGCTTAGATAATAATGATCGGGGAAATATTTTTGATAAAAGCCGACCGCATTTTCCACTTCATCGGCGGCACCGGTTTTTAATAATTTTTTGCCTACATCCCCTTTGCGACCGCCGGAAAGAACAATAATTCCTTCGTTATATTCCGCCAACCAATCCTGATCGATATAAGGCACATCCTCATAACCGCGTTGATAGGCTTTAGAAAGCAATAAGGTAATATTTTTATAGCCTGCATTATTTTTCGCCAATAAAGTCAATTCAAAACGCTCGTCACCGCAAAGATCGCTTTTCACCGACACATCGGCACCCATAATCGGCTTGATACCGGAACCTAACGCCTCACCGTAAAACTTTACTAAACCGCAGAAGTTAGTAAAATCCGTAAGTGCCATTGCCACCATATTTTCCTGCACACAGGTTTTCACCAAAGGTTTTACTTTGGCTATTCCGTCAATCATGGAAAAATCACTATGTACACGCAAATGGACAAAACGAGGTTCTGGCATGAAAAATCCTTATGTTGTTGAATGAAATAACAAGAGCGCTAAAAGCGCTCCCATCATCATTAGGGTTTGTTTATCTTTATTTATTATTTGAGTTAGAGGCTAATTTTGCTCGTTCAAATCTTTACGAATCGACACCATCAATTGGTCAATTTTGAAATTTTCCGTATCTATAATTTCAAATTTATATTTATCGTAAAGTACAAAATCCGTTTTCTTTGGAATTTTACGTAACATATACATCATAAAGCCACTGATAGTTTCATAATTTTCCCAATCGGGAAAACTTTCAATATTCAAGGCCCGCATTACGTCTTCCAACGGCGTTGCGCCGTCAATAAGCCACGAATCTTCGTCACGGCGGACGATTTGTTCTTCTTCGCTGGATACCAACTCGCCCATTACAATGCTCATGACATCGTTTAAAGTACAAATACCCACAACTAAGGCGTACTCGTTAACGATTACCGCAAAATCCTCACCGGAAGATTTAAAAAGCTCAAGTACTTCATAAAGCGATAAAGTATCGGGAATAAACAAGGGTTTGCGCAAAATACGTTGATCCGTCAGGGAAACCTGCTCTTCCCGCAAATAAAGCGTAAGCAAAGTATGCGATTCCACATAACCTAAAATACGATCCAAGCCGTTGTCGCAAATCAAAACTTTTGAATGGCTGTCTTTAGTTAGGGTTTCCATGACTTTCTGCCGGTCAAAAGTGCGGTTCAAAAAGACGATATTTTCTCTCGTGGTCATGGTTGAGGTGACGGTACGTTCCTGCATATCAAAAATATTTTCGATGAGATAATGCTCCTGCGCTTTCAACACGCCCGCCTCAGCACCGGCATCCACCACAGCGACAATATCTTCCGAAGTCATGCTGTCGTGTCGTACCGTTGAGATTTTTAGTAAACGGAATAAACCGTTAGCCACGGAATCGAACAATAATACCAAAGGTTTGAAAATAACAATACAGAATGACATCACGCCTACCGTACGTAATGCCACTTGTTCCGGATAAGTAATGGCAATGCGTTTTGGCATTAAATCCGCCAGCAGAATAAACGCTGCCGTAACCACCACAAACGATGCGCAGGAAGCGGCGCCGTCAACCCAGGGCGCATTGGTATATTGGTGAATTGTTTGTTGAATATAAGGGCGCAGCGCACTTTCACCGATCATACCGCCGAAAATCGCCACCATATTCAGACCGATTTGCACCACGGTAATAAAACGCCCCGGATGTTCCTGTAATTTCAGTACTTTTTCGGCACGAGTATCGCCTTCATTCGCTAAACTTTGCAATTTAATCTTTCTTGCACCCGCAAGTGAAATCTCGGAAGACGAAATAATCGCACTAATCACAATTAGCAGAAATAAAATAAATATTGCTTCAAATAAACCCATAATTTTCTTTTTTACTCTACTTCGCGCCTTAACCTTTATTTAAGGACGCCTAAATGAAAAGCAGGAGGCCGTTAGCGCCCTTATTCTTATGCTTCGCTGTCAAACCAGCCACGAATTAATTGAATGGAGAAAAATAAAGTAATTATGCCTAAAAAATAGAAAATATAACTTAAAATCGGATGAGAGCCCGAATCTTCCGTCACTTCCCGCATTGATACGGCATTACGGAATTCGTCAAACATCACAATTCGCCAGCCATAATATTTTATTTCTACCAGCCGTTGATCCTGCGCAAAGGTCGAGGCTTTAGCCTGTAAATCGGCGGAACCGAATTTGAAATAGAAAGGAAATCCCCAGCGCGTATCTTCGTTACGGTAAACCATCGGTTTTTGTTTGTCCGGTTGCTGAGTATAAATATAATAAACGTCACGGGTCGGACCGTCGGCGGGATTAGCTTTGGTTATCGGACCGTCTTTATCCACACGTTTTACTTCAACGCCTGTGATTTTGGTGGTTTCATAATGAGGGAATACGTAGTTAATCCCTGCAAATAAAACAACATGGAATACAAAAACCACCGTTAGCAGAAAATATTTAATGAATTTACGCATAGATTTCACCTTTTCAACAGATTGAGTTGATTATAGCACGTTAATTTTAAACAGACGCTCAAAATTTTGCGTTGTAATCAACGCGAATTCTTCCGCCGAAACACCTTTTAACGCCGCCACATATTCGCATACTTCCCGTGTGTAAGCCGGTTGATTTTGTTTGCCGCGATAAGGAACCGGCGCAAGATAAGGAGAGTCCGTTTCCACCAGCAGCCGATCCGCAGGCACATAACGAACCACATCACGGATTTCTTCCGCATTTTTGAAGGTCACAATGCCCGAGCAGGAAATATAAAACCCTAAATCTAGCGCTTGTTTTGCAAACTCCAGATTTTCCGTAAAACAATGAATAACGCCGCCGCACTTTTCCGCGTGATTTTCCCGTAATAACCGAATCGTATCTTCACGGGCGTCGCGGGTATGAACAATCACCGGCTTGTTTAACTGATTCGCCACTTCGATTTGCTGGGCAAAAGCGTCTAACTGCTCGTTTTTACGATCCTGATCATAATAATAATCCAGCCCGATTTCACCGATTGCGATGACTTTCTCATCTTTGGCATATCGCTCTAAACGCTGACGGTCAAAAGTTTCACCGGCAAGATCCAATGGGTGAACGCCGCAAGAAAAAGAAACCTCGTCACGATGTGCCAACAACGTTCTCATCGCCTGAAAACGATTTAAAGCAACACCGATGGAAAGCAAATGTTTCACCCCTCTTGCTTTCGCTTTTTCAATTACCTCATCAACATTGCTGTGTAATTTTTCATAATCTAACGAATCTAAATGACAATGACTGTCAACAATAAACATATTTACTTTCCTGATTTATAATTTTATTTTCATGCGGGAAAACGCCCGTATTAATGTTCAAAAACTTCCGTAATTAAGCGGGTTAAACCGTCCAGCAAAATTAATTCCTGATTTACCGCATTAATTTGCACTAAATCCGACCGCACTTTTTGCATAATTTTAGTTGCGGTTAATAAGCCGGCGACGGTTTGTCGTTCATTGAACTGTTGGATGCCGCGGATTAAATCCCGGCAAATCCAACCGGATGTTATATTTAATTTATCTTTCAGCGCATCGGATAAAAATGCCAAAAGCCAATTCACTTGTTGCAGAATCAGTTCCTTATCAAACAGCGGCAATAATTCAAGAGGAGAACGGCGGGTATAAAACAACCAAAAGGCGCGAAAAAATTCACGACGTTTTTCCAGCCACCCCTGTTCCAAACAATGCAATGCCAATAAAGGGCGACCGTAACTAATGCGAAGTGCGGTCTGAATTTCGGAAATTTCACTGTAATTATGTAGTTGCAACCAATTCAGCGCTTGTTGTTCCGACGGCGTATTAATCAGCCACACTTGGCAGCGACTATAAATCGTCGCCATTAAAGGTGACGATAAATCCGCATTTAATAAAAAATAAGTATTTGGTCGCGGTTCTTCCAGCGTTTTTAATAAAGCGTTGGCGGCACTTTCCGTTAAACGTTCCGCACCCTGCACATAAACCGCTTTATTACCGTTTTGTTGCGCACGCTGGCTAACCTTTTCATTAATTTCGCGCACCTGATCTACGCCGATATCTTTGTTTTCAACAGGCGCCAGCTGATACACATCGGGATGGTTGCCGGCGGCAAACAATCGGCAACTATGGCATTCTCCGCAAGGTCGCGGAGAACTATGCTGACACATCAGCCAGTTTGCCACGGCATGAATCAATTGGTCTGCACCTATCCCCTGCTCCGCACGAAACAACAGAGCATGATGACCATACCCCTGCTGAAACGCAGCGGTTATTTTTTCGTAATAGGATTGGAGCCAAGGATAAATTATTGTTGTCATGACGAAATTGAATTTACCCAATTTTTTACCGCAGTTTTAATATCCGCCGTAACCCGTTCGATAGATTGCTCGGCATTAATGATCACCGCTTTCGGATTATCTTTTACCAATTCTAAATAACGTGTGCGGGTGCGGTCAAAAAAAGCCAAATTTTGCTGCTCGATACGATCCAATTCTCCGCGTCCGCGAGCCCGTGCCAACCCTATTGTCGGCGATAAATCCAAATAAAGGGTAAAATCCGGTTCGAAATCGCCTAGTACCGTTTTTTTCAGAGTCTCTAACAAATGGCTGTCGATTTGGCGCCCGCCCCCCTGATAAGCCTGAGAAGAAAGATCATGGCGATCGCCGATAACCCATTTCCCTTGGGCTAATGCGGGTTTAATCACATTTTCCACCAGTTGAATCCGCGCCGCATATAACATCAGCAATTCGGCTTTATCCGTAACCGGTTCTTCCGTTTCATACTTAATCAAATTTCGCAGCTTTTCCGCCAGCGGCGTACCGCCGGGTTCGCGGGTAAAAAGCAAATCCGTTATACCCAGCGCGTTAAGTTGCTCGACAACAGCTTGGCGGGCGGTAGTTTTGCCCGCGCCTTCCAAACCTTCCAATACGATAAATTTTCCGTTCATATTTTTGTTCAATGTAAGAAAGAATAACGAATTAGCCTGAATTATTTGTTTTTATTCCGGCGCAACCAAAGCAAATATTCCTGCACCGCTTTGTTGTGTTCAATCAGACTACGGCTGAACTTATGCCCGCCCGAGCCGTCGGCGACAAAATATAAAAAGTCCGTCCTTTCAGGATGCGCAACTGCGTTTAACGCATCTTCACTCGGGTTTGCAATCGGTGTAGGCGGCAAACCGTCAATCACATAGGTATTATAAGGTGTCGGCGATTCCAAATCTTTTTTACGAATATTGCCCTGATAACTTTCACCCATGCCGTAAATTACCGTCGGATCCGTTTGTAACTTCATTTTGGCTTTCAGACGATTAACAAACACCGATGCGATTTTTCCGCGTTCGGCGGAAATACCGCTTTCTTTTTCCACAATAGAGGCAAGAATCAACATTTCATAAGGATTATTCAACGGCAAATCCTCATCACGTTCCGCCCATGCTTTTTCCAGCGTTTTCACCATTCGCTCGACAGATCGTTTGACTAAAGCCACATCCGTAGAATTCGGCGTGTAATTATACGTATCGGGATAAATCCAGCCGTCTAAGGTTTTGTACGCATTTTGCACCTCAAATTCGGGCAACATCTCTTTAAATTGATGAAAAACCTCAACGTCGGTTTTATCTTTCAATTCATGTTTCAAGTGCGGTGCGTTTTCCAGTGATTTTTTCACCTGCTTCCAGGTTTCGCCGTCGGTAAAACGTAAAGCGAACTGCGCTTCTTTACCGCTGTTAAGCAAGGTTAATAAATCGCCTAGAGTTTTTATGCCTTCTAATGAATAAGTTCCCGCCTTTACATTATTAAATTGGGGCTGAAGTTTTAATAACAAAGGAAAAAGTATATTATCGGCAATGATATTTTCCTTTTCCAGCAAGGTAAAAAGTTTTTTACCGGTAGTCCCCCGCTCCAGAGTAAGTAACTGTTCCGCTTTAATATTAACGGGTTCATTGACCAATTTTTGAATGTAATTGTAGCCCCAAAATCCGGCAGCTGCGAACATTAAAAGCAATAGAAAAATAAAACGAATACATTTTTTCATCATCAATAAAAACACCCGGAGATTCACAAAATTATCGGCGATTCTATCATAATGCGGGTAAAAGTGCGGTGAGTTTTTGCAGAATTTTATGCGCTTGATTAGCGACGAATAGTCTATTTCACTAAAAAAGGGACAATAGTAAACTATTGTCCCAAAACTTTTATGTTCGAGAAGATACCATAAAAGTAGTGCTAGAGAATCAACGAAGTTAAGGAGTAACGGTCTATACGGTTATTTAATAAAATCTTTTCTCATTGGTGTAAATGTATCGAGCAATACGCCTTTTTCCAAACAAACGCAACCGTGCATCACATTCGGTTGTTTATAAAGCACGTCGCCCGCGTTCACAATTTTTGTTTCATCGCCGATTGTGAATTCGAAACTGCCGGATAGTACGTAAGTCAATTGTTCATGCGAATGGCTATGCAGTGAACCTATTGCGCCTTTTTCAAAATGAACTTCAACGGACATAATATTTTCACTATATGCAAGAATTTTACGTTGCACGCCGCCGCCAAGATCATCTAACGGAATTTCACGATTATAAACAAACATTTTCTGCCTCTATCTAACTAAAGCCAATACTTCGCGAACTAAACGGCCAATTTCATCCCAATGTTTGTTCGCAATTAATGATTTTTCCACAAACCAAGAACCTCCGCAGGCAACAACATTCGGAATCGCTAAATAATCCCGAATATTGTTCACATTGATGCCGCCGGTAGGCATAATTTGTAATTGTTGATAAGGGCCTAATAACGCCTTAATCATTTTTACTCCGCCCGAAGCTTCTGCCGGGAAGAATTTTACTGCACTAACGCCCAGTTCTAAGGCGCCTTCAATTGCCATCGGGTTATTTACGCCCGGTGTAATCGGGATATTCAATTCTTGACATAAACGCACGATATTCGGATTAAATCCCGGAGTTACAATGCAGTCCGCGCCGGCATTTTTCGCTCTAACCACTTGATCCGGCGTTAATACCGTACCTGCTGCGATTAAAATATCCGGGTTAGTTTGGCGCAATAGACGAATGGCTTCTTCCGCCGCCGCCGAACGGAAAGTAATTTCCACAACCGGCAAACCGTTTTCAGCTAAGGTAGCGGCTAAGGGTAAAATATCTTCCGCGTCATCTAACGCAATAACCGGAACAACTTTTAAAGCGCCCAGTTTTTCAATAATTTCTGCTGTTGTATAAGCCATAATGATTCCTTAATTAAATTCCCGAATAAAATGTTGAGTTGCGGTTTTATCAATAATAGCGCCTTTGTGTTGAATAACAATGCCTGCTAATTTGTTGCCTTGCCGGCAGCAATCGACTAAAGATTTTTGCTGTAAATAGCCGTTTAAAAAGCCCGCGTTGAAGGCATCGCCCGCTGACGTCGTATCCACAACCCGCTGCACAACTTCAGTCGCGACTTGCCGAGTTTCTCCGTTATGATAAAAAACGGCGCCATGTTCACCAGATTTCACAACAACGGTTCCGACACCTAATTGAACCAAACGGGAAATCGTTTGCTGCACATTTTCATCCCGCCAAAGGGATTGTTCGTCGTCAAAGGTTACCAAGGCTAAATCGACCAAGGGCAATAAGGCTTGATAACAGGCTTGTGTTTGTTGAAAGCTATCCCACAATGCCGGGCGATAATTGCTGTCAAACGCGATTTTCACCCCGGCTTTTTTCAGGTTTCCGAGCTGCCGAATCAACAAAGTGCGGTCATTTTCCGGTAAAATTGCAAGCGAAATGCCGCTAAGATAAATCATATCCGCCGTTGCCAATCTCGCCAGTACCTCGGTATAACCTTCATGTTGCAGTAAATAACGAGCCGCCGATTGGTTCCGCCAATAAAGAAACGTTCGTTCGCCTTTTTCATCCAGCTGAATTAAGTATAATCCCGGCTGATGTTTTTCATCTAATAAAACACAATCGGTGTTAATGCCGTCATTCCGCCAATGCGCCAACATACCCAAACTCAGCTTATCTTTGCCTAATGCCGACACATAAGAGATTTCAAATTGCTCTCGCCGGCTAACTCGAGCCAAATAAGTTGCAGTATTTAAGCTATCGCCACCGTAAGTTTGACGCATTCGGCCAAAAGGTTCGCCGTTCAGCTCAATCATGCACTCGCCCAAAATCGCTATTTTTTTCATTATCAAGCCTCAATTGGATTAGACCTACTTAATTCAACAACTAAGTAGGTCTAATACAGGTTGCTATTTTGCTAAAACTTCACGCACAAAAGCTTCAATTTCTTTATCCTGACAATTTTCAAAGAAACATTGCTGAAAACGTTCGCCGCTTACTGCGGTTTTCACCAATTCAGGGTCAATAGCGCGTAAAGTGTCTAAATAGTTATCTTTCGCCACCGCTTTTTTCACTTCGTTCAAAATGCCTGCATTACGAACTTGCGGTTCTTTACGCTCAATCGGATAACCCTCGCCGCGAACACCCGTAAAGGCTTTTTCAAACATATAGCGAACGTTTAATTCGGCGCCCCAGCCAAAACCTTTAGCAAAAGCCAGTGCAAGCGCATTACCGTTATTGATTTGGCAGAATAAAAACGCATCCGCCGGATCAAGACAATATCCGCATACCACACCCGGGTGTAAATTAAGCGACATCATCGCCCCTTGCCCCGTACCGCAGCCGGTTACCACAAAATCCACCGCTTTGGAGTTAAGTAAAATACTTGCCATAATACCTAAGTGGATATAAGTCAAGTGGTGATCGTTTTCATCACTCATTCCTACATTAAATACCGAATAACCTTTAGGATCCACAACGCCTTTAAGTTCTTTTAACACCACGGCATTTTTCGCCGCTTGGCTATTTTCCATCATTAATGCAATTTTCATATTGATTTCCTTATTAAATAATAAATTCTTCAGTTCGATTAACGTGCTAACCAACCGCCGTCAACTGCGACTGTATAACCGTTTACGTAATCACCTGCTGCAGAAGCCAGGAATACGCAAGGTCCGACCAAATCATTCGGTGTCCCCCAACGACCGGCGGGAATACGATCTAAAATTTCTTTACTGCGAGCTTCATCCGCGCGTAATGCCGCGGTGTTATCCGTTGCCATATAGCCCGGAGCGACGGCATTCACATTAATGTTATATTTTGCCCATTCATTTGCCATTGCGCGGGTTATACCCATAATCGCACTTTTTGATGCGGTGTAAGAAGGCACGCGAATACCGCCCTGGAAAGAAAGCATTGACGCAACATTAATAATTTTACCGCCGTGACCTTGGGCGATAAATTGTTTAGCCACAAGTTGAGAAAGGAAAAATACCGTTTTTAAGTTAATATTAATCACGTCGTCCCAGTTTTGTTCGGAAAAATCAATAGCATCTTCACGACGGATAATACCGGCATTATTCACTAAAATATCAATTTTGCCGAAAACACTAACCGCTTTTTCTACAACGTCCGTAAGGCCTTCCTGTTTCATCAGGTTCGCTTCGATATTAACGAATTTACGGCCTAAGGCTTCGATTTTTTCTTTGGTATCTAAAGGTTCGACTAAATTCACGCCGACAATATCGCACCCTGCCTGTGCTAAGCCTAAAGCCATTCCCTGACCAAGACCCGTGTTACAACCGGTTACTAATGCAACTTTTCCTGTTAAATCAAATAAGTTCATGTAAATTCTCCTATGTAGAAAATGTATTAACAGTGTGTTTACCACTTAAAGAACATCACCTTTACCTTTAAAGTAACACCATCATACTCTTAACAAAAAAACATTGCAATAAATATAAAACATAATTTCATTTTTATTTTTAATAAAATAAATTTAAAAAAATAATATTTTCTGTGCTATCATATCTTTATATTTAATGGTAGATTTTATTCAATAGCAAACACGGTAATAAATCATCATGGAAAAAGAAAACCAACCCGAAGCAGTATCTTCCGTGCTAAAAGTTTTCGGCATTATTGAAGCTTTAGCAGAGCAAAAAGAAATTGGCATTACTGAGCTGGCTCAACGGTTAATGATGTCAAAAAGCACCACATACCGTTTCTTACAAACGATGAAAACTCTGGGTTTCGTTTCCCAAGAAGGTGAAACCGAAAAATATACGCTGACTTTAAAACTTTTTGAAGTCGGGGCAAAAGCCCTGGAATATGCGGATATTATCGGTTTAGCCAATCATGAAATGTCTTATATTTCCCGACAAACTAATGAAACCTTACACTTAGGTACATTAGACGGCACAGAAATTATCTATTTGCATAAAATTGATTCCGGTTACAATCTGAGAATGTATTCCAGAATAGGCAGAAGAAATCCGATTTATAGCACCGCAATAGGCAAAGTGTTACTTTCGGGGTTAACCAACAAAGAAATCAGAGAATTGCTCGCTGACTTAACTTTCGTAAAACACACCAGCAAAACATTAGAAAATATTGATCAGCTTATTGAAGAAATAGAAAAAGTCCGCAAACAGCATTATGCGGAAGATAACGAAGAACAGGAACCAGGATTACGCTGCGTAGCCGCACCGATTTATAATCGATTCGGACGGATTATTGCCGGTCTTTCTATTTCGATACCGACGATTCGTTTTGAAGAAGAAAAATTACCGCAGTTGGTAAATTTATTACAAGTTGCCGGTAAAAATATTTCCGAACAAATCGGTTATCACGATTATCCGGAAATTTTAGCTCCATAAAAATTAAACAGCTCGGTTAATTTAATCCGGCTGTTTAATAATATATTTATTAACAAATATTAGCGACGATATCGCAATAAAATTTCTCAAAAATAAACCGCACTTTTTAGTGCGGTTTATTATTCTATAGATATTAAAAATTAGAAATAAACTCGTAAACCTAAAGCAATACGTTTTTCTTTTTCAAGCGTGTCCCCCGAACGTTTAGTTTTAAAGGAACCGCCTTCTAAATAGGTAACAACGCGTTTGTTAAATTGATGATCAGCACCTAAGAACCAACCTTTAAATTTGCCGTCATCTTGTCCCTGGATTTCACCGGTACCCCACAAATATTCCGCATAAACATTATTTTTATCGGTAACCGCATATTTAGCCCCGACTTCAAATAAGTTAATTTCTTCAAATTTGTTATTACCTACACGGAATTTGAAATCTTTTTTGCCTTCAATGGATTTACCTTTAGTCCAGTCAAAACCTACCGCGCCTTTGCCGTAACCAAGTTGAACCGAAGTACTCATAGCTTTTTTATCATATTCGTCTTTTGCCAACGTGCCCGCTTTTTGTTGGCTGTATGCCACAGCACCTTTCACATTAAACTCACCGAATTTGTTGTTATAGAACATAGCTAATTCATAAGCGCGATTTTTATTGGCAAGCTCTCTATCGGAATCATCGTATTTTTCACTGGTACCGAACACATAATCGGCACCGAAACGAAAACCGTAAAACCAATCGGTTAATAAACGAACCGCTTTGTCCGCATCTTTCGGCATCATAGTTATTTTACCCAATTCATAAGTAAAGTTTGAATAACCGATACTATCCGCCAATAACGCCTGTTTACCGAAGGTTAAAGAACCTAATTTATGTTGGAATCCGCCGTATAAACGTTTTGTGTATATTTGATTACCGATATCACCGTCTTTCGTAAAACGAATTTCCACATTAGCCAACGCCGTAAAGCCGGAACCGATATCTTGATAAGCGTGAATTCTCACACGGGATCCGCGGTCAATAAGATCACTTCGTTTATCCGTGCGATTAATTAATTCAAATGATGCGCGTCCGTCCA
This sequence comes from Basfia succiniciproducens, assembly GCF_011455875.1. Lineage (NCBI taxonomy): Bacteria > Pseudomonadati > Pseudomonadota > Gammaproteobacteria > Pasteurellales > Pasteurellaceae > Basfia > Basfia succiniciproducens. The sequence continues at coordinate 128,879 of NZ_CP015031.1, read as the reverse complement.
AATTAACTTTAGTTCCTTCGGCGCTATATACGGTTACGGCACTTGCGCCGCCGGAGAAAAATAATGCAGAAGTAATTAATGCGATAATCGTCTTTTTCATGACTAACCTACCTTAGTGTTTTTCAATTAAAAATACAGAGGAATAAAAATTTACAGTGGAAATAAATTTCAAGCAGAATCTAAAAGAATTGAAACACTATGTCAAATTAGGTAAAAAATATTAATTCTTTATATTTCAACAAGTTATAAAAATAAAACAATATTTTAAAATGAGATCAAAATCACATTTCTAAAATTTTATTTTTAATTTTAAATTTTATTCAAAAATATAACCCATTGATCTAATTAAAAATTCAAAAAACAAAATAATTTAGTTACATAAAAAATAATATTCAAAATATTTTTTTGAAACATTATTTCATATTTGTGATTTAAGTCACATTATTCCTTAAATTTGTACTGAACTTTTATTAATTTCGTAGGACTTAGATAGGATTAAAATTGATCAAATGATCACTACGGAACAATTTTCCTTAGCGATCACTGATGAATGAATTTAAATTGAAAATTTAATTGGAAAGACGATGAGATTTAAATAACCTTACTGACAATTACCCCGTCGCGCAACCGGGTTTTAATTTTATCCCCGGTTTCGACTTGATTCACACTGCTTATGGTTTCTCCTTGCTCCGTTTCCGCAATGGAATAACCGCGGGCTAATACTTTCAGAGGGCTTAATCCGTCTAACTTGCCGCAAAGGGCTGAAAGCGAAGTCTGTTTGCTGACTACTAACCGTTTCAGGGCAAAATCAAGGTTTGTCGCCAGTTGAACAATGTGATAGTTTTGCTGCCGCACCAGATAAGGCAACGGATTTTTTTCTAAACGTTCGCAAAGTGTGGTCAATTTATAGTGATTTTTATCTAACAATCGCCGAATTGCCGAATTTAACCGATGTTCCAGTTGACCGGTCTGTTGTCGTTGCGCAAGCAGCCGGGCGCTCGGATGCCGGTTTTGCAAGCGCAATAAAAAACGTTGCAAATGTTGTTGCTTTTCATTAAATAAGCGATCTAACGCCATTTCCAAACGCTGACGTTTATACTGTAATTGCTGGAATAATTCCTGTTGGTTACGGCTGACTAATTCCGCCGCAGCCGATGGAGTCGGCGCTCGTACATCCGCCACAAAATCGGCGATCGTCACGTCGGTTTCATGGCCTACCGCACTAATCACCGGTATACTTGAACGAAAAATCGCCCGAGCCACCGTTTCTTCGTTAAAACACCAAAGATCTTCCAACGAACCGCCACCCCGCCCGACAATCAATACGTCCGCTTCATTACGCAAATTCGCCAGTTCAATCATTTGCACGATTTCATTGGCGGCATCTTTCCCCTGCACTGCAGTCGGGTAAATAATAATTTTCAGGCTTGGATCCCTGCGTTGTAAAATATTCAGAATATCCTGCAAGGCTGCACCCGTTGGCGAAGTGACGATACCGACGGTTTTCGCAAAGTGCGGTAAATTTTTCTTAAGATTTTGCGCAAACAAGCCCTCGGCGGCGAGCTTTATTTTCAGCGCCTCAAATTGCTGTTGCAACAACCCTTCGCCGGCGGGATGCATAGACTCAATAATAAGCTGATAATCGCCCCGTGGTTCGTATAAACTGACATTAGCGCGAACCAGAACCTGCATTCCGTTTTGCGGACGAAAGGCGACACGCATATTCTTCATGCGAAACATCGCGCAACGCACCTGTGCGTTTTCATCTTTCAAAGTGAGATACCAATGCCCCGATACGGGCTGACTGAAATTCGAAATCTCACCGGTAAGCCATACCAAACCTAACTGCCCTTCAAGCAGTTGCCGCACCGAATAGTTAAGCTGCGAAACGGAATAAATATTTTCGTTCATCACTGATTCGTATTACCCTTAATTTAATAATATCCAGCCGTCATCCAGCCAGTTACAAATACCGTCCAGCAATAAATCCATGGCTAAATCCCGCTCATCCGTTTGCTGAATCAACTGCATTAAATCCGTAAGAGCAAGGCCTTCGCCGTCGGCCAAGCGTTTTAATATTTCCGCTTCTACGGAATTTAATTCGTCTAACCACTCGCCGTTTGCGTAAATACACAACGGATTTGAGGTATAAACCAGCTTACAGTTGTTATCCTGCAGAAGCTTGGCGCCGTTTTCAAGAGCCGTAAGCACTTCTTCAGGCTCGGAAATCTCATCGCTTACCAGCATTTCATAACGGTGTGAACTAACCGCAGAGGCAACCGCTTGCCGGAACAAACGGTCAAATTGTGGTGAACTTGTCAGTTTCTCTAACAATTGCCGTTTCATTGCCTGAATCTCGGTCTCGCTTAATTTGCCGGTTGCTTGTGCCGATTGATTTAAACGCAGGGGAATACTAAATTCGTTAAGGTCAATTTCCGGGTTTTGATAACAAAAGCCGTGCTGAATCCGCTCCATTAAATCGCTAAGATTCGGATAACGCAAACCGAACGAGAAGGTCAGGCAATCGCTTTGCGCCACGCCGTAATGCGCCATACGGGAAGGAATATACAGAATATCTCCCGGGTTCATAACCTCGTCCACTACCAGCTCGCCCATATCGTCGAAAATACGAATCGGCTGATTAGGTTTAAATTCGGTACTCGGATCGCACCATTTACCTAACTGCCAACGTCGCTGTCCGTAACCTTGCACTAAAAACACGTCATATTCGTCGTAATGCTTACCCACCGAACCGCCCGCCGGCGCATAAGACACCATAATATCGTCCCGCTGCCATTGCGGTATAAAACCGAATAGATTCCACAACCGACCTAACTCCGCAGACCATTGTTCCATATTCTGAACCAATACCGACCATTTTTCCGGCAATTCGGTAAAATCCCGCTCAGTAAGCGGGCTTGGCGTGAAAGTCCAGCTGTCTTCCGAAAACTGTTTTAATAAGCGAGCGGTCACATCTTCGTTTTGTGCAAGTTCAAGAATATCTTCAGGCTCAAACATACCTACAATTTCAGGCAAACCGTTACGGATGATTAAAGGTTTCTTTTGCCAGTAATCCCGTAAAAAATCTTCGGCAGAGATATGCTCGGGTAAACAAAATTTGCGTGACATATTAATTTTCCTTATTCGCTGATTTTTCCGCTTTTTTCTTTTCTTCCTGGTCTTTTGCCTGTTGCGCCGCACGTTTCCGGCGGATTTCTTTCGGATCCGCTAATAAAGGACGATAAATTTCAATACGATCGCCATCGTTGAGACTATCCGTCAATTTTACAGGACGGCTAAAAATGCCGATTTTATTTTCCCGCAAATCAATGTCGGTAAACTGCTGTAGAATTCCCGATTGTAAAATGGCGCTTTGCACCGTGGTGCCTTCATCCAGAGTAAATTTTTTTAAATAATAATGTTCCGGAAAAGCATAAGTAATTTCGATGTTAATTTGAGCCATGGAAACCTCGTTATAAATGGGCTTACCTCAATAAATTTATGCTATTATAGCCGAAAACCGCGGTGACAAAAAACAAGGTTTTTTCACCGCAGTTTTCCCATGTTTTCAACATAAATCCGTCATTAAATTCAAATAAGGTCCGCTATGAATTGGTTAACACTAGCTTTCGGTTCGGCATTTTTCGCCGGTCTCACCGCCATTTTGGGCAAACTCGGCGTTGAAGGAATAAATAGCAATTTAGCCACCTTTATCCGCACGATTGTGGTATTATTCGTCTCCGCCGGCGTTATCTCCATGCGAAACGAATGGCAGCTACCGCAACATATTGCCGCTCGTCCGCTTATGTTTTTAATTCTTTCGGGCGTCGCCACCGGGCTTTCCTGGCTTTGTTACTACCGGGCATTGCAACTGGCGCCGGCATCCTGGGTCGCTCCTATCGATAAGCTCAGCGTCGTCATCGCTATCGTTCTGGGCATTGTTATTTTGGGTGAACCTATCAGCATTAAATTAATTACCGGTTCCATTCTGATTTTAGCCGGCGTACTGGTCCTTGCCCTTTGACGCGAATTTCTAAAAAAATCCCCCAATTGCCGATTATCAAAGTCAATACCGCAACGGTTAAGTAGAATTAAAAGGCAATTTAGGCTATACTTCACACCATTTTTGACTGGCAGGAATAATAATGTCTGAAATCAAATTAATCGTGGGTCTTGGCAACCCGGGCGATAAATATGCGGATACCCGTCATAATGCGGGGGAATGGCTGGTGGAAAGGCTGGCTCGTCGCTTTAATTTTAATTTAAAAGATGAGGCTAAATTCTTTGGAAAAACCGCTCGAGCCGTTATCGGCGGTGAAGAAGTCCGTTTCCTCATTCCGACCACGTTTATGAATTTAAGCGGTAAAGCCGTTGGTGCGTTAGCAACGTTTTACCGAATTAAACCGGAAGAAATTCTGGTTATTCATGACGAGCTGGATTTGCCGCCGGGCGTGGCGAAAATCAAGCAGGGCGGCGGCCACGGCGGACATAACGGGCTTAAAGATACCATTGCGCAATTAGCAAATAATAAAAATTTTTACCGTTTGCGTATCGGAATCGGTCATCCGGGCGATAAAAATCTGGTTTCCGCTTACGTATTGAGCAAACCTTCGCCGACCGACCGGTCGGCAATCGATAAAGCCTTGGACGAAGCGGCAAGTTGTATGGAAATTCTGTTAAAAGACGGCATTACCAAAGCAACCAATCGTTTAAACGGTTTTAAAGCGTAATCAAAAAAATACCGAATCAAATTCAAATAAAAAATAGGAACAAAAAATGGGATTTAAATGTGGCATTGTCGGCTTGCCGAACGTAGGTAAGTCAACTTTATTCAACGCATTAACAAAAGCAGGTATTGAAGCGGCAAACTATCCGTTCTGTACTATCGAACCGAATACAGGCGTTGTACCTATGCCTGATCCTCGTTTAGACGCATTGGCGGAAATCGTCAAACCGGAACGCACACTACCGACCACAATGGAATTTGTGGATATCGCAGGTTTGGTTGCCGGCGCAAGCAAAGGCGAGGGGCTGGGAAATAAATTTCTGGCGAATATTCGCGAAACCGATGCTATCGGTCATGTAGTACGTTGTTTTGAAAATGATGATATCGTTCATGTTGCGGGTCAAATCAACCCGGCTGACGATATCGATACCATCAATACGGAATTGGCTTTAGCGGATTTAGACAGCTGCGAACGTGCCATTCAACGCTTGCAAAAACGTGCTAAAGGCGGCGATAAAGAGGCTAAATTCGAACTTTCAGTGATGGAAAAACTGCTTCCTGTATTAGAAAATGCCGGCATGATTCGTTCCGTCGATTTAGATAAAGAAGAATTACAGGCTATCAAAGGCTACAACTTTTTAACCTTAAAACCGACTATGTATATCGCAAACGTGAACGAAGACGGTTTTGAAAACAATCCGTACCTTGATCGCGTGCGTGAAATTGCGGAAAAAGAAGGCGCGGTTGTAGTGCCGGTTTGTGCCGCCATCGAATCTGAAATCGCCGAATTAGACGATGAAGAAAAAGTGGAATTTTTACAGGATTTGGGAATTGAAGAACCGGGTTTAAACCGCGTTATTCGTGCCGGTTACAAACTATTAAACCTGCAAACCTATTTCACCGCCGGTGTTAAAGAAGTGCGAGCCTGGACGGTTGCCGTAGGCGCTACCGCACCAAAAGCGGCCGCCGTGATTCATACCGACTTTGAAAAAGGTTTTATCCGTGCCGAAGTTATCGGTTATGATGATTTCATTCAGTATAAAGGCGAACAGGGTGCAAAAGATGCGGGTAAATGGCGTTTGGAAGGAAAAGACTACATCGTACAGGACGGAGATGTTATGCACTTCCGCTTCAATGTTTAATTCGTATCTAAATTATAATTTTTTGATCTAAAAAATTTGCTAAAAAAATACCGCACTTTTATAAAAGTGCGGTATTTTTATATAAAATTTTTTGAAACACCCGTAAGCCCTGATTTCTACACAAAATAGAGGGTCTGTTTATAAAAGATAAACAGACCCTAATCAAAGGAAACATCATATGCCAATCACAATTCTAGACGGCGGAATGAGCCGTGAATTAATGCGTCGCAACGCACCTTTCCGTCAACCCGAATGGTCCGCCTGCGCCCTTTACGAAGAACCAAGCGCAGTACAGGCGGTACACGAAGATTTTATCGCACACGGCGCAGAGGTGATTACCACCGACAGTTATGCCGTTGTGCCTTTTCATATCGGCGAACAACGGTTTCATACCGACGGCAAAACGCTTGCGGATCTTGCCGGTCGCTTAGCAAAAAGTGCGGTCAAAAATTCCGGAGTTTTAACCACTAAAATTGCCGGCTCTCTGCCGCCGATGTTCGGTTCTTATCGCGCCGATTTAATTCAACCTGAACGTTTTGCCGAAATTGCTCAACCGCTCATCGACGGGCTTTCTCCTTATGTGGATATTTGGCTTTGCGAAACGCAAAGCACCATCATCGAACCGGTTTCTATTAAAGCCTTGTTGCCAAAAGACGATCGCCCGTTTTGGGTTTCCTTTACCTTAACGGATGACGAACTGACCTGCGAACCGCAATTGCGTTCGGGCGAAACGGTAAAAAGTGCGGTAGAAAAAATGGTCGATTTAGGGGTTGACGCTATTCTTTTCAACTGCTGTCAACCTGAAGTGATCGGTGAAGCGCTCGCAGTCACAACGGCGACTCTAACCGCATTAAACGCCACGCACATTCAAACCGGCGCTTATGCAAATGCCTTTGCCCCTCAACCTAAAGATGCAACAGCAAATGACGGTTTAGACGAAGTCCGAAAAGATTTGGATCCGCCCGCTTATTTAGCCTGGGCAAAAAAATGGACGGCACAGGGCGCCTCAATTATCGGCGGCTGTTGCGGTATCGGTGTGGAATATATTGAAACTCTGGCAAAAAATTTAAAATAATTCAATAAAATAAATGGAATAATAAATGTCAAATAAAAAAATCGGACTTCTCTCTCTTACCGCGTTAGTGCTTAGTTCAATGATCGGATCCGGTATTTTCAGCCTGCCGCAAAATATGGCCGCCGTAGCCGGTGCGGAAGCAATTTCTATCGGCTGGCTGATTACCGGGATCGGAATCATCTTCCTCGGTTTATCCTTTTTCTTTATCTCTCGCCTTCGCCCCGAACTGGACGGCGGAATCTATACCTACGCTCGTGAAGGTTTCGGCGATTTGATGGGATTTATGTCCGCTTGGGGATATTGGCTTTGTGCGACAATCGGGATCGTCGGCTATTTAACCGTCGCCTTTGAAGGCTTGGGCGTATTCACCGATTCTGAAAATACCGTTATTTTCGGACAGGGCAATACAGTTGCTTCGTTTATCGGCTCCTCCATTATCGTTTGGTTAGTGCATGCGCTGATTGCCGGCGGGATAAAAGAAGCGGCTTCGGTAAATCTGGTGGCGACTTTTGTAAAAGTTGCTCCTTTAGTACTCTTTATCTTACTTGGTTTTTGGTTCTTTGATACGGATATTTTCAATTCCGACGTAAAAGCAAGTGCACTGAATAACAATATAGGCGATCAGGTTAAAGACACCATGCTTATCACACTTTGGGTCTTCACCGGGGTAGAAGGCGCTTCCGTGCTTTCCGCTCATGCAAAAAAACGGACTGACGTGGGGCTGGCGACGGTTTTAGGTATTCTTATCGCTCTGGCGTTATATGTTGCCATCACCATTCTTGCGCTCGGTATTATCCCCCGCGAAACTATCGCCGAGATGCCGAATCCGTCAATGGGTCCGCTGCTTGACGCCATGATGGGACCGACGGGCAAAGTTATTATCACCGCCTGTCTGATTGTCTCCGTGCTGGCTTCTTATATCAGCTGGACAATGTATTCGGCGGAAATTCCATACCGAGGAGCCCAAAAGGGTGCGTTCCCGAAAATTTTGGATAAATTAAACGAAAACAGTACGCCGATTAATTCGTTATGGTTCACCGGATTTATTGTTCAATTCTGTTTAATTCTGGTATTTGTTTTTGAACAAAGCTATAACACCTTATTGCTTATCTCAACTTCAATGATCCTGATCCCGTATTTCTTAATCGGTGCCTATTTATTTAAATTAGCCATACAAACCAACTCCGCCTGGTATATAAAATTAACCGGCTTTATGGCTTCAATTTACGGTTTATGGATTGTTTACGCCGCCGGCTTACAATATTTGTTGTTATCCGTGGTGCTGTATGTGCCGGGTATTTTGCTCTTTTTATATTCCCATCGCAAATTCTACGGCAAATTTAAATTAAAGGGATTTGAACAAACAATTCTCGCAATGATTTTTATACTTTTCTGCTATGCGGTTTATCGCTTGCCGGAATTGCTTGCCGCCTGATTAACCGACAAAAAAGCCTCAGAAACGAGGCTTTTATCTTCTAAAAACTTTTCCTATTTTAATTCAAAACCGCCAATGCAATGCTCTTAGTGCGGTCAGTTTTTAGCCGATTTTGCCTGTTCAATCCATTCGTCAAATTGCGCCCGGTGAAATTTAATCCAGGCTTCGGCATGGCGTTCAATATCCTGCGATGAATTTTGTCCGTTGCGCATAGCCATATTCTGCGCGCTGATGTCACCGGCCGGAAGCCGCATCACCGCAAACAGTCTGGCCGCATCCGGGTGGGCGTCGGTAAAGGTTTTATTGGCAACGATATGCATGGAACTGACGGTAAAACCGTAATTTTTACCGTTCGCAAGATTGGTATCGGCGACGGTTTTACCCGGATCAGGCCGGTTCGGCACCTGCAGCCACACTACATCTTTGCCCGGAACCAGCACACCGCTAACCCAGTAAGGTGTCCAGGTATAATAAAGAATGGATTTACCGTTTTGATACTGTGCAATGGTGTTAGCAATCAACGCCGCATAATTGCCCTGAGTAACTTCAACCGTCCGGCTTAAGCCGTAACCGTCGATATGTTGACTGACCGTATGTTCGCAACTCCAACCGGGACTACAACCGATCAAATCGGCTTTGCCGTTGCCGTCCGAATCGAACAGTTTGGCAAGTTTGGGATCTTTCAGCTGAGCCAGGTTGGTAATATTGTAGGTTTCAGCGGTTTTTTTATCGATCATATAACCCTGCACCGCGCCTTCAACGAAGGTCCCCTGTCGGTATAATTTCCTATCGCCGCCCGCATTGGCGTATTTGTCCGCCTGTAACGGCAACCAATGCACGGCCATAAAAGTGGCGTCGCCGTTGGCAATGGAGGTGAAAGCCACATTGTAATCCACCTCTTTCGGCGGATTAACCCGATACCCCAGCTCTTCCAGCGCTTTAACCACAATCAACGTCTGGAAGGTTTCTTCCGCTAGGGGGCTCTGCAACGGCTGAATCGCCTTATCGTCCGCCCGGACGGCATTGCTTGCAAATAAGGCAAGAGAAAACAATATCGTTAATTTCATCGGATAAGCCATAGTTTCTCCTTATTTTTTGCGGATAAACAGCCCGGTAATACCGCGTTCATACCAGCGAACCTTATGCTGACTATGCATATTTTCCGCAATTTTCTGGGTCAAGCGATCCAATACAATCGCCATCAGCACGATACCCAATCCGCCGGTCGCGGCTTCCCCCATATCCAACCGGCCGATGCCGCGCAATACCATCTGGCCCAAACCACCCACCGCGATCATGGAGGCGATAACGACCATGGACAAAGACAACATCAGGGTTTGGTTAACCCCCGCCATAATAGACGGCATGGCCAACGGCAACTGAACCTTATACAACAACTGTTTTTTACTTGCGCCGAAGGCCTGCGCCGCTTCAATCAGCGCTTCGGGAACCTGCTGAATGCCCAAAATGGTTAACCGGACAATGGGCGGCAGGGCGAAAATAATGGTCACCACCACCCCCGGAACGTTGCCTATGCCGAACAGCATCACGATCGGGACCAAATAAACAAAGGCCGGCGTGGTCTGCATGGCGTCCAAAACAGGTTTAACGATGGCCGAGGCGCGTGTCGAACGTGCCATCCATATACCGAGCGGCAGTCCGATCAGCAGACAAAAAGACACTGAGGTCAACACTAAGGCAAGCGTGATCATCATTTCGTTCCAGGCCCCCACGGCACCGATAAGTGTAATCGATAACAAGGTAGCCAGCGCCAGTCTGAAATGGGTAAACTGCCAAACCAGCAATGTGAACAGGATAATCATTACCGTCGGCGGCAACACATTAAGCGATGTCTGAAACAGACTGAGGATATAATCAATGGGTGCGCTGATAAACTGAAAAAAGCTTCTTAAATGAGTCACTAACCAGTTGATCAGGCTTTCAACCCAATCTCCGAAGGGGACCAGCGTATGATCAAACGGATACATCCAATTAAAATCTTGCGTCGGCTCCGCGCCCTGCAACCAGGCATAGGCGTTATCCTGCTGCGACGCCTGTAGGGTGGCTTCCCAGGGGTCCGCTGTCCTTATATTTTCTGTCGTCATGCCTCTGTCCCCCTGTTAAGTGTTTGTAATACTTTTACTTTAGTTACCACACCGTAATAATGGCCTTTATCATCCACCACAGGCAGTGGTTCGCGGGTAGTCGCCACATCATTGATAATATCGCTAATCGACTGTTCCGGCGAGAGAGGGGTTATCTCAATAAAACTCTGCGAAAGCGATTGTCGGTTGCTTCTCGCCTGTTGCAGCGAATCCACGGATACCATTCCCTTGTAATAACCGTAACGATCCAGCACAACGGCGAAATCCCGCTCATGCTGTTCCAGCAATTTGAAAGCGACGTGCGGTGTTTCGTCTTCGCTTTTCTGTACGATATTCAGTAAATGACGCTTACTGGCGATGTCCTTGGCGGAAAGTACGTTAGAAACGTTAACCCCTTGAATAAAGGAACGGATATAATCATTGGCGGGATTTTGCAGAATTTCGTCCGGTCTGCCTACCTGAATCACCTGACCGTCCTGCATAATCGCGATGCGGTTGCCGATACGCATGGCCTCATCCAGATCATGGGAAATAAACACGATGGTACGCTCAGAATTTTCCTGTAAACGCAACAACTCGTCCTGCATTTCCGTTCGGATTAAAGGATCCAGCGCGGAAAAAGCCTCGTCCATCAACAGAATCTCGGGATCATTAGCCAACGCCCGCGCCAACCCAACTCGTTGTTGCATACCGCCGGACAATTCGCCCGGATAAACATCCGCGTAGGCTTCCAACCCGACCCGGGCAAGGGTTTCCAATGCCATCCGGCGGCGGTTTTTTGAATTGACGCCGGAAAGTTCCAGCCCGAAAGCGACATTTTCCAGAATAGTCATATGCGGCATCAGGGCAAAAGACTGAAATACCATGCTGATACGCTTGCGACGAACAGCGCGCAATGCTTTCTCCGACATTTCGGCGATATCGTCGTCACCGATAAAAACATGCCCGGCGGAAGGTTCAATCAAACGGTTCAGCAAACGAATAAGCGTGGATTTACCAGAACCGGATAACCCCATAATCACAAAGATTTCACCGGCCATAATGTCCAAAGATACGTTATTTACCGCGACGGTCGAGCCGGTTTCGGCGAAAATCTGCTCTTTGGTTTTACCGTTTTGTAATAATTTAAAAGCGGATTTAGGATGAGACCCGAAGATTTTAGTTAGATTTTTCACAGAGATTTTTACTGACGTCGTCATTATTCACCTCCTGAATATGTTGATTTTTTCGTTCGAATTTTGAACTTCTTTTTTACCCTAACAAATAAAAAAGCCGAGATCAAGCTTTGATCTTCGGCTATAAATCAACATTTTGTATAAAACGGTAGCGATTTTGTTTTAAGTAATAAATATTTTCCCTTATCAAGCAGAAAGTTACGGCAACTTACACAAATGAATCCCTCGGCTCTTTTAAAGGAAAAAAATTACAAGTGCGGTCGTTTTTAGCGCCGTTTTTGCACATAGTTATTTCAACCTGAGCAACGTCAGATTGCCGAAAAATACGGCACCGGTATCAATATACAGGCGATTGCCCAGCTGCATCACCCGTTTCAGCGGAGTATGACCAAATATGAATGCATCCGCGCCCTTGATTTCCGTTTCGTCACGCATTTCAATCCGTCTGCGCTCCCATACTGCCTGTTCCTGCGTCAAAGACCGACCAAAACGGTATTGATCATAAGGATAATCAGCATGAGCGATAACGGTTTTAAACCCCTCATCGTTAAGTTCGATAACCAACGGCAAGCCAGCACAAAATTTAAGTAAATCCAGTACTTCGGCTCGTTCGGTCGGATTTAAAGATAAAACCCAGTCTCCCGCGTTATATAGCCATAGCCGTTGATAATGCTCGTCTTGCCCCAGCAAACCCTCAATAGCCATGCATTCATGGTTGCCTTTCACCGCTTTAAACCAGGAATTACGAATTAACCGCAAACAGGACAGGCTGTGCGGACCGCGATCAATCAGGTCGCCCACAGAAATAACCAGATCCCGGGCGGTATCGAATTTAACCGATTCGAGTTCGCGCATAAATAATTCGTAGCAACCGTGCAAATCGCCGACCGCATAAATATTGGCATAGGCAGAACCGTCGATTTTTTCATAATCCCGTCGAGTCATACCGCCTCCTAACAATTGGTTGCATAAAAGTCCGGTAAACGTCGCAATATTACACTCTGACTATTATTCCCGACAGAACTGCAGAAAATCACATTAGAGCCGATTCATTTTTAATACGCGTCAAGCGGACAATTTCTATTTTACCAAAATGAGAGAAACTCCGCCAAAACCGACCGCACTTTACTAGCCACATTCATTGAGATCTATTTAACTTTTACCGGAGATTTTGAAACGTAACCCACTTAAATTCCATCGGTAATTCCATCGGTGGCCCCAAAAGTGCGGTCGTTTTTTCGCTGTTTTTGCAATAGGTTTAACGAACCAGTTCAACCGCTTCCCGCACCAGACGTCCGATTTCAGCCCAGTTTTTCCCTTTAATCAAGTCTTTATCTACAAACCAAGAACCGCCGCAAGCCACTACATTAGGAATAGCAAGGTAGTCTTTAATATTTGCCGGGCCGATGCCGCCTGTCGGCATGATTTGCAGGTTCGCGTAAGGACCGAGCAGCGCTTTTATCATTTTCACCCCGCCACTGGCTTCCGCCGGGAAAAATTTAACGGCATTAATACCCAGTTCCAACGCCGCTTCAATCGCCGTCGGATTATTAACTCCCGGCGTAATCGGCAACTCTAATTGCTGACACAGCTTGACAATATTCGGGTTGAAGCCCGGCGTGACGATACAATCCGCCCCGGCATTCTTGGCCGCCACCACCTGCGCCGGGGTCAATACCGTGCCGGCGGCAATCAGTACATCGGGAAAATGTTGGCGGGTTAAGCGAATGGCTTCCTCACCCGCCGCCGAGCGAAAAGTGATTTCCGCCACCGGTAAACCGTTTTCCGATAAGGTTTTCACTAACGGAATAATATCCTGCGCCTCCTCTACCGCAATCACCGGTATCACTTTTAATGCGCTGAATTTTTCAATAATCTGTTCGGTTATATAAGCCATAATTTCTTTACCTTTAATTTTAAAAAGGGAATGTTAACGCCCGTTGGTTTAAGCAAATGCATTGCGTAAGTGTTCGGTGGCGGATTTTTCAATAATCGCCCCCTGATGTTGAATCACAATACCCGCTAATTGATTGCCTTGTTTACAGCACTCATCAAGCGGTTTACCCTGCAAATAGCCCACCAGAAAACCGGCGTTAAACGAATCGCCCGCCGAAGTGGTATCCACGACATGTTCGACCGGAATAGTCGGCACAAAGGTTTGCTTGCCCTTTTCACATATGGTTGCACCAAGGCTGCCTTGTTTTACGATGATTTTCGGAATATTAAATGAGGATAAACGCGCAATGGTGACTTGTTCGTCGTTATCCGCCCACAACATGGCTTCGTCATCAAAGGTGACTAATGCCACATCTACCAACGGCAACAAGGCTTTATAACAGTTCTGTGCTTGTTCCCGACTGTCCCAAAGTGCCGGACGGAAGTTGCTATCAAACGCGATTTCCAACCCGGATTTTTTTAACTCGCCGAGCTGTTCAATCAGTAAAGTGCGGTCGTTTTCCGGCAAGATTGCCAGACTTATACCGCTTAGATAAATCATATCCGTATTTTTTAATGCCGATAAAACCCGATTATAATCGGGGTGTTGCAATAAATAACGGGCGGCGGATTGATTACGCCAATATAAAAACGTGCGCTCGCCTTGTTTATCCAATTGAATTAAATACAAACCGGCCGAACGCTTTTCATCCCGCAATACTAGATCCGTATTTATCCCGTCCGCTTGCCAGCGCTCAATCATCCCTTGGCTGAGTTTGTCCGTACCCAGCGCAGACACATAACCGACATTAAGTTTTTCCGGTGAAGCGACCCGTGCCGCATAGGTTGCCGTATTCAGAGTATCGCCGCCGTAAGTCTGACGCATTACACCGAACGGCTCACCGTTGAGCTCTATCATGCATTCACCGATTAGGGTGAGGTTTTTCATAGATTATCCCTCATTTAAAGTAAGCTTTGGCATTATCAAAACAAATATTTTTCACCATATTTCCCAGTAAATTCATATCGTTAGGCGCTTCGCCGTTGACTACCCATCGACCTATCATTTCACAAAGGATCCGACGGAAATATTCATGACGGGTATAGGATAAGAAACTGCGCGAATCCGTCAGCATCCCCACAAACTGGCTAAGTAAGCCAAGTTGTGAAAGTTGCTGTAATTGACGTTCCATACCGTCTTTCTGATCGTTAAACCACCAACCGGAACCGAACTGGATTTTTCCGGCTATACCGCCGGTTTGGAAATTACCAATCATGGTAGCAATCATTTCATTATCGCGGGGATTTAAACAATACAGAATAGTTTTAGGCAATTGGTTGTTTTGATCCATCGCATCCAATAAACGGGAAAGCTGTTCGGCAAAAGTGCGATCGGCAATGGAATCAAAACCGCTGTCCGCACCAAGCAATTTGAACATTCGGGTATTATTGTTGCGCAGAGCGCCGATATGCATTTGCATAACCCAGTTGCGTTTACAGTATTCGGCACCTAACCATACCAAAAGTGCGGTCGAAAATTGGGAAATTTGTAATTCCGTTAAAGGTTGCTCATTACGACGCAATTGCAAAATCCGATCCAGCTCTTTTTCATCGGGAACGGGTGCAAAACGTACGATTTCCATACCCTGATCGGCAGATTTACAACCCCGTTTATCAAAGTGATCCAGACGTTTGGATAAGGCTTTTTTCAATGAATCGAAACCGTTAATTTCCGTATCGGAGACCTGTTCCAACTGCTTGATATAGTCATTGAATTGCGGCAATTCGATTTTTACCGCTTTATCCGGTCGCCAACTCGGCGCCACTTCAATATCAAAATCACGGTCCTCCGCTATAGCTTTATGGTACTCAAGACTGTCTATCGGATCATCCGTCGTACCGGAAAATTTCACATTCATTTGCCGCATGATTCCGCGGGCGGAAAATTCCGGTTGTTGTAATAATTCGTTACATTCTTGCCAGATTTTATCCGCACTTTGCGGATTAAATAAGGTATTGGTAATACCAAAAGGACGACGCAGTTCCAAATGCGTCCAATGGTAAATAGGGTTACCGATACATAAGGGAACGGTTTTGGCCCAGGCCTGATATTTCTCGTAATTTGAGGCGTTTCCTGTAATCAGATTCTCATCAACTCCCGCAGACCGCATAGCTCGCCATTTATAATGGTCACCGGCTAACCAGATTTCAGTCAAATCTTTAAATTGGCGATTCTCCGCAATTTCTTTCGGCGGTAAATGACAGTGATAGTCAAAAATCGGCTGATCTTTTGCGTAATCATAATAGAGCGTACGGGCTACATCATTAGACAGCAAAAAATCCTCATCCATAAATTGTTTCACGGGGAGATCCTCCTTAAACGCCGCTGTAAGCGGAAAAACCGCCGTCAATCGGCAATACGACACCATTAATAAAGCTGGCGTATTCTTCATCCATCAAAAATAAAATACCGCCCATTAATTCCTTCGCTTCACCAAAACGTCCCATCGGGGTGTTAGTCAGAATTTTATGCGCCCGAGCGGTAGGATTACCTTGTTCGTCAAATAATAACGCGCGATTTTGGTTGCTTACCAAAAATCCCGGCGCAATGGCGTTACAACGAATACCTACATGGGAAAAGTGAACGGCAAGCCATTGGGTAAAGTTGCTGATTGCGGCTTTAGCACCGGAATAAGCCGGAATTTTCGTTAACGGCGTATAAGCGTTCATGCTGGAAATATTGATAATATTTGCGGCTTTTTTACCCACCATATCTTTGGCAAATACCTGTGTCGGCAGCAATGTACCTAAATAATTTAAATTAAAAACAAACTCAATACCCGATTTGTCCAAATCGAAGAAGGATTTGGTCGTCGGCGGCAAATCCAGCTCGTGAAATTCATTGTCCGTGGTGGCTTTCGGATTATTACCTCCGGCGCCGTTAATCAAAATATCACAGGTCCCGAAATCGGCTGCAATGGCATCACGGGTTTGTTTGATACTGTCTAATTCCAATACGTTTGTTTTATAAGCTTTTGCGATATAACCTTGGGCATTGATTTCGTCGGCAAATTTTTGGGCGGATTCAAGGTTAATATCGAGTAACGCCACTTTCGCCCCGGTTTTGGCAATCTCTTTTGCAAAATAGGCGCAAAGTACACCGCCGGCTCCTGTAATCACCACTACTTTATCTTTAAAATTATGTTTTTTTGCCAATGTCATTTTATCTTTCTCCATATACCAAAAATTAAAGGGCATGGTTATCATGCCCTAATCGTTCATTATTATCGTGCCGCATCAATTTTTTGCACAATCGGTCCGATAACCGGATCCGCAAGCGCTTTATCATGCATTGGTTTTACCGCATCAACGAACGGTTGTTTATCCACTTTAACGAATTCTACTCCCATCGTATCTTTTGCTTTTTGAATTTCTTCTTCAGTAGCTTTAGCCCAAAGATCTTTATGACTCATCATGGAATTATCCGCCGCCTCTTTCACAATTTTTTGTTGTTCCGGCGTTAATTTACCCCAGGATTTTTCACTGATTAACAGAACATCCGGAATAATCGTGTGTTCATCTTCACTATAAAATTTTGCCACTTCACCGTGACGCATTAAAGTCAAAGCGGTCGGATTATTTTCGGCGGCATCAACAACGCCTTGTTGGAGCGCGGTATAAAGTTCGCCGAATGCCAACGGTGTAGCCGACGCCCCCATTAATTTCATCATTTCCAATGCGCTTGGGCTCGGTTGTACGCGTACTTTCAGTCCTTTTAAATCGGCCGGAGTTTTAATTGGTTTCTTCGCATAAAAACTGCGGGAACCGGCATCATAATAAGTTAAACCGATAAATCCTTTGCCTTTTGTGGAATCCAAGATTTTTCCACCGATTTCAGGATCCCGTAAGACCTTATAATAATGTTCAGAATCTTTAAATAAGTACGGAACGTTAAATGCGCCATATATCGGTTCAAACGCTTCCAGTTCGCTGGCGTTGGATTTCGCCATATCAAGGGAGCCCGACTGAATTAATTCCATTGATTCCCGTTGGTTGCCTAATTGACTGTTAGGGTAAATACGGATAACCACTTCGCCGTCGGTTAATTTTTTAACTTCGTCAGCCATGGCTTGCATAGAAATATGCACCGGGTGGGTTTTGTCATTATTGTGGCTTAATTTCAGCGTCGTTTTCGCCGATACCGAAAAAGACACGGTTGCCGCCAGTAAACCGCTAATTGCTAACGTAAGTACTTTCTTCTTCATAAACATATGTAGGTTCTCCATACAAAGAATGGGTGGGATGTCGATAGTTTTCCTCCTATCATTTGCGGCAAATGGTATACCAAAATAATAATTGGCTCTATATCTTTTATTTAAAACTGTGAATAAGATCACAAAACAGACAAAAACAACAAAAAATAAATATTATTTTTCTATAAAAACAGTATATTGGTTTACCAATTTAAGAATAAATTTCGTAAATAATGATTAATCTTTAAGGAGAAGATTATGACTAAGTTCATTTCTCTGTTAGAGCGCATTTTAGCCGTTTTCTGTGTCGTACTATGTATTGCGCTGGTTATTTCCGTCGTATGGCAGGTTTTTTCACGTTATGTATTGAACGCACCGAGTACCGTCACGGATGAACTCGCTCGCTTCCTGTTTATTTGGGTAGGGCTGGTCGGTGCCGCTTACGGGTTAGGAAAAAAGAAACATCTCGCCATTGATTTATTATTAATGAAACTCGAAGCTTCGCCTAAAAAGTACGCTTTTCTTCAACTCATTATTAATCTAATCAGTATATTTTTTATTACGGTGATCATGTGCTACGGTGGTATGAAACTGGTACTCGATACTATTGCCGCAGGTCAGATCTCTCCCGTTCTGGGTATTCAAATGGGGCTGGTTTATCTTGCTCTACCCGTTAGCGGATTCTTTATGCTTATATTTTCGGCAAGAGATTTATTCGCCGAACTCCGTCAACTTTCAGCGCAAAATTAAAGGAGCCTTATATGGAATGGACAACAATTATCACTTTAGCCGGTAGTTTTTTCTTGTTACTGGCTATTGGTGTACCAATTTCTTTTGCCATTGGCGTGTCATCATTAATTACCATTATGCTGGCAATTCCTTTTGATGCGGCCATTGCGGTAATTTCGCAAAAAATGGCCTCCGGTTTAGACAGTTTCTCGTTGCTTGCTATTCCCTTCTTTATTCTGGCGGGTAATATTATGAACCGAGGCGGTATCGCATTACGTCTTATTGAATTTGCCAAAGTATTGGGCGGACGCTTACCCGGTTCTTTAGCCCATGTAAATGTGTTGGCCAACATGATGTTCGGCTCAATTTCCGGTTCGGCGGTCGCGGCGGCGGCTGCAGTGGGCGGGACAATGGCTCCGCTGCAAAAGAAAGAAGGTTATGATCCGGCATTTTCCGCCGCGGTAAATATTACCTCTTCACCGACAGGCTTATTGATTCCCCCGAGTAATACCTTCATCGTTTACTCTCTGATTTCCGGCGGTACCTCAATCGGCGCATTATTCTTAGCGGGTTACATTCCGGGGATTTTAATGGGTTTAGGGATCATGATCATCGCCTACTTTATTGCGAAGAAAAATAAATATCCCGTTTCACCGAAACCGACCTTTAAAGAAGTGACTCATCGCACTTTAGATGCATTACCGAGTTTAGGACTAGTCGTCGTCATCATCGGCGGTATCATTGCCGGCATTTTTACCGCTACGGAAGCTTCCGCCATTGCCGTTGTTTATACTCTGATTCTTTCCATGGTTATCTATAAGGAAATTTCACTGAAAGAATTACCGCAGATTATCCTTGATGCCATGACCACAACTTCAATTGTATTGTTATTAATCGGCGCATCCATGGGTATGTCCTGGGCGATGGCGAATGCGGATATTCCTTATACCATCAGTGATGCCTTATTAAGCGTTTCGGAAAATCCTATTGTTATTTTATTAATTATCAACTTAACGTTATTAATCGTGGGTACCTTTATGGATATGACTCCCGCATTATTAATTTTCACCCCGATTTTTTTACCAATCGTGACCGAATTAGGTATGGATCCGGTACATTTCGGTATTTTAATGGCATTTAACTTATCAATCGGTATCTGCACGCCGCCTGTGGGTTCAACGCTGTTCGTCGGCTGTTCCGTAGCCGGCGTAAAAATTGATAAAGTCATTAAACCGTTGCTTCCTTTCTATGCAATACTGATTTTAACCCTATTCCTTGTAACATTCCTGCCGCAATTAAGCTTATGGTTGCCACAAACATTACTCGGCTATTGATTAAAAAAGGATATATGTCATGAAAACATTAAAACAGGCTAAGTTTTTAAAACAGGAAGGCAACCGGATTGATATTCAATGCGAACGGGATTATGTTTTGCATCTTTTCGTACTGGAACAGGATATTATCCGGGTTGCGTTCACACGCAAAAATTCCTTCAAATTAGACCGCACTTGGGCCATTTCTCCGAATTGTGAGGATGTGCCTTTTGCAGGAAGAGAACGTTTTTCAACGGAAGGTTTTTCGTTGCCTACTTATCAATTAAACTTTGAGCATGATGTTATTGAAGTTGTCACCGAAAAATTAAAAGTCCGCGTTCACCAACCGCTTACTCTTGAATGGCAATACAATAAAGACGGTAACTGGTTGCCATTAATTCAGGAGCGTAAAACCGGAGCTTACTTATTCGGCATAAATAATAATAAAATTTCCCATTTCATTGAGCGCAGCCTTGACGAAAATTGCTATGGTTTAGGAGAAAAAGCCGGCGACTTAAACCGTAAAGGCCGTCGTTTCGAAATGCGTAATCTCGACGCCATGGGTTACAACGCGGAAAAAACCGATCCGCTTTACAAGCACGTCCCTTTCTATATCACCCGCAAGAATGACGTCAGCTACGGAATTTATTACGATAATCTCGCCCAATGCTGGTTTGATTTAGGCAACGAGCTGGATAACTACCATATCGCTTATAAAAGTTATCGCGCGGAAGACGGGGATATGGACTACTACGTTATTCTCGGCCCAAGCACGTTAGAAGTAACCAAAAAATACACCGCACTTACCGGCGGCACTATTTTTGGTCCTCGCTGGGGACTCGGTTATAGCGGTTCCACTATGAGCTATACGGATGCGGAGGATGCCCAAGAGCAACTTAAAAAATTCGTAGACCTATGTAAAGAACATGATATCCCCTGCGATTCATTCCAACTATCATCGGGTTACACCTCAATTAACGGCAAACGTTACGTATTTAACTGGAACTACGAAAAAATTCCGGAACCGTTGAAAATGTCGGGCTACTTCCGTGATGCGGGAATGCGATTGGCGGCCAATATCAAACCTTGCATGCTGCAAGATCACCCGCGATATAAAGAAGCCCAGGAACTCGGTTTATTTATTAAAGATTCCGAAAGCGAGCTACCCGAGCGTTCCGTATTCTGGGACGATGAAGGCTCGCATTTAGATTTCACCAATCCCGCAACCGTACAATGGTGGAAAGATAATGTTAAAGAACAGCTGTTAGAACGCGGTATCGGTTCAACCTGGAACGATAACAATGAGTTTGAAATTTGGGATGACAACGCAAAATGCGTCGGTTTCGGCAAAGAAACGCCGATAAAACTCATCCGTCCGTTACATCCGCTATTAATGATGAAAGCCTCTTATGAGGCGCAAAAAGAGTTTGCGCCTCATCAGCGTCCGTATCTGATTTCCCGTTCCGGCTGTGCCGGTATGAACCGCTACGTGCAAACCTGGTCGGGGGATAACAGAACCAACTGGACGACCTTACGTTATAACATTCGCATGGGATTAGGTATGAGTTTATCCGGGCTATATAATGTCGGTCATGATGTGGGCGGTTTTTCCGGAGACAAACCGGAACCCGAATTATTCGTTCGCTGGGTTCAAAACGGTATAATGCATCCGCGCTTTACCATCCATTCCTGGAACGATGACAAAACCGTAAATGAGCCTTGGATGTACCCCGCTGTAACCAATATTATTCGTGATACAATTAAATTACGTTATAAGTTGATGCCGTATATTTACAATGCGTTCTGGCAATCTCATCAGGATCTTGAACCTATGTTGCGCCCGACATTCTTAGATCACGAACATGATATGAAGACCTATGAGGAAACCGACGACTACCTATTCGGGAAAGATTTATTAGTGGCTTCGGTAGTGGAAAAAGGTCAACATCAACGCGAAGTTTACTTACCGCAAAATAATGCCGGTTGGTATGATTTCCATGCCCATACTTATTATGAGGCGGGTCAGACCGTGACCGTCGGTGCGCCGCTGGAACGACTTCCGTTATTTGTAAAAGCGGGGGCAATCTTACCGTTATCGGAAAGAACGGCTTATAGTTGTGCAAAACAAGATACTTCTAGAGAATTACTGGTCTTTCCGTTTATTCGGGAAGGCGAGGCCGCATCAACGATTTTTGATGACGATGGCGAAACCTATCGATATCAACATAACGGCTACTTACAATTAACGCTGAAATTAAGTTGTAACAAAGATAGCGTTAATTTAAACATTCAAAAACAAGGGACCTGGACACCTGCTTATAATGCGTTAAAAATTACTTTACCGGAGACCGAAACCAGACCGTTGACTGTTAACGGCAAAGTATTTAAATCCGGTACGGAATTAAGTTTAGGAGATATTAAAGAGAGTTAAAAATGACGGATAATGCAGAATTACGCTCATATAAAAAAATCGGTTCAATCTTAAAACAGGAACTAATTGACGGTCTTTACCAAATAGGTGAAAGATTACCGCCTGAGCGAGATCTCGCAGAAAAAATGAATGTCAGTCGCACAGTGGTTCGTGAGGCTATCATTATGCTTGAATTGGAAAATTTAGTGGAAGTGCGAAAAGGTTCGGGCGTATATGTTATCAATATGCCCCTGACATCGGAAGAAAATCAGGATGACACTTATGAAGACGTCGGACCGTTTGAACTTTTACAGGCAAGACAGTTATTAGAAAGCGGTATTGCGGAATTCGCCGCCATTCAAGCCACTCGTAGCGATATTTTAAGATTGAAAGAAATCCTGAATAAAGAACGAATGACCTTAGCCGAAGACGACAAAGATTATACTGCCGATGAAGAGTTTCATAGTGCGATTGCCGAAATTACACAAAATGAAATTCTGATTAAATTGCAAAAGGAGCTCTGGAAATATCGGACGAAGTCATCCATGTGGCAGGGATTACATGCCCATATTACTGATCAGGAATACCGTAAATCCTGGCTTCAGGATCATCAGAATATTTTAAACGGCATTCAACGAAAAAATCCCGCACTTGCAAAAAAAGCAATGTGGCAGCACTTAGAAAACGTAAAACAAAAGTTATTTGAGTTATCCGACATTGAAGATCCGGATTTTGACGGTTTCCTATTTAGTGTAAATCCGGTTGTTGTCGGACTTTAAATAAACATACCCTAATTAAATAAGGAGTTTTTATGGAACAAACATGGCGTTGGTACGGACCGAATGATCCCGTCTCTTTAGCCGATATTCGTCAGGCGGGTGCAACCGGCATTGTGAATGCCCTTCACCATATTCCGAACGGTCAAGTCTGGTCGGTTGAAGAAATTGAAAAACGTAAGGCAATTATCGAGGCTGCCGGGCTAACCTGGTCGGTAGTTGAAAGTGTGCCGGTTCACGAAGAAATTAAAACCCAAACGGGCAATTACAAAACCTGGATTGAAAATTATAAACAAACCTTACGCAATCTTGCTCAATGCGGCATTGATACCGTTTGTTACAACTTTATGCCGGTGCTGGACTGGACCCGTACCGATCTTGCCTATGAACTGCCGGACGGTTCAAAAGCGTTACGTTTTGATCAAATTGCTTTTGCCGCATTCGAACTGCATATTTTAAAACGTCCCGGTGCGGAACAAACTTATACTGCAGAAGAACAAAAACAAGCCAAAGCCTATTTTGATAAAATGTCGGATGCGGATATTAGACAATTAACTAGTAATATTATCGCCGGTTTACCCGGTGCGGAAGAAGGTTACACCTTAGAGGAATTCCAAGGCCAACTGGATCGCTATAAAGATATTTCGCCGGAAAAATTCCGTACCCACTTGGCATATTTCTTAAACGAAATCATTCCTGTGGCACAGGAAGTGGGTATTAAAATGGCGGTTCACCCCGATGATCCTCCGCGTCCGATTTTAGGTTTACCGCGTATCGTTTCCACCATTGAAGATATGCAATGGTACGTGGACACTTGCGATTTACCGGCTAACGGTTTCACTATGTGTACCGGTTCTTACGGCGTTCGGGCGGACAATGATTTAGTCAAAATGACCGAGAAATTCGGTGATCGCATTTATTTTGCGCATTTACGTTCAACCTGCCGTGAAGATAATCCGTTGACCTTCCATGAAGCGGCGCATTTGCAGGGTGATGTAGACATGTTTAATGTGGTAAAAGCTTTATTAACGGAAGAATATCGCCGCAAAGCTAGCGGTGAAACCCGCTTAATCCCGATGCGCCCGGATCACGGCCATCAAATGCTTGACGACTTGAAGAAGAAAACCAATCCCGGCTATTCGGCAATCGGCCGTTTAAAAGGTTTAGCCGAATTCCGCGGTTTGGAAATGGCATTGAAAAAAGTCTTTTTTGAAAAATAACCCGTTAAAAACACTAGGCCGCACAATAAAAGTGCGGTCGGTTTTTTCGAAATTTTTTAAGGTGCCTTATGCTACAAAAATATCGCGGGGAAATAATCCTTTTCATCGTTTCGCTTATCGCCGCTTCAGGCTGGTTTTTTTCAAAATTTTCAATGACGGAATTTCCCGCCTTAGGATTTATCGGATTACGTTTTTTCCTGGCTGCAATCTTCTTCTTCCCCCTTGCTTATCCGCAATTGAAACAACTCGATAAACCGCAGCTGATTAAATCAGCCCTGGCCGGATTATGTTATGCGGTGTATATCATGTTATGGATGTTAGGATTGATTAACAGCGCCCACTTTGGCGAGGGCGCCTTTCTGGTCAGCCTGTCGATGTTGATTGCGCCGTTACTATCCTGGTTGATATTCGGACATCTTCCCTATAAATCATTCTGGCTCGCATTACCCGCCGCATTTACCGGCCTCTATTTACTTTCGTCGGGAAAAGGCGGTCTACATTTTTCTTTCGGCAGTTTAATATTTCTGATTTCCTCGCTAGTAGCCGCCCTCTATTTTGTTCTCAACAATCAATATGCCAGAGACATCCCCGTCCTTTCCTTCACTACGATTCAGTTATTTATTGTGGGTACATGCTGCGGAACCCTTTCGATTCTATTTGAACAATGGCCTACATCCATTTCGATGACTGCTTGGGGATGGTTTCTGTGCAGTCTCGTTATCGCCACCAATCTTCGTATGCTGCTACAAACCTACGGACAAAAATACTGCCATGTCGCCACGGCGGCAATTATTATGATCCTTGAACCGGTATGGACGCTATTTTTCAGCATACTCATACTGGACGAACGACTCACCCTTCACAAAGCTTTCGGCTGCCTGTCTATTCTTGCCGCCATAATGATTTATCGATTACCGGCAATATTAAGAAATCAAGCGTCAGCAAACAAAGAATAGCTGCTTGCCGGCAAAACTATGCTAAAATTCACCGCACTTTTTAGAGAGAGGAATTTTAAATGGCTTGGGTACAAATCAGATTAAACAGCACAAATGAAAAAGCGGAAACGATTAGTGATTATTTAGAGGAAATCGGTTCTGTGTCCGTAACCTTTATGGACAGCCAAGACACGCCTATTTTCGAGCCTTTACCGGGTGAAACCCGTCTGTGGGGAAATACCGATGTGATTGCGCTTTTTGATGCGGAAACCGATATGCAGCAGATTGTCCGTTTATTGCGACAGGAAGGACATCTTGATGAAAATACCGCCTATAAAATCGAACAAATTGAAGATAAAGATTGGGAACGGGAATGGATGGATAATTTTCACCCGATGCAATTCGGCAAGCGTTTATGGATTTGTCCGAGCTGGCGCGAAGTGCCGGATCCGAATGCGGTAAATGTGATGCTTGACCCGGGTCTTGCTTTCGGGACGGGTACGCATCCGACTACGGCGCTTTGTTTAGAATGGTTAGACGGTTTAGATCTTGCGGGAAAAACTGTGATCGATTTCGGCTGCGGATCAGGTATTTTAGCCATCGCCGCCCTTAAATTAGGTGCCAAAGAAGCTATCGGTATCGATATCGATCCTCAAGCGATTCTGGCAAGCCGTAATAATGCGGAACAAAACGGCGTTGCGGATCGCCTGAAACTTTATCTTTCCGAAGATAAACCCGCCAATATGAAAGCGGAAGTTGTGGTTGCCAATATTCTTGCCGGACCGCTGAAAGAACTGTATCCGGTAATCAGCGAATTAGTGAAAGAAAAGGGCAATCTCGGGCTGTCCGGCATTCTTGCCACACAAGCGGAATCGGTTTGCGAAGCCTATCAGGCTAAATTTGACCTCGACGCGGTAGTTGAGCGCGAAGAATGGTGTCGTATTACAGGAAAACTAAAATAATTTCAATCCTAAAAGAGCTAATTTTTTATAAATTTGTATAAAAAATATGCTTTTCAAACGGGGTAAAAATGCGTATTATAGCACCCCTTGCCGTATACAGGGCGAGGAAGGGTGTTATCTACTTTAAGGGGAATAGAAAAGGTGCGAATTGGTTCTTATCAACTGAAAAATCGCATTTTGCTGGCTCCGATGGCAGGTATTACCGACCAACCGTTTCGAAAATTATGTGCGGCCTATGGTGCCGGACTTACGTTTTCAGAAATGATGTCAACTAATCCGCAAGTTTGGCATACGGAAAAATCCCGTTTACGCTTGGCTCATCACCAAGCTGCAGGAATTAATGCAGTTCAGATTGCAGGTTCTGATCCGAAAGAAATAGCGAAAGCAGCACAAATTAATGTGGATTACGGCGCCGAAATTATTGATATTAATATGGGATGCCCGGCCAAGAAAGTAAACCGTAAAATGGCAGGTTCCGCCCTATTGCAATATCCCGATTTAGTGCGTCAAATTCTTGAACATGTTGTTAACGCAGTTAGTGTCCCGGTGACGTTAAAAATACGGACGGGTTGGAATAAAGAACATCGAAACTGTGTTGAAATCGCAAAAATAGCAGAACAAAGCGGTATTCAGGCATTAACTATTCATGGACGTACTCGTGAATGCTTATTTGAGGGGAATGCCGAATACGACAATATTAAAGCGGTAAAACAACAGGTATCAATTCCTGTTATTGCAAACGGAGATATAACATCAGCGGAAAAAGCTAAATCCGTACTTGAATATACGGGGGCGGATGCGGTAATGATTGGACGTGGAGCGTTAGGTAATCCCTGGTTATTTAAATCGGTGGAGAGCCTAGTTGAAACAGGTTCAATAGTTTTTGAACCAAGTCTGGACGAAAAGTGCGGTGTAATTTTGCAACATATTCAATCGCTTCATCAATTTTACGGTGAAGAAAAAGGATATCGCATTGCACGCAAACACGTCGCTTGGTATTTGCAAGGAATTCAACCTAGTTCCAATTTTAAACAGACTTTTAATGCAATAACAGAACCACAAGAACAGTTAATTGCATTGGAAGAGTTTTTTAATTCAATTCGCAATGGATAAACAACAATGTTAGAGCAACAACGTAGTCCTTCTGATGCATTAACAGTATCAGTATTAAATTCTCAATCTCAAGTGACTAATAAACCACTTCGTGACTCAGTAAAACAGGCGTTAAGAAACTATTTATCACAATTAGATGGTCAAGACGTGAATGATCTTTATGAATTAGTATTAGCTGAAGTTGAACATCCAATGCTAGACATGATTATGCAATATACGCGCGGCAACCAAACTCGCGCGGCAACTATGTTAGGTATCAACCGCGGTACATTACGTAAAAAATTAAAAAAATACGGTATGGGTTAGTCCTTCACAACAGTTCTAAATTTTAAACGAAAGCCTCTGTTAAAGAGGCTTTTTTGTTGTAAATAAGTCGTTTTTATTATGATTCCTTAAAGCGTCACACCACTTTTGAAAATAGCCAGTTCGCGGAATTCGTTGATTTCATTTTTCGTCGGTTTGCCATTTACAATTTCAACCACTAAATTAATAAAATCTTTTAATAATTCCTGCATGCCCATATCATAAACCAAACGTCCGGCATCAAAGTCGATCCAATGTTTTTTCTTCAGAGCGAGCTCACTGTTAGTGGCAATTTTCATGGTCGGGACAAAACCGCCGTAAGGCGTGCCGCGACCGGTGGAAAACAATACCATATGACAACCCGCTCCGGCTAAAGCGCTGGTTGCAACAGCATCATTACCGGGCGCACTTAATAAATTCAAACCTTGAATTGTTAACCGCTCGCCATATTTCAACACATCAACCACTTGGCTATGCCCTGCTTTTTGCGTACAACCAAGGGATTTGTCTTCCAGCGTAGTGATTCCTCCGGCTTTGTTTCCCGGGGATGGGTTTTCATAAATAGGTTGGTTATGTTCAATGAAATATTTTTTGAAATCATTCACCATGTCCACCGTTTTTTGGAACGTCTCTTCGTCTTTACAATGACTCATCAGAATACGTTCCGCCCCGAACATTTCCGGTACTTCGGTAAGCACGGTCGTACCGCCGTGACTAATCAAATAATCGGAAAAATGTCCTAACATCGGGTTTGCCGTAATACCGGAAAAACCGTCCGAACCGCCACATTCCAAACCGAATTTGACTTCGCTTAATTTGCCTGTTTCGCGACGGTCTTGACGCATTTCCCGATAAAGCTGTTGTAGCAACTCAACACCCTGCTCACCCTCATCATCATAATGTTGTGAAATCATAAATTTCACCCGGTTTTCATCATATTCGCCTAAGCTTTCTTTGAATGCACCGACCTGATTATTCTCACAACCTAAACCAATCACTAATACCGCGCCCGCATTAGGGTGTTTCACCATATTTTGCAGCATAGTTTTGGTATTTTCATGATCATCGCCTAATTGAGAGCAACCGTAACTGTGATTAAAAGTGAATATGCCGTCAATATCGTTTAAATCGTTAAGTTGCATAAAACGTTTTTTAATCAAGTTAGCAATACCCACTACGCAACCCACCGTCGGCACAATCCAAAGCTCATTACGGATGCCGATATCGCCGTTTTTACGGCGATAAATCTGCACTTCCCGATCCGGCATTTGTTCGGAAAGTGCGGTCAATTCCGGCAAATATTTGTAATCGTTAATGTCTTTCAGATTGGTTTTTACATTATGCGTATGGATATGTTCGCCCGGTTCAATATGACGTAATGCATGACCAATCGGATAACCGTATTTAACGACATCCTGATTTTTAGCCACAGCGGTCAAAGCGAACTTGTGTCCCCGTCCGATATTCTCTTTTAATTCGATTTGTTGCCCGTCAACATCTAATAATGTGCAGGAGGCTAAATCCTGTAACGCGACCGCTACATTATCTTGCCGGTGAATTTTGATAAACTGCTTCATATCAACCTCCGCTTAATCAGCGCAATATTTGCGAAGTGCTTGGCGCATACCTTTTTCTAAAATAGCTTCTAGCTGTTGAGTGACGGTTTCGACTAACTGAGGAATTGTCGTTAAATCTTGTTCCCAATGCGTTTGTTGTTTTAATACATGCTGCACAAGCTGGAATAACGAAATCTCACCCGCCGCCTGTTCTCGCCACCAGGTTTTGAAATTCACCAACCAATGTTCGTCATCTTGCAAAGGAATCGCCTGTCCGTCCCGTTCGCCGCGATAAAAAGCGATAAGCGCCGCTAAAGCAAAGGTCAAGTGCGGTGGTAATTTTCCGAATTTTTCAACATAAGAAATCAATTGCGGCAAATTACGAGTACGGTATTTCGTCATGCTATTTAACGAAATAGATAACAACTGATGTTGAATAAACGGATTTTGGAAACGTTTAATCACCGCGTCGGCAAATTGCTGCAACTCATCTTGCGGTAGGGAGAGCACAGGAATAATTTCTTTATCCATGGAGCTTTTTACAAAACGACAAAGTTCTGCATCATTCATAGCTTCCCCCACCGTATTCACGCCCGCCATATAAGCTACCGGAACAAGTGCGGTATGCGCGCCGTTTAAAATAGCCACTTTGCGTTCTTTGTACGGTTTGATGTCATCAACAATTAATACGTTCAAATCCACTTGGTCTAAACGCAATAATTGCGCTAAAGATTTCGGGCCTTGAATTACAAATAAATGAAAATGTTCCGCGGTATCTAAGAAGGTATCTTTATAGCCCAGTTCCGCTTCCAATTCTGCCGCTTCAGCACGCGGATAACCGGTAACAATACGATCCACCAAAGTCGAGCAGAACGTATTGGCAGTCTCTAACCATTGAATAAATTCGGCGGATAAATTCCATTCTTTGGCATATTTAAATACCAGTTCTTTTAATTGTTCGCCGTTGTAATCAATTAATTCGCACGGCAATAAAATAAAGCCTTTGTCTTTATCACCATTTACCACGGAGAAGCGTTCATATAATAAACGGGTAAGTTTGGCAGGATAACTCACTTGCGGACGGTCATCAAATTTATCGTCCGCATGATAACTAATACCCGCTTCAGTGGTGTTAGAAAAAATAAATTTAATTTCTAAGTTATGGGCTAATTGTAAATATTCGTCATAACTTTGATAAATATTAATTTCATTATTAACCGAACGAATAATTCGGCTTTCTTTAACTTTATTTCCGTTTTCATCTAAACCGCGAATAATCGTAGTATAAAGCCCGTCTTGCGTATTTAATGACGGCGGAAAATCTGTATTAATCGGACGAATAATCGTCACCCCGGCATTTAAATCCGTTTTTTCATTTAGAATATCAATTTGCCAATCAATAAAGGCGCGTAAGAAGTTACCTTCACCGAATTGAATGATTTTGGTTGGGTGTTGGCGGCCGGGGTGGTTAGTTCTGTTTAATTGTTTCATAATAATCACTCCAATAGATTAATTCAGTTCGATTTCAAAATAACGTTTCGCATTATCAAAACAAATATCCGAAACCATTTGCCCTAATAATTTAATATCATGAGGCGCTTCTCCGTCCCGTACCCAACGCCCTAACATTTGGCAAAGAATACGACGGAAATATTCATGACGAGTGTAAGAAAGAAAACTACGGCTATCGGTGAGCATTCCCACAAAGTGGCTTAATAGGCCTAATTGACTCAATTGAGTCATTTGACGAATCATGCCGTCTTTTTGATCATTGAACCACCAACCCGAACCAAACTGCATTTTTCCGCGAATACCTGCTTGCTGATAATTACCGCACATAGTTGCAAGTACTTCATTATCACGTGGATTCAAGCAATATAAAATGGTCTTCGGTAACGCATTATTTGTACCTTGCTCATCAAGCAAACGAGATAATGAATAAGCCACGGGCTCATCGTGAATTGAATCAAATCCGGTATCCGGACCTAATAGCCTGAACATAAAGCTATTGTTATTACGCAATGCGCCGATATGATATTGTTGCACCCAATTCCGTTTGTGATATTGAGCGCCTAAGAAAACCAAAACTGCGGTCTTAAATTTCGCAATTTTTTCTTTTTCCAGATATCCGCCGGATAATCTTGTTGCAAGAATTTGATCTAATTCTGTTTCATCCGCCTTACCATATAGCACCACATCAAGCGCATGATCGGATACGCGACAACCGTGAACATGGAAATAATCAATACGCTTTTCCAATGCATTACATAATGTGGTAAACGAAGAAATTTCAATATTTGCCGCTTCACTTAATTTTTGAATATATTCGGAGAAAGTATCTAATTCAATATTAAAGGACTTATCAGGGCGGAAACTTGGGGCAACTTTTGTTTTAAACTCTGTATCTTTAGCAATAATACTATGTTGTTCTAAATTATCGATAGGATCATCTGTCGTACCAATAAATTTAACATTCATCCTTTGAATGATACCTTTTGCTGAAAATTCTTTTTGTTGTAATAACCCATTAGCTTCATGCCAAATTTCCTCTGCTGTCACAGGGGAAAGTAATTTTCCTGTTATACCAAAAGGACGACGTAATTCCAAATGAGTCCAGTGATAAAGTGGATTACCTATAGTATGAGGAACGGTTTCAGCCCAGGCAAGAAATTTATCATAATCCGACTGTTCACCTGTACAATAGCTTTCATCCACTCCGTGGGTTCTCATTGCTCGCCATTTATAGTGATCTCCTTTCAACCAAATATCATATAAATTCTTGAATTGATAATCCGTTGCAATTTGTTCCGGTGGCAAATGGCAATGGTAATCAAAAATAGGTTGATTTTCCGCATAATCAAAAAAAAGTTCT
Organism: Basfia succiniciproducens; assembly: GCF_011455875.1. Classification (NCBI taxonomy): domain Bacteria; kingdom Pseudomonadati; phylum Pseudomonadota; class Gammaproteobacteria; order Pasteurellales; family Pasteurellaceae; genus Basfia; species Basfia succiniciproducens. The sequence goes on along the minus strand of NZ_CP015031.1, from coordinate 96,844 downwards.
TTTGCTACATCAGTATCAAGTAAAAAATTATCAGTTAAAAAATTGTTCATTCTTCTCTCTCCTATTTGGTTCTAAACCTTAAAATATGTTATACCAAAAATAAAATAATAATTTAATTTTTTTTGTGATCGTCATCACAAACCTAAAAACTTATACGATAAATTTTATTTTTTTATTGCTAATATATATCTAAATAAATTTTTATGTACAAATCATTGATTCACTCTAACTAAATAAACATAAGTTATTATACCACTAAACGCAAATGGAGATGATTTATTATGAAACTAAACAAACTTTTGTTATCAAGTTTATGCGTGGCATTACCTATGTTAGCAATGTCTAGCAATGCTTTCGCACAACGAGTTACCTTAAAACTGGCTCATAACTTAGAACAATCGCATGTGGTGCATCAAGCCTTAGCACAAATGGCAAAAGAGGTGAAAGAAAAATCCAACGGTGAATTAAATATTCGGATTTATCCAAGCGGTCAAATGGGTGGTCCGCGAGAAACCATTGAATTAATCCAAAATGATGCTTTAGATATGACCAAAGCAAGTGCAAGTGAGATGGAATCCTTTGTGAAAGAATTCTCCGTATTTAGTAGCCCTTATCTATTCGATAACGACGAACATTTCAAAAAAGTGCTGTTTGGCGAAGTCGGTAAAGAAATTGCCGATAAAACAAAATCCAGTGGATTTGACATATTAGCTTCTTATGTTGCCGGTACCCGCAGTTTCTATACAAAAAAACCAATTAATTCACCGGCAGATATGAAAGGCTTGAAAATTCGCGTGGTTTCAACGCCGACAACAAATAAACTCATAGAACTATTGGGCGGATCGCCTGCACCGATTCCATTCGGTGAAGTTTATACCGCACTTCAACAAGGCGTAATTGACGGTGCGGAAAATAATATTCCTTCTTATAATCAAACACGGCATGTTGAAGTCGCTAAATTCTATATTGAAGATCAACATACCAGTGTGCCCGATTATCTTATTATCTCAAGTAAAACCTGGGCAAAACTAGATGATAATCAACGTAAAATTTTACAGGAAGCCGCTACAAATTCTGAAGCGCTTCAACAAAAGCTATGGGATGCAGAAGTTGAAAAATCCCGTGCCGAAGCGGAAAAAGTAGGCGCAACCTTTATTACCGTGGATAAAACGCCATTCCGTGAAGCATTAAAACCACTCTATGATGATTTTGCTAAAGATCCTAATTTAGCTACATTAATTGAAAAAATAAAAACCGTAAGTAGCAAATAAATGCTATTCATCCCCTTTTTTTATAAAGGGGATGAAAACTCTTTTATATTAGGAGCTACGCTATGCGATTCGAGAAACTCAAAAAACCCGTTGATGTCTTTATTTCAACCTTTTCCATTATTGTAATGGTCCTGTTAGTTATCTGTGTAACCTGGCAGGTGTTCAGTCGTTACGTCCTGCAAATACCCAGCACCATTACCGATGAAATCGCCCGCTTCAGTATGATTTGGGTCGGCTTGTTAGGCGCCGCTTATACCGTCGGGCTACAAAAACACCTTTCTATTGATTTATTTACCCATAATTTAACCCCGCGCAACAAAGCCTTCAGTCACCTCTTTATTAACTTCTGTATTATGGGCTTTTCTCTCGGTGTGATGATTTTCGGCGGACTCACCTTAATTTCTAACGTCTATGCCTCCGGCCAGCTTTCTCCTTCCATGCAGATTCCCATGGCCTATATTTATCTCGCCCTGCCTTTAAGCGGCTTGTTGATGCTGTTTTACAGCATCTTGTTCTTCATTGATAATCTTCATTCCTTAAAGGAGTATGACTGATGGATGCGTTATTATCTTGGGAATGGTTTGTTCCCGCCGTGATGTTTTTCTCTTTCTTTGTATTGGTGTTTGTGGGCGTGCCGATTTCTTTTTCTATCGGGATTGCTACCTTGGCCGCCGCCGCATTCATGTTACCTTTTGAGACCACCTTAATTGTCTCCGGACAAAAAATCGCCACCGGATTAGACAGTTTTTCCTTGCTTGCCATTCCGTTTTTTATTCTCGCCGGCTCACTGATGAATAGCGGCGGGATTGCCACCCGGTTAATTAACTTCTCTCAAATTTTAGTCGGTCGTATTCCCGGCTCCCTGGGGCATACCAATGTGATGGCGAATATGATGTTCGGCTCGATTTCCGGGTCGGCCGTAGCCGCTGCCGCCGCCGTAGGCGGTACTATGGCGCCGTTACAGGCTAAAGCCGGCTACGACCCGGCTTATTCCGCCGCCATTAATGTCTCTTCCTGTATCTCCGGATTATTGATTCCGCCCTCCAATGTCATGATTGTCTATGCATTAACTGCCGGCGGCATTTCCGTTGCCACCCTCTTTATGGCCGGTTATGTGCCCGGTATTTTAATGGGCTTCGGGATTATGGCGATGAATTATATCATTGCAAGAAAACGCCGTTATCCGGTATCGGATAAACCGACCTTTGCCGAAGTGGTTAAATATTCCTTAGATGCCGTTCCAAGCCTATTAATGGTGGTGGTCGTCATGGGCGGGATTTTAGGCGGCGTCTTTACCGCTACCGAAGCCTCCGCCATTGCCGTAGTCTATACCTTTATACTTTCCGTCATTATTTATCGTGAAATTAAGTTAACTCAATTGCCGAAAATCATTTTGGACGCCATTGTCACCACCTCTATCGTGCTGTTCCTCATCGGTGTCTCCGTCGCCATGTCCTGGGCGATGACTAACGCCGATATTCCTTATATGGTTAACGAGTTATTAATCAGCGTATCCGATAATCTGATTGTGATTTTATTAATCATCAATATGTTATTATTAGTTATCGGTATCTTTATGGATATGACCCCCGCCGTCTTAATCTTTACCCCTATCTTTTTACCTATTGTCAAAGAATTGGGGATGGACCCCGTCCATTTCGGCATTATGATGATTTTCAATCTCTGTATCGGTTTATGTACCCCGCCTGTCGGTAGCGCATTATTTGTCGGCTGCTCCGTTTCCGGTGTAAAACTACAAGATTTAATCAAACCTATGTTGCCTTTCTTTGCCGTGTTGGTCATCACCTTATTGATGGTCACCTATATCCCGCAATTATCGTTATTTTTACCGGGATTGTTTGGGTTATAAATTCACCTTCTTATTTATATAGTTGCTATTTATTGACTGATAGCAACTATTTCAATTTTTCCAAAACAATTTGTGTTATAATTCATCATAATATGTTCTACCAATAAGCAATTAGTATGAAACCATCAGATAATCAACGGCTATATCAACAATTAGCCCAAGAATTAAAAAACAGAATTACTACCGGTACTTATAAAGTCGGCGATAAATTACCTGCCGAACGTTTTATTTCCGAAGAAATGAATGTTAGCCGTACTGTTGTCCGAGAGGCGATTATCATGCTTGAAGTCGAAGGTTTTGTTGAAGTAAAAAAAGGCTCCGGCATTCATGTAATATCCCAAACACCTAAAGATTCAATTGTTTCTACGGAAAACAAAGGACTTGAATTTTCAGCCTGCGGTCCTTTTGAATTACTACAAGCTCGTCAATTAATTGAAAGCATAGTTGCTGAATTTGCCGCAACACAAGCAACTAAAGAAGATATTATCGATATCATGGAAATTCAGAAAAATGCCCGGCAAGAAGACCGTTTCCGTGACTCACAATGGGATTTAAAATTTCACACAAAAATTGCACAAATCACAAGAAATAGCGCATTAATTACCATTGTCCAGGAAATGTGGCGTCAACGAGTACTTAATCCTTATTGGATCAAGTTACATGAACATATTGATGCAAAATCTATCGATAGCTGGTGCAATGAACATGATGCGATACTGCAAGCACTGATAAAAAAAGATCCTCATGCAGCCAAAATAGCCATGTGGCAACATCTGGAAAACACAAAACAAATGTTGTTTAATGGAGCCAATGATGATTTCGAAATAGAAATTGATAAATTCCGCTTTTCCGACAACCCGGTTATTCATTTAAATAAATACGCGGATAAAAAGAAACCGAATAACACCAAATTGTAAAGCTTCTCATTAGATATATCCACACGGCTTTTCGTCTGTCAAATTTAATTATTGATGGGTGATTGCGCACATTTTACAATGTACGCCTAACATTAAGTTGTAAAGAAATACTCTCATGCAAACCTACTTACAAAAATATTGGAACTATTTACGTAACGAACGTCAGGTAAGTTCTTATACTTTAACCAATTATCAGCGCCAAATGGATGCTGTGATGAAAATCCTGCAGGAAAATGATATTCAAAACTGGCGGCAGGTTTCGCCGAGTGTCGTGCGTTTTATTCTTGCGCAAAGTAAAAAATCCGGGTTGCATGAGAAAAGTCTTGCGTTGCGCCTCTCGGCATTGCGCCAATTTCTCGCTTTTTTGGTGGTTCAGGGAGAACTGAAAGTAAATTCTGCAATAGGTATTTCCGCACCAAAACAGGGCAAACATTTGCCTAAAAATATAAATGCCGAACAACTCAACAAATTACTCGATAACAACAGCAAAGAACCCATTGATTTGCGCGATAAAGCGATGTTGGAATTAATGTACAGTTCCGGATTGCGATTATCCGAATTACAGGGATTAAACTTAACCAGCTTAAATTTTCGTTCACGGGAAATTCGAGTCTTAGGGAAAGGAAATAAAGAACGGATTTTGCCGTTTGGCCGTCACGCCTCTCACGCGGTACAGGAATGGCTGAAAGTCCGTCTGCTTTTTAATCCGAAAGACGATGCTTTATTTGTAAGTTCGCTGGGGAATCGAATGTCAAACCGTTCCATTCAAAAACGAATGGAAATCTGGGGCGTTCGCCAAGGATTAAACAGCCATTTGAATCCCCATAAACTGCGCCATTCCTTTGCAACGCAAATGCTGGAAGCCAGTTCCGATTTACGTGCGGTACAAGAATTATTAGGCCACAGCAATCTTTCTACCACACAAATTTATACGCACTTAAATTTTCAGCACTTAGCCGAAGTATATGATCAGGCTCACCCTAGAGCTAAGCGCCGCAAATAGGAAATTTCATGAAATTTTACCGCACTTTAGAAGATTTTAAGGTTATCTCTTTTGATTTGGACGATACGCTTTATGATAATTCGCAGGTTATTTTAGATGCGGAGCGGCATTCGGTGGATTTTTTACGGAAAATCAGCCAGATTCCGCAATTGGACGGCGGTTATTGGCGGTATTGGAAAAATAAAACCGCACTGGATTTTCCGCTTTTGGCGGAAGATGTCACCCAATGGCGAATAAAAACTATCGTCGAGTTGTTGCGGGCTCATCAAAAAAGTGCGGTCGAAATTGAGCGAATTTCTCATGCGGCAATGGAAGATTTCTTTGAATGGCGGCATAAAATGCAGGTACCGCAGCAAAATTTTGAAGTATTAAATAAATTGAAGAGACAGTATAAATTAGCCGCATTAACCAACGGAAACGTAACGCCGTCAAGAGCGGGGTTTGATCAGTTCGAATTAGTACTCACCGGCGGTGTGCAAGGGCGGGCAAAGCCCCATCAGGATCTATTCCGCCAGACCGCCGGCTACTTTAATGTGCGGCCCCATGAAATTTTACACGTAGGCGATAATCTAGTCACAGATGTGCAAGGCGCCATTCAAGCGGGTTGTCAGGCGGTTTGGATTAATTTAACCGACAAAAAAATTCAGCATTTCAGTGAGGCGACATTAGTACCGACGTTCGAAATCACTGATTTAAATGAGTTGCTGTTCTTCCGCAACCTGTAGATAAATAAAGCCTGCCGTTCTATCTAGGCTGGAGAGCAAAAATTCAATTTTCAGCTTTTTTACAAAAATTTTCGTAAAATTATCAAATAAGGCGCTTATTCCCTTTCACAAAACTTTGAGTAAGTTATTTTTATTAAACTAGAATAATAATCTAAATATGCAAGCAAATTAAATATTTTATAAAACAAAATCCATCAATAAACTTAATATTTCATCAAATAACCTTATTTTATATATTGACATTATTTATAATCAGCGCATTATTAAAATTATTCAGTAAAAATCAGCAATAATCCAAGGACATAACCCTATGCGCGCACTCAAAAAAATTAGCCAGTTTTTGGCTAAAAATACGGCTCTCGTTATTATTTTAACGGCTTTATTCACATTTATCGTACCCGAAGCTTTTACCTGGGTGAAAGGTGATGCGCAGGTCTTGGTTTTAGGTATTATTATGCTTTCAATGGGAATGACATTAGGCGCAAAAGATTACCAAATTTTAGCCAAACGTCCGCTTGATATTTTAATCGGTACCGTTGCCCAATATACTATTATGCCTTTTGTAGCGATTAGTATTGCGCAAGCGTTCAATCTTTCCCCCGGTTTAACATTAGGTTTAGTGTTGGTAGGTACCTGCCCGGGTGGTGTTGCCTCTAATATTATGAGTTTTCTGTGTAAAGGCGACGTAGCGTTTTCGGTGGGCATGACCACCGTATCCACCATTATCGCACCGGTTATGACACCTCTTTTACTCAATTATTTAGTGGGTGAAACCATTGATATGGACGGTTGGGGCATGTTCAAATTTATGCTGCTGGTAACTATCTTACCGGTAGGCTTAGGTTCTTTATTTAATATGGGCTGCCATAAACAAAAATGGTTTAATGATGTGCGTTCCGTAATGCCCGGTGTTGCGGTTATCGCCTTTGCCTGCATTGTCGGCGGTGTAGTTGCCTTCCAGGGCGAACGTTTCTTAGAATCCGGCTTAATTATGCTTATGGCGATTGGCTGCCACAATATCACCGGCTATATTCTGGGCTTTGCCGCCGGCAGAGTATTCGGTATGAATACGGCAAAAAAACGCACTTTATCCATTGAAGTCGGCGTACAGAATGCCGGGCTTGCCACAGGTTTAAGTGCAAAATTCTTCCCAACCAATGCGGAATCCGTGGTAGCTTGTGCGGTTGCCTGCGTATGGCACTCGGTATCCGGCTCCGTATTAGCCAATATCTACCAGTGGTGGGATAAAAAACACGGCGAACCGGTAACTGAAATTCATGAAATCAAAAAACCGGTTACGGAATCAGTTTAACCCCTGAGTAAACGCCTCGGTTTTATTATAACGATATAAAGCCGGGGTGTTTTTTCGAAAAATACAATTTCGCTAATTTTATTAAAACCGGTAATACGATTACTCTTTTTTTTTTGAAATCATTAGCAAAGTCAACACTCAAAAAATCTCGTTTTTTGACCGCACTTTTCAAAAATAAAGGCTGAAATAATATTCAGCCTTTTGTCATTTGCATAAAATTACCGCTTACCGAACATACCGCCTAAGCCGCCAAGCGCACCTAAGCCGCCGCCCATCATTCCTTTCATACCGCGCATCATTTTCGCCATACCGCCGCTACGCATTTTTTTCATCATACGTTGCATTTCATCAAATTGTTTAAGCAATTTATTTACATCTTGCACCTGAGTGCCGGAACCCATTGCAATACGGCGACGACGCGAACCTTTGATAATGTCCGGGTTTGCCCTTTCTTTTAAAGTCATGGAATTAATGATGGCTTCCATTTTCACGAACATTTTATCATCAACTTGATTTTTCACATGTTCGGGTAAATTTTTCGCACCGGGCAATTTATCAAGCATAGACATCATGCCGCCCATTTTTTTCATTTCAATCAGTTGTTCGCGGAAATCCTCAAGGGTAAATTGATCACCTTTTTTGAACTTTTGCGCCATTTTTTCCGCTTTTTCATGATCAACGGAACGCTGTAAATCTTCAATTAAAGAAAGTACGTCTCCCATGCCTAAAATACGGGAAGCAACACGATCCGGATGGAATGGTTCCAACGCATCGGTTTTCTCACCCACACCAAGGAACTTAATCGGTTTACCGGTAATTTGACGAATAGACAACGCCGCACCGCCACGGGCGTCACCGTCCACTTTGGTTAAAATCACACCGGTTAAAGGCAAGGCTTCGTTAAAGGCTTTTGCCGTATTTGCCGCATCCTGCCCCGTCATAGCATCAACGGTAAATAAGGTTTCAATTGGGTTCAGTACTTCATGGATCCGTTTGATTTCGTCCATCATTTCGCCGTCAACATGTAAGCGACCTGCGGTATCCACAATTAAGACGTCGTAAAATTTAAGCTTAGCGTCCGCCAATGCCGCTTTGGCAATATCTACCGGATTTTGTTTGACATCAGAGGGGAAGAAATCCGCATCAACAGATTGAGCGAGGGTCTCCAATTGCTTAATTGCCGCCGGGCGATAAACGTCGGCAGAAACGACCAGTACTTTTTTCTTATGGCGTTCTTTTAAGAATTTCGCCAATTTACCCACAGAAGTAGTTTTACCGGCACCTTGCAAACCAGCCATTAAAATTACCGCCGGCGGTTGGCTGGCAAGATTTAAGCTCTCGTTGCTTTCGCCCATTGCGGATTCAAGTTCTTTTTGAACGATTTTTAAGAACTCCTGACCTGGAGTTAAACTTTTATTAACTTCTTCACCGAGAGCGCTTTCTTTCACTTTATTGATAAATTCGCGCACCACGGGAAGCGCAACATCCGCCTCCAATAACGCCATACGTACTTCGCGCAAGGTATCTTTGATATTATCTTCGGTTAAACGCCCTTTGCCGGTAATATTGCGCAGCGTTTTCGACAGACGATCCGATAAATTCTCAAACATTGTTCTCTTATCCTATTTTGTCTCGAGATAAAAATTTGCTGTCATTATACTTGAATTATCGGGATTTTCACCATTTATAGTGATTTCTCTCCCACAAACTAATAAATACTGGCGATTTTGTTAAACCCTCGCTAAAATTAAAAATATGATTGGTTACAGGATTAAGAATTATGTCGTTCGCTCTCTTTTCTGCTTTGTTTTATATTATAAGTATTTTGTTTATTGCCCCCATGCTGGCAAAAGCGCAATCAGGAGAACAAATTCAACGTCCGAATAAAAATTGGTTTATTTTGACCGCACTTTTCGCTGTAATTTGCCATTTCATCAGTTTATTTCCATTTTTCAGCAATTTATTCAGCGGCGAAAACTTTACGTTAATGGAAATCGGTTCCTTGATATCCGTGCTAATTGCCATTCTCGCTACTGTAGCTATCGCTTTAAAAATAAAAACATTCTGGTTTTTATTACCGATCATATATTGCTTTGCGACGATTAATGTCACACTCGCCGCCTTTGCACCAAGTCATGTAATACAAAATCTTGCGCAGGATCTAGGCTTACTGCTTCATATTTTATTAGCCATGTTCGCCTACGCCGTCTGTTTTATCGCCATGTTACAAAGCATTCAGTTAGCTTGGTTAGATCGTAAATTAAAAACCAAACAAATGGTTATTTCCCCTTTATTGCCGCCGTTAATGATGGTTGAACGTCATTTCTTCCGTGTGATGTTAAGCGGAGAAATTCTACTGACCCTGACCTTGCTCACCGGCGCGGTTTATCTTGCCGACTTTTTTGGCAATGAAAACATTCAAAAAGCGATATTCTCCTTTTTAGCCTGGATTGTTTATGCCGTCTTATTAATCGGACATTGGAAATACCGCTGGCGTGGAAAAAAAATGATAATTTATACCATTTCAGGTATGATTCTACTCACTATCGCCTATTTTGGTAGCCGGGCAATGCTTGGTATGAACTAAATCGGCTTAGAAAAGTGCGGTGAAAATTGGTGATAATTTCGGTTTAAAACCTATCAAAAAAATTTAAATTTTTTAACCGCACTTTTATGTTTAATTCAACAAAGGATTATTTACTTTGGACAGTATTCCCCTTAGTACGTTATTTATAACTCTCTTTATTCTCCTGATTCTCTCGGCCTATTTTTCCAGTTCGGAAACCGGATTGCTTTCTTTGAACCGTTATCGCATGCGCTATCTCGCCGAAAAAGGACATAAAGGCGCCAAAAAAACGGAAACTTTACTTAAAAAAACCGATAAATTACTCAGCCTGATTCTTATCTGCAATAATCTGGTCAATATTTCGGCTTCCGCTATCGCCACCATCATTGGTATGCGTTTGTACGGCGATATGGGTGTTGCCATCGCAACAGGCGTACTCACCTTTGTGATGCTGGTTTTTTCCGAAATTTATCCGAAAACAATTGCGGCGATCTATCCGGAAAAAGTAGCCTTTACCTCAAGCCACCTGTTAATTCTCTTGATGAAACTATTCTCACCTTTAGTTTTCTTCATGAATATTATTATTCAGGGGCTTATAAAGATTACCGGGCTGAAAACCGAAACAAAAGCGCATTCCATCAGCCCGGAAGAATTACGAGCCATTGTGAATGAATCGGGTAAATTTATACCTTCCGCTCACCAGAAAATGTTACTTTCTATTCTTGATTTAGAAGAAGTAACAGTCGATGACATTATGGTGCCGCGCAATGATATTTCGGGCATTGATATTGATGACGACTGGAAAGCGATTATGCGTCAGTTAAACCATGCACCGCACGGTCGCGTGGTACTTTATAAAGGCGATATGGAACAAAACGTATTAGGTATGCTGAGAGTTCGTGAGGCCTATCGCCTAATGATGGATAAAAACGAATTCACTAAAGAAATGCTTATTCGTGCCGTGGATGAAATTTATTACATTCCGGAAGGCACACCGCTCACTGCGCAATTATTAAACTTTCGTCACAGAAAAGAACGTATCGGCTTGGTGGTAGACGAATACGGCGATATTAAAGGCTTGGTCACACTGGAAGATATTTTAGAGGAAATCGTGGGTGAATTTACTACTTCAACCACCCCCTCTATCAATGAAGAGATCACCAAACAATCCGACGGTTCAATGATTATCGACGGCTCCGCAAATATCCGCGATATCAATAAAATGTTGAACTGGCATTTAAATACAGATGAAGCGCGCACCTTTAACGGGCTGATCCTGGAATATCTTGAAGAAATCCCACAGGAAGGAACGGTTTGTGAGATTGAAGGGTTACAAATTACTATTCTTGAAGTGAGCGAAAATATGGTGAAACAAGCAAAAGTCGTGAAATTATAACCGCACTTTTTTATATTTTCTCCCCCCTCAGTCACTTCGTGACAGCTCCCCCAGCTTTGTGGGGGAGCGATATTTTTGCCGTATTTTGATAACGCCAACGCCATTTCACTCCGTTCCCTCCCCCGCGAAGTCGGGCGAGGTGCCTGCAAGGCGGAGGGGGAAATCCCCGCCCCCTCAGTCACTTCGTGACAGCTCCCCCAGCTTTGTGGGGGAGCTATATTATTGCGTATTTTGATAACGACAACACTATTTCAATCCGTTCCCTCCCCCGCGAAGTCGGGCGAGGTGCCTGCAAGGCGGAGGGGGGCATAAAAACGCTATATCCGCACATTCTATAAGCCTTACTCTATTTTTTTATTTTTCATTTAAAAAAATGTGACATTTGTCATAAAAAAATTATTTTTATCGAAAAATTGAACCTTTTTCATTTTATGCAATTGAAAATAATTCGTATTAATGTTAAAAATGTAGCGATTTTTAAACCTAAGGATTATTGATGTATGAAAAAACTTAAAATCTCTTTACTGCCATTAACTGCTTTTGTTGCTGCGACGGTTCATGCCGAGACATTGGATACCATTGATGTGGTAAGCGACAACTTTTCTCCACAGGCGGAAAATATCGCCGCCAAAGGGGTAACAAAAGTTCGTCAGGCAACTAAAATGTCTGATGTGATCCGCGGTGTGCCGGGGGTAAACGTTAACGGTGCGCGTTCTACGGTGGAACGCTATAACATTCGCGGCGTGAGCGAAGAATATCTCAATGTCACCGTCGACGGCGCCCGTCAAAACGGTTATTCATTCCACCATAACGGTAACTACGGTATTGATCCCGAAATTCTAAAACGTGTTGATATTGATGTGGGTTCGAATTCCGTTTCGACCGGGGCGGGATCGCTCGGCGGTTCGATAAAATTTGAAACCGTTGATGCCGCAGATATGCTGGAAAAGGGGGAAAACTTCGGCGGTAAAGTAAAATACGGTTACGGTTCGAACGGTAATTCCAATCAGGGTACGGCAATGCTGTACGGTCGTCGCGGTAATCTAGATTTATTGGGTTATTTCAATTATCGCCACCAACGCGACGGTGAAGATGGTAACGGCTTGAAAAACAAAAATAAAGGTCATTTATCCAACTATTTGTTCAAGACAAAATATAATATCAGCAACGAACAATGGATAAAGGCTTCCGCAGAACGCTATACCAACACGGCGTTAAGTTGTTATCGAGCCAATATGGGGATGTGTTTGGGCGATGTGCCGCAGCCCGGCGAACCGGGTTATGTGGAGACAAACCACGGTAAAGCTTACACCGAACTGACCCGTAAAACCTACACCCTTTCTTATGGCTTTAATCCGGAACACAATAATTGGGTTAATATCAAAGCGAACACCTATAATACGGAAACTGAAGTGGCTTCAATGGGCTCGCCGAAATCTAAAGTCCGCACTGTGGGCGGTACGCTCTCCAATACATCCGAATTTGATTTAGGGGTAACCAGCCATCAATTTTTGGTTGGCGGAGAATATTACAATAGCAAAGCGCAAGCATTGGGCTCGGTAAATAATACCTATGTTGCCGACATGGACAGTACTTCCGTTTATGTGGAAGATAAAATTGCATTAGGCAATTTGATGATCATTCCCGGTGTCCGCTTCGATCATTATAAAGCGGATTTAGCCAGCGATTTCGATAAATCCTACCATCGTTTTTCAAAAGCGTTGGGGTTAAAATACAGCCTGACGGACAATTTGATCGTATTTGCCAATTATACCGAATTGTTTAAGGGACCGGATGCCGGCGAAATCTATTTGCGCGGAACCCGAGCCTATGACGGTAATTTAGAGGCTGCCCGCGGCGATAACAAAGAAGTCGGCTTTAGCTATGCTAAAGACGGTTTGTTCTCCGATATTGACGGTTTTTCCTTCACGGCTAAATATTTCAAAACCGATTATGACAATATCAATCAAACCGTATCGGCAAGCCGTTGTGTAAATACAAGTGCGATAAGTAGCGGCAGTATCTACTGTAATCTCGGTAAGGTCGACATCAAAGGGGTGGAAGCTCAAGCAAAATACCGTTATGAGGATACCTCATTCTCCGTCAGCTATGCCCGAGCCAGAAGCGAACAAAAATCTACCGGTTTAGCCGCCTTTGCCGACACCGGTGACCGCTATAACTTCACTTTAAGCCAATATATTTCGTCCGCTCAAGTTGAATTGGGTTGGAATACCATGTATGTGCGTGCGATTGATGTGGACGACTCGACCCTCAAAGAAAGCTATGCCGTAAGCAATATGTACGTCTCTTGGTCGCCGGCACAAGCGAAAGGCTTAGAATTAACCTTCGGTATTGATAATATCTTTGATAAAGCCTACAAAGATCACAGTACCCAATACTACGGTTCAGTGGACTTAGACCCGGGTCGTAATTATAAATTAAGCGTTTCTTACAAATTCTAATCTAACGTCATCCTTTAACCTTGGGGAAATGAAAATTTCCCCTTTTTTACCGCACTTTGATCTATTTCATAAATATTCTCTCATTAGATGAACTGTCAATATTTACCAATTTCCTCAACTTTGCTAAAATCTGTTTCTAATTGAAATTCATTCTCAATTATATTTAGAGACTTAATTCAAAGTCCGTTTCTTTCTTAACCAAGGTTTACCCAATGACAACAGCATTATTCGATTTTTTAAAAAATTATAGTGACTATATTATTCTCGGATTATTAGGCTTAATGAGCTTTATTATGATTTGGTTTGTAATTGAGCGTTTTATCTTCCTAAGCCGTGTAAAAGTCCATGCTTACAGTAATATCCATTCTTTAGATATTGATTTAAACCGCCATCTGACCATTATTTCCACCATAGGTGCCAACGCCCCTTACATCGGTTTACTGGGTACGGTTGTGGGCATCCTGCTTACTTTCTATGATTTAGGTAATTCCGGCGGCGACATAGATGCTTCAGCCATTATGTTACATTTGTCACTTGCCTTAAAAGCAACGGCAGTAGGGATTTTAGTCGCCATTCCGTCTATGGTGTTTTACAGCGCATTAGGACGCAAAGTAGAAGTTAACCGTTTAAAATGGAAAGCACTAAACAGCCAAAAAAATATAGGGGCGTAACGTGAAAAAATTTGATGAAATCAACATCATTCCCTTTATTGATATTATGTTGGTGCTGTTGGCGATTGTGCTGATCACCGCTTCCTTTATTTCACAAGGGAAAATTCAGGTTAACGTACCGAAAGCTTCCTCTACTGTGGCCTTCAAAGCGGATGATCTGGCTAAATTGTTGACTGTCACAGAAAAGGGTGAAATTTACTTTAACGACAAGCCGATTCAGCTAACCGAATTAGAACAGGAAATCAACGGCTGGGACAAAGAACAAAAAGTCACTTTAAAAGTCGATGCAAAATCTTCTTTTCAGGATTTTGTTTCCATTACTGACTTAATGGCAAAAAACGACATTAAAAACGTCGCTATTGTCACCGTGAAAGAAAAAGGCAAATAATATGCGAAGACCTTCCATTGCGGGCTTTCTCGGATCGTTGCTGTTTCACGGGGGAATTGTCGCCGCATTATTTTTTTCCTTTAAAGAAAACGATAATGCAAACGGCATGGCGGCACAAATTATCGACACTAATATTTCAATGGAAATGATGATGGCGACTATGGTTGAAGAAACACAGCCTACCGCTGAACCGGAACCGCAAACCAAAGAAGAAATCGTACAAAAAGAAGCGGTTGAAGACCCGACTCTGAAAAAAGAAAAACCTAAAGAGAAGCCGAAAGAAAAACCGAAAGAAAAGCCGAGAGAAAAACCGAAAGAAAAAGCCAAAAAAGTACCGCCGCCGGTACAACAAGGGATAAAAGCGGATAAGATTGTACTTTCCAATGCCAATGCGAATTCAAAAGCAACCGGCTTGAGCAATACGATAAATAGCGATAACCCGAATTTAGCGGGACAAGGAACCGGCTCATCTGAAGTTGATGCTTATAAAATCGCCCTTCGTCGGGAAATAGAACGCCATAAACGTTATTCCCAACGTGCAAAAATGATGCGTAAGCAAGGCACTGTAATTGTTGCTTTTAATATCGGCAATGACGGTTCGCTTTCAAATGCCCGTGTGGTTAAATCTTCCGGAACCGAAGATTTGGATAATTCCGCTTTAGAAGCGGTGAAAAACGCAAAATCCATCGGCCAGAAACCTGCAGGCATGGCAAATGCCATCAGCGTACCAATCGCCTTTACAATCCGATAGCGATTTGCACAAGCATTCAAATGGGAATACAATAAAAGTGCGGTTAAAAAATCAAAATTTTTAACCGCACTTTTTTCTTCTTTCCTTTCAAAATAATAAATCTTAAGGAATTTTCATGATTATCGGACCATTTATTAATGCCGGCGCCATTGTTTTCGGCGGGCTTATCGGTGCCGCTCTCGGCGGTCGAGTGCCGGAACGTCTTCGAACCAATCTTACCATGCTATTCGGGCTTTGTTCCATGTGTATGGGCATCGTTATGATAGCCAAAGTCGCTCAAATGCCGGCGATGATCCTTGCCTTGCTATTGGGTACCATATTAGGCGAATTAATTCTATTGGAACAAGGTATTAATAAATTAGCCTCAAAAACCAAAACCATTGTTGAAAAAATCTTACCGAATAATCAAAAAAAAGGTGTATCCCATGAAGAATTCCTGCAAAAATTCGTCGGTATCGTAATTTTATTTTCCTTTAGCGGAACAGGGATTTTCGGTTCAATGAACGAGGGATTGACCGGCGATTCAAGTATTCTTATTGTTAAAGCGTTTCTGGATTTCTTTACCGCCATAATCTTTGGCACGACACTGGGTTCCACTATTGCTACCGCCGCAATTCCGCAGACTGTTTTACAAATAGCGCTGGCTTATAGCGCCGTGTTAATTATCCCCTTAATCACGCCCGAGATGCGCGCGGATTTTGCCGCCGCAGGCGGTATGTTAATGGTGGCTACGGGCTTTCGCATTTGCGGGATTTTACACTTCCAAGTGGCTAATATGCTGCCCGCTCTCTTTATTATTATGCCGATCTCCGCAATCTGGTTGCAGATGATGGGCTAACGGAAAGTTACATAAAAAACACCATCTAAACCAGATGCTTAGATGGTGTTGTATCCACTGAATCTAAAGAAATTATTGCACCACAATCAATCCGATTGCACCTTTATCCGCCTGCATTAAATCCGAACTGCCGAAAATAAAGGGTTGTGTGTTTGATGACAGATTATCGAATTTCACTAAAATCCGTACTTTACCGTTTATCCAAACCGTATCTTTCCACACTAATTCGGCGGCATCCGTGGCTTTATCGTCGATACTTTCGATCACAAAACGGGCGCCCTGAATGCGGAATCCCGTCGGTATTGAACTGCTAATCGTCCAGCGTTCCACCGAACCTTGCTTTGCATTTACGTCAATACGGCGGGGATCAAAACGTTTTTGATTAATCATGCCGTTCGTAGCATCCAGATGGAATGAACGTTCCTGCTTAATTTGTGTCGGTAAAACGGCGGCTTCGCTGAATTGGAAACTCGGCTTGCCGTTAAAGACGGAAAGCAAACCTTCAGGACGCAATTCCAGCACCGTGTTATCCGCCAGCTCACCGTTGGAATTAAATAATAATTTTGCTTTGTCCAGTAATCCCCGTTTTGTGCCGACAATAAGAGAAACGTTTTCACCCTCATTGAGATCCACCAGGATTTCAACACGCTCGCCCGGGCCGACAAAAAATTGCTTCACCGTTTTACTTTGCGGCAAAAAACCCTGATCCTGCGCAATAATTAAAACGTCACGCTCATCATCCATACGTAAATCGTAGCCGCGGGAAAGCGAAGCATTTAATATGCGCAAACGTACCCAGCCCCGGGGAATATTGAGATAAGGCGCTTCCTGCCCGTTAACAAATAAGCGCTCGCCGTAAAAGTGCGGTTCGTTTTGCTGAAATAATTGAGTGCCGGCGCTATTAATACGCTGGTCCTGTAAAATCAACGGAATATCGTTCACGCCGTATTTATTCGGCAAATTCGCTTTACGGCTTTCATCGTCATCAATAATCCACATCCCCACCAAACCGCGGTAATTCTGATAAGCGGAACTTGCCAAAGTACAGGAATGATAATAGCAAGTACCGGCGGATTGCGTAATCGGCACAATAGGCGCCCAACCTTCGCCGGGTTTTAAACTGTGTCCGATACTTCCCAATAACTCGCCGGAAGTTTGCAAGCCCTGAATATTCAGCGCCACTAATTGAGTTAAATTGTTACGATAGTTCAATTTAACGAAATCGCCTTGTTTGACGCGCACCGTCGGGCCGAGATAACGTCCGTTAAATCCCCACACTTCCACTAATTTACCGTCAATCAGCGCCGTTTGCGTACTTTCCGTACTCAAAATAACGGGACGACCGCGACGGCTTTCAAGTAGCGGCGGAATAACCAACGGTTGCCGACTTGCCGCCAGCAAAGGCGCCGGCGTCGCCACAAGTGCGGTGGCAATCAGGGTTTTTTTGAAAAGTCGGCGGCGCGAATAATTTTCCATAAACTTTTACTTTCCTACTTGGGCGACTTCCGCATCCAGCTCCGCAATACGTTTTTTCATCAAATCATGGCAATGAGACGCCAGTTCGCGCACATTTTCTTTGCTGTAACTTTGCGTATCAATAGGTTGCATAATTTCACAAATTACCTTGCCGTTATTCCAACGGTTTAAATCAATTTTCTTATGGGTTGTCGAACAAACTACCGGAATAATCGGCACGCCGGCGGAAATCGCCGCATGAAAGGCGCCGGTTTTAAACGGCAACAAACCGCGACCGCGGCTGCGAGTACCTTCGGGGAACATCCAAATTGAAATATTATCCTGCTGAATTCGACGCGCTAATTCCGTCATTGTGTTATGAGCTTTATTTTTATTGTCGCGATCCAGAAAAATATTCCCCGTCGCCCAATATAAAATACCGAAAAACGGCACCCAAATCAGGCTTTTCTTACCCACACTTACCGTACGCGGGCGTACCATGTAGGAAATCGTCACCATATCGTAATTATTTTGATGGTTACCGATATAAATTGCCGGCACATTCTGATCCACATTATCCGGGAAACGATGTTCGACCCGCAAACCGAACAAAGGGTATAAACGCCCGAACCAACGCGCCATTACGCCTACATTACTCGGGTGTCTAAAACGGATTAAAGAGAAAATCGTGCCTAATACGCAAATTAAAACGCAACAGATAGCCACAAGAATAATTCGAATTAATTTCAACATAATTTAATACCTTAAAAAAATTTGCTAAAGTATAGCGAAATTAGCTAATTAAGTGTAGAAAATCCCAATAAAAATTCGACTGTTTGGCAAAAAAATCACTAACTTAAAAAATTCAAATAACATGAAAAAAACCTATTTTATCTCTGATCTTCATCTCCGCGAAAATCGCCCGAAATTGACCGCACTTTTTGAGCATTTTATGCACAATATTGCTCCTCAGGCACAAGCGGTTTATATCCTTGGCGATTTGTTCGATTTTTGGGTCGGTGACGATGAAAAATCACCGTTAATAAGCAGGGTTCAGGCACAAATTAAGCAACTGACCGAAAAAAACATTCCTTGTTATTTTATTCATGGCAATCGGGATTTTTTACTGGGCGAAAAATTTGCCGAATCCTGCGGTTTACAGCTATTACCTGATTACAAAATAGTAAATTTATACGGTACGGATACATTAATCTGCCACGGCGATACGCTTTGCACCGATGATGTGAATTATCAGACTTTTCGCCGAAAAGTACATCAAAAATGGCGACAACGGCTGTTTTTATTGTTACCGTTAAAAGTGCGCATAAAAATTGCCGATAAAATTCGCAGACAAAGCCGGCATGATAAAAAAATGAAATCTGCGGAAATTATGGATGTTAACGGAGAATTTGTGTGTCAGATTTTTGAACGTTTCAAGGTGCGGCAAATGATTCACGGACATACGCACCGACAAAATATTCATCAAATTCCACCGCACTTTAAGCGAATCGTATTAGGCGACTGGCATGATGACTACGCCTCTATTCTGGAAGTGAGCGAACAAGAAACCTATTTCCTGCCGCAAACGGCGCGATAAATACAAAAAGCCGGCAATAACCGGCTTTTTGTTCGTAATAAGCTGAATTATTTTACGCGAGAAACATATTCGCCTGAGCGAGTATCCACTTTAATTACTTCGCCGATTTGAATAAATAAAGGCACTTTAACTACTGCGCCGGTGCTTAACGTCGCAGGTTTACCGCCGGTACCCGCAGTATCGCCTTTTAAGCCCGGATCCGTATCCACAACTTCTAATTCGACAAAGTTAGGCGGAGTAACCGAAATCGGCGAACCGTTCCATAATGTGATGATACATTCGGCTTGATCTAACAACCATTTTTCCGCATCGCCTACCGCTTTTGAATCGGCGGAATATTGCTCAAATGTTTCCGGGTGCATAAAATACCAGAAATCTTCATCTTTGTATGAATAGTTTAAGTTTAAATCCATCACGTCTGCCGCTTCAACAGAAGTACCGGATTTAAAGTTCACATCTAATACTTTACCTGAAATTAATTTACGAATACGGGTGCGCGTAAAAGCTTGACCTTTACCCGGTTTTACAAATTCATTTTCAACGATCACGCAAGGTTCGCCGTCTTGCATAAATTTTAGACCTGGTTTGAAATCACTGGTAGTATATGTAGCCATTATTATCCTCAATTTAATAGAGCTGTTTTTTTAAAGTGCGTATTTTAACTCAAAATAACCCAGTTAGAGAAGAGAATTGGTTAGAAATTCTTGCAAATTCCATTTCCGATCCGGAAGTTTTACTGAAAACTCTCTCCTTACCTATTGATAAATTTGAAAAAGATATTCATGCGCGCAAATTATTCGCCATGCGCGTACCATTGCCCTTTGTACGAAAAATGGAAGCCGGTAATGCACAGGATCCTTTATTTCTGCAAGCGATGAGCTCTGCCGACGAATTTCTAACTGTAGACGGTTTTTCAAAAGATCCTCTTGAAGAACAACAAGTCGTCGCACCGAATATTCTGCACAAATATAAAAACCGTTTATTACTCATGGTAAAAGGCGGTTGCGCCATTAACTGCCGTTATTGTTTCCGCCGTCATTTTCCCTATGCCGACAATCAGGGCAATAAAACCAACTGGCAAAAAGCGTTGGATTATATCTCGGCAAACCCGCAAATTGAAGAAGTGATTTTTTCCGGCGGAGATCCGCTTATGGCAAAAGATCACGAATTGGATTGGTTAATAAAAAAACTGGAAAAGATACCGCATTTACAACGCTTGCGTATTCATACCAGATTGCCCGTGGTTATTCCGCAACGCATTACCGGTGCGTTCTGCAAAATTCTTACGGAAAGCCGCCTCAATACGGTGCTGGTAACCCATATCAATCACGGCAATGAAATTGACGAACAATTAACACGGGCATTAAATAAATTAAAAAATGCCGGCGTAGTACTGTTAAATCAATCCGTACTGCTAAAAAATATTAACGACAACGCACAAACCCTGAAAAACTTATCGGATAAATTATTCCGGACCGGTATTTTACCTTATTACCTGCATTTGCTGGATAAAGTTGAAGGCGCGAGCCATTTTTATGTTCCGGATCAAAGAGCCGTTGAAATTTACCGGGAACTACAAAGCCTGACTTCGGGTTATTTAGTGCCTAAACTGGCGCGGGAAATCGCTCACGAACCGAATAAGACCCTTTACGGCGGTTAATTTTAAACGGGATAAGAATTGTTTTTATCCTAGGCAAAGGCTCAAACTTCCTATAAAATAGAGAGGTTTTTTGCCATTTATAATTCCAATTGATTTTGGTAATAAAACAAGCAAGGATATAATCCTGAAAGTTTTGTCGGATAACCGACACACAAAAATATTGATTTTTGTGACCGCACTTTCCTGTGCAACAGTTACAATAAGTTTAGCATTGAGGTATATCGTGGAAAGAACGCCCGAAAATAATCCATCTTCAGAAAAACCGTCACAAAATGAGTTGGATTTAGGTTTTAATCAAGTTGAACCCATCACGCCGAAAAAAGTGGTAAAGCCGGAACCGTCATTATTTAACAAAGCAAAAAGCATTTTTGCCAAAAAAGAAGCGGTGGAACCCAATCATTTCGCTGTGCGCAAAGAACCGACTTTCGGCGAATCCGCAGATAATGCAAAAATTGAAAATACTACGGAAAGCACTATCGCAGAAAAGGTGAAAACCGTTAGCGCAACAGCCACAAGTGCAACCAGCGCGTCCATTGAAAATATGAATTCGGATATTAATACTTCTGCGGAATCCTTTAACGCTCAAGATGTTCAAGCGGAACCTCAAGTGGAAACTTCATCAAAAGATACAACAGATACCGAGGTTAAAAGCAAGATGAAAAAACCTGAAGATTGGGCGGTAATGCAAAAATTACCAAGAAAACATCGCCGTTTAGCGATCGCATTAATTTGTGTCGTCATTTTATTACTCGCATTACTTTGGTTAAAACCGAGTTCCGATACGGTAGAAGATTTTCAAACGGATAATAACAAAAATTTACCGATCGAATTCCAGCCGCTGGATCAAAGTCAAGCAATTGAAAATGTTGATGTAAACAATACGGCGCCGACAACCGAAGCTGTCGAACAGGCAAATGCAACGGCGGAAAACGCCTTATCAGCGCCTGCGCCGACAACACCAAACCTACAATCCGAATCCGTCGCTACGGAAGCGGCGAAAGCTGAAACTACGGATACAACAAAGGTTGCAGAACAAGCAAAACCGATAGAAAAAGTTAAGGCTGTCGACACGCCTAAAGCAACGGAAAAACCAAGAGCCGTTGAACAGGTTAAAGCTAAACCGGCAGAAAAAACCAAAGCCACTGAAAAGGTAAGCGTGGCAGAAAACAAACCGGTTAAACCGGCGCCGAAAAAACCATCCGTCACCGACGCAAAACCGGCTACGGTTTCCGCTGCCGGCAGTGCTTCAAAAACATTGGTCATTCCGCAAGGAACATCATTAATGCAAGTATTCCGTGACAACAATCTGAATATTTCCGACGTAAATGCAATGACTAAAGCAAACGGTGCCGGCGGTGCGTTAAGCAACTTCAAACCGGGTGATAAAGTACAGGTTTCTTTAAATGCGCAAGGCCGTGTTAAAACCATGCGGTTGGCAAACGGCGCAACCTTTACTCGCCAGGCTGACGGGACATACCAATACAGTAAATAACGGAGCCACATTTTGAAAACGCTACTCTTACTTTCCACAATGTTACTGATGACCGCTTGTAGCAATTCGGTTTCTGTTCTTCCATTGCCTTCTACAGCCAAACCGGCGGTAAAAACGGCGGTAATGGATAAAACCACACAAAAAGGGACGGCAACATTATATCGTTGTAAGGATGACAAGGAAGTAAGAATAGTTCGTAATATTAATACGGGTAATAAGAGCAAAAAACGCCAAAAATCAGGTTCGGTTATTAACCTGACTTTCAATAATGTGACACAAAAGCTAACTTCAACGGTCTCTGAAAGCGGTAATAGCTACACCAATATTCACTGGCATTGGTTCGAACGCGGCGATGCCAATATGCTGACCACCAGCGTCGGCAAGGTATTGGCGGAACAATGTATTATACAAAAAGCTTCTCCGTTAGAAGCCTTAGAAAAAGATACTAATAAATAATTAGTCATTTAAAAAGCATCTTGAGTTTGAGATGCTTTTTTCTTTAAAATTCGTCTGTTTTACTTTATGAGCATAACAAACAAAAAGTGCGGTGAAAAATTCAAAATTTTTGACCGCACTTTTATAAATTAATAAACGGCATAGTCCGCTCTATTCCATTTAATGGTAATGGAATTATTTATTTTTGCCTTCCAAATAAAGCCATTCCGCCACTTGTTTGGCAAAATAAGTCAAAATTCCGTCTGCGCCTGCCCGTTTAAAGCAAAGCAGACTTTCCATAATACATTCTTTTTCTTTTAACCAGCCGTTTTGAATAGCCGCCATCATCATGGCATATTCACCGGAAACCTGATAAGCGAAAGTCGGCACCCCGAAATAATCCTTTACACGATAAACCATATCTAAATAAGGCATGCCGGGTTTAACCATAACCATATCCGCACCTTCCTGCAGATCTAGGGCAACTTCCTGTAAACCTTCGTCGCTATTGGCAGGATCAACCTGATAGGTTTTCTTATCTCCGCCTTTTAAATTACCTGCAGACGCCACTGCATCACGGAAGGGACCATAGAAATTCGATGCATATTTTGCCGAATACGCCATAATCTGCGTATTGATAAAGCCTTCAGCTTCCAACGCCTCACGGATTTTACCGATACGACCGTCCATCATATCACTCGGAGCCACAATATCGGCACCGGCTTGCGCGTGCGAAAGAGCCTGTTTTACCAACACCTCCGTAGTGATTTCATTTACCACATAGCCGGTTTCGTCAATAATACCGTCTTGCCCGTGGGTGGTAAAAGGATCCAATGCAACATCTGTCATCACCCCTAATTGCGGATAAGCGGCTTTTAATGCGCGTACCGCTCGTTGTGCCAAACCATCGGTATTATAAGCTTCTTCCGCCATCAAAGATTTGCGTTCGGCGCCGACAACCGGAAATAATGCGATAACCGGCACGCCATATTTCACCAATAAACCGGCTTCAACTAATAATTGATCAATAGTTAAACGTTCCACGCCCGGCATTGAAGGAACAGGTTCTCTACGGTTTTCGCCTTCAATAACGAAAACGGGATAGATAAGATCATCGGCGGTAAGCGCGTTTTCCGCCACTAATCGACGGCTAAAATCATGTTTGCGTAAACGACGTAAACGACGGGCCGGGAATCCGGTGAAAATTTGCTGGGTCATAATATTTCCTTTTGTCTTTCCGTTTAATTTACAGATGAACAGGCACGAACATAACGGCGCCTAATGAATGGAGATTATTCTTTATGTTTGGTTAATTCCGAACTGCCGTTATCAGTTTCATCCTCTTTCGGGCGATAGAATCTTGCAAATAAAAGCCCGATTTCAAACAATAAACACATAGGTACGGCAAGCAATGTTTGAGAAAAAATATCCGGCGGCGTTAATAACATACCGATAATAAAAGCCGCCACAATAATATAAGGGCGTTTTTCTTTCAAATCTTCAGGCGTTGTCACCCCTGTCCAGCATAATAGAATAATGGCGACCGGCACTTCAAAACAAATACCGAAAGCTAAAAATAACGTCAGAACAAAATCAAGATAGCTGCTGATATCCGTTGCGATGGCAACGCCGTCCGGTGCGGTTTTTGTTAAAAAACCAAATACGATTGGAAATACAACATAATAAGCAAAGGCAACGCCCGTATAAAACAGCACGGTGCTGGAAAACAATAACGGATAAATCAACCGTTTTTCATGTTGATACAAAGCCGGCGCCACAAACGCCCAAACCTGATACAAAATATAAGGCACCGACAAAAATACGGCGGCAATACCGGTTAATTTGATTGGGGTAAAAAAGGGCGCGGCAACATTGGTTGCAATCATTGTGGAGCCTTGCGGCATTTGTTCTAATAAAGGCGTAGCGATTAAATGATAAATATCGTTTGAAAAATAAACTAAACCGCAAAATACAATTAATACGAACATAATTGAACGTAATAAACGATTACGTAATTCAACTAAATGGGTAATTAAGGGTTGAGACTCTTCAACGCTGCTCATATTGTTCTCTTACTTGCTTTAACTAGTTTTTTCTGTAGAAATTGGGTTCTCGGCAACATCATCCGGCGGCGCATATTTATCCATCATTGCCGCTAGCTGGCGATCCACTTCCGCCTGCGCATCAAGTTCCAAATCGGATTGTCCGTTTTGAATACTGTCCACGGAAGAAACGACAGAAGAAAGTGCGGTAGGATTTTCATCATTTTTTATTGAGAATTCGTCAGCAATGCTTTTTTCAACGGTATCCGATGTTGCTACGTCATTAGACTGAGTCTGCGCATTTTCTTCACGCAGAATTTGAATTTGCTCATCAATCGTCGTGTTGGTTTCAGCCGCCGCTTTATCTAAATCCGCTTTCATTTTTTCAGCGGAAGCCTTTAACTCTTCCACCGTTTTTGCGAGATCCGGCGAAAGATTTTTTAAATTGAGGTTTTCCGCCTTTTTAATACTTTCCTGTAATTCCTGTAATTTTAGCTCCTGAGCCAGCTCGTTTTGTACATTCGCGGCTAATCCGCGAATAGTACGAACCCAGCCCATTACAGTTCTAATCGCAACAGGAAGACGTTGAGGGCCTAGTACCACTAAGCCCACAATAAAAATAAGAAGTAATTCAGAAAAACCGATGTCAAACACGGATTAAGCCTGCTCTTTGTCTTTTACTTTTTCAGAGCCGGCAGTTGCGGATTCATCTTTATTTAAAGATTTGAATTCGGCATCTTTCGGATCATCTTCATTCATTGCTTTTTTGAAGCCTTTTACCGATTCGCCCAAATCCGTACCTAAAGTACGTAATTTTTTAGTACCGAAAAGTAAAACAATAATTGCAACAATAATAAGTAATTGCCAAATGCTAATGCCGCCCATGGATTTTCCCTCTTAGATTGGATAATAGAATAATAAAACGAGGGTGAATATACCGCGTTTATTCCTGTTGAACAATAGCCAACAGGGATTATTTTACAGATTTTAACATTTAACTAATGTTGTTTTGATCCGCAATAGGGATAAAGCAATTGCGGCGATTAACAGCACGAAACCGACACCTATATACAGGCTTTGTTTGTCCCAGCCGTAATCCAATAAAACACCGGCGGCAAGGGGAGCAAGAATCGCCCCGATACGCCCTACACCAATAGACCAACCCACTCCTGTGCTGCGGATATTAGCGGCATAAATACTTGGATTTAACGTATAAAGCC
The DNA here is from genome assembly GCF_011455875.1 of Basfia succiniciproducens. Lineage (NCBI taxonomy): Bacteria > Pseudomonadati > Pseudomonadota > Gammaproteobacteria > Pasteurellales > Pasteurellaceae > Basfia > Basfia succiniciproducens. The sequence goes on along the minus strand of NZ_CP015031.1, from coordinate 70,773 downwards.
CGCTAATACAGCCGTTCATAAAGCCGCCTACAAGAATACCGAACAGCATTGCCAACCACAGGATTGATGAAGACAGAATAAAGATAATCACTGAAAAAGCCGATAATACGGTAAATTGCACTAACATTTGTTTTGCTTTCCAACGGCTCGCCAGTAAACCGTAAAGCAGGGAACCGCAAGTGCCGCCCAGCGAGACCATCATGCCGACACTCACGCTTTGTTCCGTCGTCATGCCCGCCTCTTTTAGTAAAGCCGGTGTCCATGAACTGACGAAGTAATAACAGAACATGATAGCGAAAAACGCGATCCAGATAAGTGCGGTGGATTTTCGATAATTTTTGTTAAACAACTGCGTAAGCGGCAATTTACTTGCTGAAGCAAGAACTTTTTCCGGTAATGTCCATTGCCCTTTCAATCCCATCTTTTTGGTAATCTTATTTAAACGGATCTGCGCATTGCGCGGCTGTTGGGTCATTAAGAAATCAATGGATTCGGGCAGCCAGATAAGTAACACAATTAAACAGACGGCGGTTAGAATAAAGCCCGCCAAAAACACCGCATGCCAACTGTATTCTTCCTGTAAAACCACCGCAAACATACCGCCAAGTACGGCGCCGATACCGAATCCCGAAGCATAAATACTAATTGCCAGACTACGCCATTTACGCGAGGAATATTCGCTGGTCAGAACGTTTGTTCCCACCAAAATCCCGCCGACTCCTAAGCCGGTAATCAGACGCCAAAAACCTAATGCGCCGTAGCTCGCACTATAAGCGGAACCTAACATTCCCAGCGCCGATAAAGTGACTGAAATCAATAATAACGGGCGACGTCCTATTTTATCCGCTAAAGGCGCTAAAAATAAGGAACCTGCAGCCATCCCCAATAAACCGGCACTGAATAAGTAGCCCAATTCGGCACCGCTTAAACCTAAATCTCCGCGAATTGCCGTTGCAGTAAAAGCCAGCGCTAAAACATCGAAACCATCAAGTAAATTCATAATCGCCGCAATGATTACAACAGTCCATTGGTATGCAGACATTGGATTATTATCAATATGTTCTCTCAAATTCATGATGGTTCCTTCTATAGTTTTCAGTTTAACTGTGTTGCGGTGTTATCCCCAACACATTACGTAAGATAAAATTCAGGGCGACGCCGTAAGCAGGTACAAACAGCACAATGCCGACAAATAATTTAAATAGATAATCCACAAACCCGAGTTCGACCCAATGTTCCGCCATAAACGGATCGGAAGACTGATAAAAAGCCACTGCAAAAAATAAGAAAGTATCCGCTAACGAGCCGAAAGTCATAGAACTCGAAGGCGCAATCCACCAGGTTTTTAACCGTCGTAAACGATTGAATACAAAAACATCAAGTAATTGCCCAAAGGCATAAGCACAGAAGCTCGCCAACGCAATACGGAATACAAAGCTATTAAAGGTCATCAGCGCCGACATATTTTGATATTGTCCGTCGGAAAATAAGGTTGAAATCACATAACTGATGATTAACGCCGGAAACATAACGGCAAATACAATCCAACGCGCCTCTTTCGCGCCGAAAATCCGAACTGTCAAATCCGTCGCCAAAAACACAAAAGGAAAAGTAATCGTCCCCCAAGTACTGTGAAAACTAAAATTTTCTTTTGCACCTAATGCGGTGAAAGGCAAATGAATTTCAAACGGAACCTGCACTAAATAGTTACTTGCGGCAATAATTAAAATATGAAATAAACTGATTAAAATTAACGCGCGTCGTTTTTGTTGATCATTAAAGATACTAAGAGATGTTTTCATTGAAATACCTTTTTGGAAATTGGGGGGAGGGAACCCAAACTAAAAACATTACATTATCTAAAGCTAATGCAATACGAGCGCGAAATAATACTTAATATAGAAAATTATGCAACTATAAATCAAATGAAAGGATTTTTTAATTTTTATGAAAAATTCTAATAATCGAATTATCGATATACGAATAGAAAAGTGCGGTCGGTTTTTTAAAAATTTCTAAATACGGAACAACAGAAGCTGTTTATCTTTTATAAACGGCCACATTATCGCCTAAAATATTTGAAAAATTCAGAAGAAATTAAAGCAGAAAATTTGAATGGCGGTGAGAGGGGGATTCGAACCCCCGATGCACTTTCGCACATACACGCTTTCCAGGCGTGCTCCTTCAACCACTCGGACATCTCACCGTTTTGGGCTGTTGAATAACAGGTGGCAGAACTATAAGAATTTATTGTCCCTTCGTCAAGTTTTTTTTGTTTTTTATTGAGCTAGCTTATTAATATATAACCAAAATAGGAGTAAAATGTGCAAGTTCGTCTGTTTTTTTACAGATGCCTTTCATTTTGTTCAATTTATATTCGGATTTCTATGTTAAAAAAATGGTTTATCACTAAAAACGTCTTTCTTGCGGTCAGACCTTTTAGTGCTTTAAAAGATAGCTTCCGTGAAGGCTATACAACACAAAAATTAGTTAAAGATATTATTGCGGGTTTAACCGTCGGCGTAATTGCCATTCCGCTTTCAATGGCATTGGCAATTGCAAGTGGCGTACCGCCGCAGCACGGCCTTTATACCGCTATCGTAGCTGGGATTATTATTGCGCTGGCGGGCGGTTCCCGTTTTAATATTTCGGGTCCGACTGCGGCTTTTGTGGTAATTCTCTATCCGGTTACCCAGCAGTTCGGTCTTAGCGGCTTATTAATGGCAACCTTATTATCAGGTATTATTTTGGTCATTATGGCGTTATTCCGTTTGGGGCGGTTAATTGAATACATTCCGTTGCCGGTGACTCTTGGCTTTACCTGCGGTATCGGTATCACTATCGGCACACTGCAAATTAAAGATTTTTTCGGCTTAACCATAGATAAAATGCCGGAGCATTATATCGGCAAAGTTCAGGCTATTATTACCGCCTTACCGACAATTAACTGGGCGGATGCTATGGTCGGTATCGTAACTTTATTAGTGCTGATTAACTGGCATAAATTACGTTTGCCGGTTCCCGGTCATTTACCGGCGGTAATTATCGGTACCTTATTATCCTTAGTATTAATTCACTTCGGTTATCATGTTGCCAGTATCGGTTCCGCTTTTGAATATACCTTACCGGACGGCTCCACCGGTCATGGTATCCCGAGCGTATTACCGCAATTTGCCTTACCTTGGAACATACCTAACGCCCAAGGCGAAGTGATTGAATGGAACTTCGCTATCATCCAAAATATATTGCCGGCGGCATTCTCCATGGCGGTTTTAGGGGCGATTGAGTCTTTATTATGCGCGGTCGTATTGGATAATATGACGGACACCAAACACCATTCCAATAACGAATTATTAGCACAAGGCTTAGGTAATATTGCCGCACCGTTTTTAGGCGGTATCACCGCAACTGCGGCTATCGCCCGCTCTGCGGCTAACGTAAAAGCCGGCGGACAATCGCCGATTGCAAGTATCGTGCACGCCTTATTAGTACTGTTCGCTTTACTGTTTTTTGCCGGCGCACTGTCCTATCTCCCCCTATCCTCAATGGCGGCATTGTTGTTGATGGTGGCATGGAATATGGCAAACGTACCGCAAATTATCCATTTAGCCCGTCGTTCCGGTAGAAATGAAATTGCCGTTTTAACGACCTGTTTAGTATTAACCGTTATTTTCGATATGGTTATCGCCATTAGCGTGGGCGTGCTATTAGCCAGCTTGTTATTTATCCGTACTATTGCGGAAATGACTAAATCCTTTGAAATCGCACATCCTGAAGATTTGGACGACGTATTGGTTTATCGTATCAGCGGTCCGTTATTCTTCGCCGCCGCGGATAATTTATTCGCCGATTTACATGAAAAAACCGTGCATACGGATCATGAAATCAGACATATTGTACTGCAATGCAGTGCGGTAACGGTTTTGGATGCCGGGGGAATTCATGCCTTAACGAGATTTGTTCAGCATATGCTTCCGCACCAGGAGCTATATATGTGTAATATGCAATTCCAGCCGCTACGTATGATTGTAAAATCAAATATGCTGACAGAAATTCAGAAAATTAATTTCAGCACCGACTTAAAAGAAACCTATAATAAAATTCGTTTGGTTGAAGCGGAAGATAAAAAATCTGAAGAGTAAACAAGTTTAGGCGCTTAATTAAGCGCCTTTATGCTTGCTGAAAATTTTAATCTGTTAAAAGTGCGGTCAAAAATCCGAAAGTTTTTTACTCGTCCTGACAAATAATTTGCCGTCAAACACAAATAAAGGAGCCTTGGCTCCTTTATTTGTTGTCAGCTATTAACTGCGACGATCCCTACGGTCTCTGCGATCATTACGTTCTCTGAACTCTCTGCGAGGCGCCCGCTCATTAAAAGCGCGGTTTCCTCTGTCATTAAAGCGACGTTCTTCACGTCTAAAACCGTTATCACGACGATCATTACGGCGACCTTCATGACGTTCACGACCTACGGTTTCACCGGCTTCACTTACAAATGTCATACGCATTTGTTTATTTAACACACGAGCCTTACCGAAAACCTGTAATAATTCTTTCGGCATACCTTGTGGTAATTCTACCGTTGAATATTCATCATAAAGTTTAATATGACCGATATTACGGCTGTTAATATCGCCTTCGTTGGCAATCGCACCGACAATATGACGAACATCAACACCGTCCGCACGACCGACTTCAATACGGTATAAATCCATCGGTTGAGGATTGCCGTAACCGCGGCGCTCTTCCGGACGACGTTCACGACGATCACCTCGCTCTCCGCGACGATCATCACGTTCGCGGCGACCGCGTTTTTCCATCGGCGGCTCAGGCGGAAGAATTAATTTCTGTTTGCCTTGTAATAACATCAACATTGCGGCCGCAATGTCTTCCTGATCCTGATCCGGAGTAAACAGACCTTCTAATAATAAACGATATTGTTCTAAATCATGATGTTCCAATTGTTTGGTAATTTTCGCTTTGAATTTTTCACGACGGCGAGCCTGTAACGCTTCGTGATTCGGTACGTCCACTTCTTCAATCGGTTTTTTCATTAAACGTTCGATATTACTTAACAAACGGCGTTCGCGCGGCTCTACAAACAAAATTGCGCTACCGGAACGACCCGCGCGACCGGTACGACCGATGCGGTGAACGTAAGATTCCGCATCTAACGGAATATCATAATTTACCACCAAACTAATACGTTCAACGTCCAAACCGCGAGCGGCAACGTCTGTCGCCACTAAAATATCCAGGCTACCGTTACGTAGGCGATCTAAAGTCTGTTCGCGCAGTTGCTGAGTCATATCGCCGTTTAATGCGGCGGCACGGAAACCGTGTTTTTCCAATAGTTCGGTAACGTCTAAAGTACCGGTCTTAGTGCGGGTAAAGATAATGGCTCCATCAAAATCTTCCACTTCAAGAAAACGCAACAAGGCTTCATTTTTACGATAACCGCGCACATACCAACAACTTTGCGCAATATCCGGATTAGTGCGTTGAGTAGATTGAATTTTTACCTCTTGCGGATCCGTCATAAAACGTTTGGTTATACGGCGAATCGGTTCCGGCATGGTTGCCGAGAAAAGCGCGGTTTGATGTTGTGCCGGCAATTCCGCCATCACGGTTTCCACATCATCAATAAAGCCCATACGCAGCATTTCGTCCGCTTCATCCAATACGATGAACTTTAACTCGGAAAGATTTAAGGTGCCGCGGCGGATATGATCTAAAATACGGCCCGGTGTTCCGACTACAACCTGTGCGCCCTGGCGTAATGCGCGTAATTGGATGTCATAGCGTTGACCGCCATAAAGTGTCGCAATGTGAACACCTTTTGCATTTTTAGTAAATAGTTCACAAGCTTCCGCTACCTGAATTGCAAGCTCACGGGTTGGCGCCATCACCAGCATTTGCGGATGTTTTTCTTCTATATCAATTTGCGCTAACAATGGAAGTGAGAATGCCGCCGTTTTACCGCTACCGGTTTGCGCCATACCTAACACGTCACGACCGTTTAATAAATGCGGAATACATGCTTGTTGAATTGGTGAAGGCGTTTCAAACCCCATGTCGGAAACAGCAGAAAGAATGAATTCAGGCAGGCCTAAATCCCCAAAAGTGATTTTAGTTTCAGTCATTAAAAATACTCGAATAGTAAGTAAGGAAAGCTCAATGCTTTCTTTGTGTATATAAAATTTGTTGAGAAAAAATGAGTATGTAAATTACTCGGCATCTAATTCCTTCGAATTCGGCGCCTGAGTTGTTTTCACTCTTTGTACAACAGCTTGTTCCGTTTGTTCGCTATTTGTCTTTAATTTAGCGAGCTCAAACAAAGCAAAACGATACTCAACAAAGTTATACACCTGATTCGCCATGGCTAATTTAAACAACGTTTCCGCTTCTTCCGCATGGCCTGCATTGAGTTTTTGTTTTGCTAGATAAAAGTAAGTTTCTGTTAAAATTTCCGCATATTGCGAAGACTGCGGATCAACAAAAACTTTCGCTTTGTCTAAAAGGTCTTTAACAGAAATCTCGTTCAGGTAATACTGAACAATATAGGTTCCCCAGTATTCGGTGGAAAGATCTTTCGCTCTCCGAGCCAAATTTTGTGTTGCCTCATTTGGTTTGAATTTCAATTCGTTAATATATAACCATAACGCGCGATAAGGATCGTCTTTTTTTGCTTCGTAGAATTTTAATAAATCCTGCTGAGCAAGGTTGTAACGTTCCATATAATAGAAATCTAAACCACGGTTTAAATAGGTATAATCATAATTCGGATCTAATTCCAACACCGCATTAAACGCTTCTAATGCACTGTCGTAATCTTCATCCAACAACAAATATAGACCTAAATAATTATAAATTGCAGGCGATCTCGGCTGCAATGCTAAGGCTTGAGTAAAATCATAACGGGCAAGCCCCCATAAACCGAGGCTATCATATAGTACTCCCCGTTCAAAATAAAGATCCGCTCGCTCATTTTTACTTAATTGTCCGATAATCAGCATTTGACTAATGCGCACAATCATCACTTCCTGATCAAAATGCACATTTGGGTATTGTTCACCGAGGATAATTTTATTTTTAGACACAAAAACATCATCCGCGCCATTAACACAGCCGGATAATGCAAATGCAAAAAATAAACCGGGTAAGAATACTACGAAGTTAAACAACTTTTTCAGTTGTATCATTGCCGATAAGCCCTAGCCAGACAAAAGTGAGATAAAAATGTTAAATTTATGACCGCACTTTATAATAAATAATAAAAGTGCGGTAGAAAAATACAAATTTTTATGTCGGTAAAATTTACCTACATCTCACAAAGGATAAATAACCGGTTAACTCCGGTTATTTATTAACTTTAGAATTACTATTGTTCAACAGATTGTTCTTGAGATTCTTCTTTTGAACCAAGGTCTCTCATAGTTAAACGGATACGACCCTGACGATCGATTTCCACCACTTTAACCTGAACTTCTTGACCGACTTGAAGATAATCACTTACTTTCTCAACGCGTTCTTCCGCAATTTGAGAAATATGAACTAATCCTTCTTTGTTGCCAACGATAGCCACGAAAGCGCCGAAATCCGCAAGACGGGTCACTTTACCGGTGTAAACCGAGCCCGCTTCCACTTCGGCGATAATGTCTTCAATCCGCGCCATCACGGTTTTCACCGCATTGCCGTCAACAGCGGCGATTTTCACCGTACCGTCATCATCAATATCGATAGAGGTACCGGTTTCTTCGGTTAACGCACGAATTGTCGCACCACCTTTACCAATCACGTCTTTGATTTTCTTCGGATCGATTTTCATGGTGTAAATACGCGGTGCGAATTCGGAAATTTCCGCACGTGGCGCCGAAATCGCTTGTTCCATTACACCTAAAATGTGCATACGCGCACTTTTCGCCTGGTTCAAAGCAATTTGCATAATTTCCGGCGTAATACCTTCGATTTTAATATCCATTTGAAGTGCAGTCACACCGGTACGGGTACCCGCTACTTTGAAGTCCATATCGCCTAAATGGTCTTCGTCACCTAAAATGTCGGAAAGCACCACAAATTTATCGTCTTCTTTCACCAAGCCCATGGCGATACCCGCTACGGCGGATTTAACCGGCACACCGGCATCCATCAACGCCAATGATGCGCCGCAAACAGACGCCATTGATGAAGAACCGTTTGATTCGGTGATTTCAGACACTACGCGAACCACATACGGGAATTCGCTGATGCTTGGCATTACAGCAGCCACACCACGTTTAGCTAAACGACCGTGACCGATCTCACGACGTTTCGGCGAACCGACACGACCCGTTTCACCTACAGAATACGGAGGGAAATTGTAGTGGAATAAGAAAGTATCCTGGCGTTCGCCCGTTAATTCATCAAGAATTTGCGCATCGCGTTCCGTACCTAAGGTAACCACCGCTAATGATTGGGTTTCACCACGGGTAAAAATTGCCGAACCGTGGGTGCGCGGCAACACGCCGGTGCAAATGTCTAAGGCGCGCACCGTGTCAACGGTACGACCGTCGATACGCGGTTCGCCGGCAATGATACGTCCGCGCACGATTTGGCTTTCAAGTGCGGTGAAAATATCAACGATTTTGCCTTCGCTAACTTCTTCATCTTCCGCTGTGATTTGTGCAATCACATCCGCTTTAATGGCGTCGATTTGTTCGTAACGCACTTGTTTTTCAGTGATACGGTATGCGTCACCCAAACGGTTTTCGGCGATTGCTTTCACTTTGCTGATTAATGCTGAATCCGGTTCCGGAGCAACCCAGTCCCAGCGCGGTTTACCCGCTTCCGCCACAAATTCTTTAATGGCTTCAACCACAACCTGTTGCTGTTGATGACCGAACACCACCGCAGACAACATTTGCTCTTCAGTTAAAATATCCGCTTCGGATTCCACCATTAACACAGCTTTGTCCGTACCCGCAACCACTAAATCCAAACGGCTTTGTTTTTGTTCCGCCATGGTTGGGTTTAACACGAATTGATCGTTAATGAAACCGACACGTGCCGCACCGATAGGACCGTTGAAAGGCACGCCGGATAATGAAAGTGCCGCTGAAGCGCCGATCATCGCCACTAAATCAGGACTGATCTGCGGATTGACAGACACTACTGTCGCAATGATTTGAATTTCGTTTAAGAAACCTTCAGGGAACAACGGACGAATCGGACGGTCGATTAAACGCGCGATTAACGTTTCGCCTTCGGAAGGACGACCTTCACGTTTAAAGAAACCACCCGGGATTTTACCTGCCGCATAAGTACGTTCTTGATAATCTACGGTTAACGGGAAGAAATCCTGACCTTCTTTTACATCTTTTTTTGCCACCACGGAAACAAATACCGTAGTATCGTCCATACTTGCCATTACGGCTGCCGTTGCCTGACGGGCAATAGCTCCGGTTTCCAATGTTACGGTGTGTTGACCGTATTTAAATTGTTTTACAATTGGATTCACTATTTTTTCCTTTTATATTAATAAGTTATTCTGCTTTATTTTCCAAATTGCGACTAGCAAAAATAATCTTTATCATTGATAAAAATCACTTTTGATAGCCGCACGCTAAAACGGAAAACAAAACTGACGTATTATACAAGGGTTTTTCGTTTATTGGTAATAATTTTACTCAATAACCGACCTATAAGATAAACTAATTCGGAGAATAAAGAAATAATTGCAAAATTTCGCATTTTTCAACCGCACTTTTGCACGATAAAAGTGCGGTTAATTTTTACGGAATTTTGAACGTAACACACAAAAACAAAAAAGCCTTGAAATAAATTCAAGGCTTTAAATTTGGTGGAGATAATCGGGATCGAACCGACGACCTCTTGAATGCCATTCAAGCGCTCTCCCAACTGAGCTATATCCCCGTATGCGGCAAGTATCATAATAACTTGCCGCACTTGCTGTCAACAACTAATCAAAAAGATTGAATCAACAGGTTAAATATTAAGCGTTTTTTGCCTTAATAAAGTCAATTGCCTTTTGGATTCGGGCAAGCACGCGCTCACGGCCGATGCCCGCAAGGGTAACGTCCATTGAAGGCGATTGACCGGCACCGGTCACCGCAACGCGCAACGGCATACCTACTTTGCCCATCCCCACTTCTAATTCGGCGGCCGTTTGTTCAATGGCTTCATGGGCCGAATGAGCATCCCAACCGGAAAGTGCGGTCAATTTTTCTTTTACTTTTTCTAAGGGTTCGACAGCTGCCGCTTTGAGATGTTTTTTCGCCGCCGCTTCGTCAAATCCGTCAAATTCTTCAAAGAAATAACGGCTCGATGCGGCCATTTCTTTTAAGGTTTTACAACGTTCGCCCAACATTGATACGATTTCGGTTAAAGCGGGACCCTTTGAGGTATCAATGCCTTGCTCCTGATATTGCCAGGCTAAATGTTGCGCCACATATTCCGCCGGTAATTCGCGGATATAATGTTGGTTCAACCATAACAATTTTTCCGTATTGAAAGCACTGGCGGATTTGCTCACGTGTTCAAGTTCGAATAATTTGATCATTTCTTCCAACGTGAAGATTTCCTGGTCGCCGTGTCCCCAACCTAAACGCACTAAATAGTTTAATAAGGCTTCCGGCAAATAACCTTCGTCACGATATTGCATAACGCTTACCGCACCGTGACGTTTAGACAATTTCTGACCGTCATCACCGTTAATCATGGAAACATGGGCGTAAACCGGAATAGGCGCGCCTAATGCTTTTAATATATTGATTTGGCGGGGCGTGTTGTTAATGTGATCTTCCCCGCGCACCACATGGGTAATACCCATATCCCAGTCATCCACCACCACACAGAAATTGTAGGTCGGCGAACCGTCGCTACGGCGAATGATCAGGTCGTCCAATTCATGATTGCTGATTTCAATACGGCCGCGCACCGCATCTTCAAACACCACGGAACCTTCCTGCGGATTTTTGAAACGCACCACATGAGGCTCATCCGGGCTATGCTCGTGATCATGTAAACAATGGCGGTCATAACGCGGTTTTTCTTTGTTCGCTTCTTGCTGATGACGCAATTCTTCCAAACGTTCTTTCGAACAATAACAGCGATAAGCGAGGCCCTGTTCTATCATTTGATCGATCACCTCGTTATAACGGTCGAAACGTTTGGTCTGGAAATACGGACCATGTTCCCAAGTCAGATTAAGCCATTCCATCGCTTCTAAAATTGCGGCTGTGGCTTCCGGTGTGGAACGCTCTAAATCCGTATCTTCGATACGCAATACAAATTCCCCGTCATTGTGTTTCGCATATAACCATGAATAAAGTGCGGTACGGGCGCCGCCTACGTGCAAATACCCCGTCGGGCTCGGCGCAAAACGAGTACGCACTTTCACATTGGGATCTAAATTAAATAATGCTTTTAATTCCATTTCTATAACCTTAAATTTGGATATCACAAAATTGTCCGTATTGTACTACGAGTTTCCTGATTCTTGTAAGGAAAGTTTTTGCAATTATTAACACAAAAGGGCTTTTTATGACTATTTTTACAACAATTACGCATTTTTTTGTAAAAATGGGTTGACTGAAAACAGATAATATTTATAATGCCAACCCACAACACGGGCGATTAGCTCAGTTGGGAGAGCACCTCCCTTACAAGGAGGGGGTCACTGGTTCGAGACCGGTATCGCCCACCACTTTCCAAGTGTTTCGTGTTGTATGCTTAAACTGACGAGGGCGATTAGCTCAGTTGGGAGAGCACCTCCCTTACAAGGAGGGGGTCACTGGTTCGAGACCGGTATCGCCCACCACTCTTTTAGTTTAAGTACCCAAGATTTTAAATCTCAAGTGGGCGATTAGCTCAGTTGGGAGAGCACCTCCCTTACAAGGAGGGGGTCACTGGTTCGAGACCGGTATCGCCCACCACTTTTGATTTAAAATGACCTACTAATTTTGACATTTATGTACAATTCATTATCAAATCGCCAATATCGGATAATGTAACGCGACAAAAGTCAAAATCGCAGGGCGATTAGCTCAGTTGGGAGAGCACCTCCCTTACAAGGAGGGGGTCACTGGTTCGAGACCGGTATCGCCCACCACTTCTTTTCCGTTATTGATATCTTTAAACTTACTAGCCTGTATAAATATTATCTATTCGACCTATTCTTTTTTGTCAGGTTAATTTTCTTCTTACGGAAGAAATGGTAAAGTAGATAAAAATTTTTTGTCTTTGGTGAGCTAATGAATAAACCAATTAAATACAAACCGCTTATTTTTTTGTCCAATGGCGTACTACGGTTACTTGGTAACATCATTAAAATTCTCAGTTATCCGTTTCATGCGATTTTTCCCAAAAAACGCTTTACGATTCCTGAATTCAGTCCCGCGTTCCGTCCGTCAAATAAGCAGAGTAAAATCAACAAAACTATTTGGCAAACTAACTACAGTAACAAAGTTACCCTACCGGTGTATTGCAACTATTTGGTAAACAGGGCTTTATCCTGGAGCTATGAATATCGTTACGTAAGCACGGAAGCACGTGAAGAATATATTAAAGCAAATGCCGACACCCGGGTTTATGAGGCTTACAGCAAATTAACCGATGGTGCGGCGCAAGCCGACTTTTGGCGGATTTTCACATTATATAACGAAGGCGGCGTCTATATGGATATTGACGGACACTTAGTTTGGTGCCTCGCTGATATCATTGATGAAAATGATACGGAAGTGGTGATTACGCGTCGGGATAAATACACTAACTTTTTCCTGGCAAGCACCAAAGGTAATCGATTTCTGAAAGATACGTTAGATATTATTGTAAATAATATCGAGCAACGAAAAATTGACGGCGGCGTATTCACTTTAACGGGCCCTACTACGTTAAATATGGCGTTAAAAGGTAAAAATGTAAATTCACGTCGCGATAAATTTACCTGTGCGCAAGGAACCTTTACCAATGAATATTTCCAGTACATGGATAAAAAGAAAGGTAAATGGAATCACACAAAAAATGAAGATTTGCTAAAAAAATAGTTAACTTGTGATTAGGGGCGTTTTTTAAACGAAATCACAATTTTCAACTATAAAAATTACTTTTATAATTAAAAATGAATAAGAATACATTTATCGTCGGTTTCACGCTTTTTGCTATTTTCTTTGGCGCCGGCAATTTAATCTTCCCGCCGAAATTGGGATTAGAAAGTGGCTCTGAATTTTGGTCTGCAATCACCGGCTTTATTTTAAGCGGTGTCGGTTTGCCCTTATTAGGCATTATCGTCAGCGCTTTTTATGAAGGAGGATACAAAACCGCCACTACTAAAATCAGCCCTTGGTTTTCCGTTATTTTCCTTATGGCGGTTTATCTCAGCATCGGGCCGTTTTTTGCTATTCCTCGTACAGCAGCAACTTCTTACGAAATGGCGATACTGCCTTTTATCGGTAAAAGTTCCTCGCTTTCCATGCTGATTTTCACGCTGTTTTATTTCGCTATCAGTTTATGGTTTGCCTTAAATCCGTCGAAAACCGTTAGTCGGATCGGCGCTATTTTAACGCCGATTCTGTTATTCGCTATTTTAGCCTTAGTGGTAAAAGCCTTTTTTATCCTGATCGACAATGATCCTTCCGAGGTTATCTTTACCCTGCGAGAGTCCAATAACAGTTTCCTCTTTACCGGCATTATCGACGGATACCTCACAATGGATACGCTGGCATCCATTGCCTATTCCGTTATTGTTATAGCGGCGATTCAATCTAAAGGTATAAAACACGGTAAAGAGCTGACCAAACAAACGTTATTAGCGGGAATTGTGGCGGCTATCGCGCTGGCCGCAATTTATCTGGCTATCGGCTGGATTGGCAATCGTGTCCATATTTCCGCAGAAACAATAAGTCTGTTGCAAGAGAGAAATCAGGATATCGGCACTTATATTCTTAATAAAATCACCGCTCAGGCATTCGGTAATTTCGGGCGTTCTCTACTAGGGGTGATTGTGAGCCTTGCCTGTCTAACCACAGCCATCGGATTGATTGTTTCGGTAAGTGAATATTTCAATGAAATTTATCATAAAATTTCATATAAAACTTACGTGATTATTTTCACCCTAATCGGTTTTATTATTGCAAACCAAGGATTGAGCGCCGTAATCAGTAAATCCGTACCGATTTTATTGGTGCTTTACCCGATTTCCATGACTATCATTCTATTATTGTCGGTTAACATTTTCGTTAAAGTGCCGTTAGTCGCCCAACGACTCTCTATCGCCTTAACAACGCTGGTATCAATCGGTTCTGTTGCCGGCTTGGAACAAGCAAATAACTTGCCGTTAAAAGACTACTCCATGGAATGGATCCCTTTTGCCGTAACCGGCGCTTTGTTAGGCTGTTTAATTCATGTTTTTTACAAATCGGAAAGCTAAGGGCTGTTTATCTTTTATAAACAAACCCTAGAGTAATTGTTCAATTTGCCCGTTAACCACCTGAAAAGTGCGGTGTTTTTCAGGCTGCATTTGTTTCAACTGTTCCGGCGAGATAGCCGTTACAAAAACTTGCGAATTGCTGTTTTGTAAACGTTGTGCCAGCAAGGCACGTTTAGTTTCGTCAAGCTCCGAGGCAAAGTCATCAATCAAAAAAATGCAATGGCGATTTTTTTGTGCCATTAAATGCTCGCCCTGCGCCAAGCGCAGCGCACACATCAACAGTTTTAATTGCCCGCGGGAAAGCACGTCTTCCACCGGCAAGCCATTGGACTTAAAGCGGAAATCGGCTTTTTGCGGCCCGGAAACCGTATAACCTATGGCTTTGTCACGTTCAAAATTTTCCGTTAAAAGCTGAGCATAATCCGTATCTTTCTCCCATCCTTGATGAAAACTCACATGAATATCTAATTCCGGTAAAAAAAGCCGGCAGGTTTGCTCAATTTCAGGGCTCAGCGCCTCCGCATAATCCGCACGCCATTGGCTGACCTGATGAGCAAGCTTGGCAAGCTCCATATCCCAGGGTTTCAACATATTGTAATCATAGGTTTGATTCAACGCCGCATTGCGCTGCTTGAGCAAACGATGAAGAGCGGACCAGGCGGAATGAAAATTAGGTTGATGATGAAAAAGCCCCCAATCAAGAAAGGCTCTACGATAACTCGGACCGCCATTAAGCAGGGTTAAGCCTTCGGGTGTGATTATTTGCATAGGAAGAAGATGAGCGAGATCCGAGATTTTATTACCATCTTCACCATTAATTTTAACAATGGTATTACCGTCTTTACGCTGTTTTTGCAACCCGACGGACCATTCGTGCTGCAGCTCCCGAATACGCCCATGCAGGGTAAAATGCGGTTGGTCGTAACGAATAACCCGGGTTGTAACCGAGCTTTTGAAAGAACGACCGTGCCCAAGATAAAAAAGCGCTTCCAGCAAACTCGTTTTGCCGCTGCCGTTGTTTCCCACCAAAAAGTTAAAGCCGTGGTCAAATTCCAGATCCACGGCTGAGATATTTCGGAAATTTTCAACAATAAGACGAGCAATTGCCATATTAACTCAAAAGTGCGGTCGTTTTTTCGGAAATTTCTATAAACGCATTGGCATGATTACATATTCGGCGCTGGCGTCTTCGCAATTTTCAATTAAACAACTTGATGAAGCATCGGTTAAGCGCATACGAACACGCTGACATTTCAAGGCATTCAGCACATCAAGAATATAACTGACGTTAAACCCGACTTCCATTTCATTACCGCTGTAAGACACATCAATGATTTCTTCCGCTTCTTCCTGTTCCGGGTTGGTGGCGGTAATCTTCATTTGATTCTGATCCAGTTGTAAACGTACGCTACGGAAACGTTCGGTCGAAAGAATAGCGGCACGGACAAAGGCTTGCTTTAATACATCCCAATCCGCTTCCAGAATATGATCCGCATTACGCGGCAACACTCTGCGATAATCAGGGAAACGTCCGTCGATTAATTTTGACGTAAACACCACATTAGCCAACTGCACACGCAGATTATTGGTGCCGATTTGCAAACGCGCCGGCGCATCGGTCGCCTCCAATAAACGCGCCAATTCCAACACGCCTTTACGCGGCACAATCACGGAATGGTTCTGTAAATCCTGTTCCAGCGCAATAGTGCAAACCGCCAAACGATGACCGTCTGTCGCTACTGTTCGCAGCAAATTACCTTCCGTTTCAAATTTCATACCGTTTAAAAAGTAACGGGCATCCTGATTTGCCATAGAAAATTGAGTCGCCTCAATCAGACGACGTAAAGTCGCCTGTTCGGTAGTGAAATCCACTTCTGATTGCCAATCCGCCAGATTCGGATATTCCTCCGCTGGCAATGTGGCTAAATTAAATTTCGTTCTTGCCGAACGCACAATGGCACGCTCTTCTTCAAATGTCACATGAATTTCTGCCTCATCCGGCAAACTGCGGCAAATATCCAAGAATTTTTTTGCCGGAATGGTAAATTTACCTTCAGTGCCCGAAATAAGCTTCGCCTGCGTAGAAAGCTCGACTTCTAAATCCGTTCCGGTGATGGTTAAACAATCATCGGCAATCTGCAATAACACGTTATTTAGCACCGGAATATTCGGGCGGCTACTTAATACGCCACATACCTGTTGTAACGGTTTTAAAAGATTATCTCTTGAAACAATAAACTGCATAGCTCTTTCCCTCATATTATGCGGATAAAGTGCGAATTAAATTCGACCAGTCTTCCTGTATATTATTGTCATCATCACGCAAAGCGGCGATTGTACGACAAGCATGCAATACCGTTGTATGATCACGGTCGCCAAAAGCTTTACCTATTTCAGGTAAACTACGGTTAGTCAGTTCTTTTGCCAATGCCATCGCCAGTTGACGGGGACGGGCAATAGAACGGGAACGGTTTTTAGATTTCAGATCGGAAACTTTAATACGATAATATTCCGCCACCATTTTTTGAATGTTTTCAACGGTAACCAATTTATCCTGCAACGCCAGCATATCTTTTAAAGTTTCTCGCACGAAATCAATGGTAATGGCTTTTCCGGTAAAATCGGCATTCGCATGAACCCTGTTTAACGCCCCTTCTAACTCGCGGACATTGGTACGCAATTTTTGCCCGATAAAAAACGCCACTTCTTCAGGCAGATAAATGTTCTTTTCTTCCGCTTTTTTCATCAGAATCGCCACCCGGGTCTCTAAATCCGGCGGTTCGATAGCAATACTTAATCCCCAGCTAAAGCGGGATTTCAGACGATCATCAATTTTTTCGATCTCGCGAGGGTAACGATCCGAGGTTAGAATAATTTGCTTCTCACCTTCAAATAACGAATTGAAAGTATTAAAAAACTCTTCCTGAGTTCCGTCTTTTCCGGCAAAAAACTGAATGTCGTCAATTAATAAGGCGTCTAAACTGCGGTAGAATTTTTTAAAATTTTCAATACGTTCCGCTTTAAGGGCTTTTACATATTCCTGTACGAAGCGTTCCGCATGGATATAAACCACCCGGGCATTAGAATTGCCCGCAATAATACCATTGCCTACGGCGTGTAATAAGTGGGTTTTACCCAGACCTGTGCCGCCGTATAAAAATAACGGATTGGCGGATTTATCGCCCGGTCTGTTCGCTACTTTTTGCCCCACCGCCCGGGCAAGTTGATTTGATTTACCTTCAACAAAATTTTCAAATAAATGATGCTGATTTAAATTCGAACGAAAAGCCGCCTGCGGCTCGTTTTCCGGCATTGGCGCA
The DNA here is from genome assembly GCF_011455875.1 of Basfia succiniciproducens. Classification (NCBI taxonomy): domain Bacteria; kingdom Pseudomonadati; phylum Pseudomonadota; class Gammaproteobacteria; order Pasteurellales; family Pasteurellaceae; genus Basfia; species Basfia succiniciproducens. Next base: position 53,028 of record NZ_CP015031.1, on the reverse strand, counting down.
CTATGTTGTACCGGCGTATTGGCAATTTCCTGTTGAGCGACAACTTTTCTTGCCGCCGGTTTAGAGCCTTCCTGCACCTTAATAACAAGATCCGTATTATTGCTAAGATCCTGAGCTATTTTTGTAATTTGTGCCAAATAGTTGTTTTCCACCCAACTTTTCACAAACATATTTGATGCATAAAGCACAATAGTATTCGGCATACTGGTATCCGCCTGCAATGGTCTGAGCCATAAACCAAAATCCGACGAAGAAATTTGATCTTGCAGTTGTAATAGGCAATTTTGCCAAAGTTGAGACAGGTCGCGTTCCATTTAATTAATACTTATCTTTTTTTATGATGATTCGTTAATTGTTAATTGAAAAATAAAATCGCCATAAAGCGAACATTATAAACTTATCCATTCTACAATAAAGTTGATGAAAGATCCTTAAAAAAGGCTCAAAAAAATTGAAAAAGATATCTGTTTTATACTTGAGATTTTACTAAAAAAACGTATAATCCCTACCGCTTTTATGCTTTTTCGATAAGGTGAAATTTGTTTTTTTCAAGATTATGGCTAATTTCACCTATATCTCATTTGACGAACGCCGAATTTACGATTAAAATTCCGTTCCTTATTTTTGAATAACCTTGTTTTCAATTAATTCCGTTTGATGGTGAATACCTGATAACTGTTGAATTCTAAACAATTTAATTAGGTAGATTAGAATTATGAAACGTACATTTCAACCTTCTGTATTAAAACGTAGCCGTACTCACGGTTTCCGTGCTCGTATGGCAACTAAAAACGGCCGTCAGGTTTTAGCTCGTCGTCGTGCTAAAGGTCGTAAAAGTTTATCCGCTTAATTCCTGCACATTCGTGTGATTAAGCTGAACTTTTCCAGGGAGTTGCGTTTGTTAACTCCCGCCCAATTCAAATACGTCTTTGAACAGCCGCTACGAGCCAGTACGCCTGAAATAACAATTCTTGCCCGTCGAAACGATCTTCAATATCCCCGTTTAGGTCTTACCGTTGCTAAAAAACATTTGAAACGAGCTCATGAACGCAATCGTGTCAAACGTTTGTGCCGTGAAAGTTTTCGTCTTTTACAACACGAATTACCTAATTATGATTTTGTTATCGTTGCCAAACACGGCATCGGCAAGCTTGATAATCCAACATTTACCGCAATTCTGAGCAAATTATGGCAACGTCACATTCGCTTGGCGAAAAAATCCTTGTCAAATTGATTCGTTTCTATCAATTGGCGATTAGCCCAATGATCGGCCCCCGTTGTCGCTTTACGCCGACCTGCTCTTGTTACGGTATTGAAGCGATAAAAACACACGGTGCGTTAAAAGGTAGTTGGCTTACGCTCAAACGTATATTAAAATGTCACCCTTTAAGTAAGGGTGGATACGATCCTGTTCCACCGAAAATTAATAACAACGTAGAGAAAAAATAATGGATTCCAGACGTAGCTTATTGGTACTAGCACTACTCTTTATTTCTTTTCTTGTTTATGAGCAATGGCAAATGGATTACAACACGCCAAAACCTGTTGCAACTGAACAAGCGCAAGCTGTTTCCTCAAATGCTGAAATGCCGGCAAGTACATCATCAACGGAAGGAACTGTCGATAATGTCGCGCAAGGCAAAATCATCAGCATTCAAAATGATGTATTTACCTTAAAAGTGGATACATTAGGCGGTGATGTGGTTGAATCCAGCTTAACCAATTACGCGGCCGAATTAAATTCCGATGCGCGTTTCATTCTGTTACAAAACAAACCGAATGAAGTGTATGTCGCACAAAGCGGTTTGATTGGCAAAAACGGGATTGATACGAAAGCCGGTCGGGCGGCTTATCAGGTTGAAGCCGAACAATTCACTCTGGCTGACGGTCAAAATGAATTACGCGTGCCTTTAACTCTTGAAAAAGACGGTGTTATTTATCGTAAAGTATTCGTGATCAAAGCGGGTTCTTACGATATTGAAGTCAATTATGAAATTCAAAACCAAACTAATGAAGCAATTGAAGTTCAACCTTACGGTCAATTAAAACATACTTTAGTTAAAAGTTCCGGTAGCATGGCAATGCCGACTTATACCGGCGGCGCTTATTCTTCAGCCGATACCAACTATAAAAAATACAGTTTCGATGAGATGAAAGATAAAAACTTATCCATTGATACTAAAGCGGGTTGGGTTGCGGTATTACAACATTATTTCGTCTCCGCCTGGATCCCGAACCAAGATGCGGATAATCAGCTATATACCAGCACGGCAAACGGTTTAGGCTTTATCGGCTATCGTGGTCCTGTAGTCAATGTACCTGCCGGCGGCAGCGAAACTATCAAAAGTGCGCTTTGGACCGGTCCTAAACTGCAAAATAAAATGGGATCTGTGGCAAATCACTTGGATTTAACCGTTGATTACGGTTGGGCTTGGTTTATTGCTAAACCGTTATTCTGGCTATTAAACGTGATTCAAAGCATTGTAAGCAACTGGGGTCTGGCTATTATCGGCGTAACCATTGTGGTAAAAGGTATTCTTTATCCGCTAACCAAAGCTCAATATACTTCTATGGCGAAAATGCGCATGCTGCAACCTAAATTGCAGGAAATGCGTGAACGTTTCGGTGATGACCGTCAACATATGAGCCAAGAAATGATGAAACTTTACAAAGAAGAAAAAGTAAATCCGTTGGGCGGTTGCTTACCGTTATTAATTCAAATGCCGATTTTCATCGCATTATACTGGACATTTATGGAAGCGGTGGAATTACGCCATGCACCTTTCTTCGGCTGGATTCAAGACTTATCGGCGCAAGATCCTTACTACATTTTGCCAATCTTAATGGGCGCCTCAATGTTCTTATTGCAAAAAATGTCACCAACTCCGGTTGCTGACCCGATGCAACAAAAGATTATGACCTTTATGCCGTTGATTTTCATGGTATTCTTCCTGTGGTTCCCTGCCGGTCTGGTATTATACTGGTTAGTTTCGAACATTATCACCATTGTTCAACAACAGTTGATTTATCGGGGATTAGAGAAAAAAGGTTTACATTCCCGTAAAAAATAATTCTCAATGAAAAAGAAAGGCATCGGTTTGATGCCTTTTTTGTTATAATTTCTCGACAAATTCTAACCGCACTTTTATCCCCAAAAGTGCGGTACATTTTAGGAAAATTTTATGATGACAAAAGAAACCATTGTTGCCCAAGCCACCCCAATCGGTCGCGGAGGTGTCGGCATTTTGCGCGTATCAGGCCCTTTGGCGACGGAAGTGGCTAAAGCCGTAGTAGACAAAGAATTAAAGCCTCGTATGGCAAATTACCTGCCTTTTAAAGATGAAGACGGTACGATATTAGATCAGGGGATCGCTTTATATTTTAAATCACCGAATTCCTTTACCGGCGAAGATGTGGTGGAGTTTCAAGGGCATGGCGGTCAGGTGGTGCTTGATCTTCTGTTAAAACGCATTTTACAGGTAAAAGGCGTTCGTTTGGCGCGCCCGGGTGAATTTTCCGAACAGGCTTTTTTAAATGATAAATTAGATTTGGCGCAAGCGGAAGCTATCGCGGATTTAATCGACGCTTCATCGGAACAGGCCGCCCGTTCCGCATTAAAATCTCTGCAAGGTGAATTTTCCAAAAAAATAAACCAGTTGGTGGATTCCGTCATTTATTTACGCACCTATGTGGAAGCCGCAATAGACTTTCCCGATGAGGAAATTGATTTTCTTGCGGACGGTAAAATTGAAGGCCATTTGAATGACATTATCGGTCAATTGGATAAAGTACGTTCCGAGGCTAAACAGGGCTCCATTTTACGCGAAGGGATGAAAGTGGTTATCGCGGGGCGCCCGAATGCGGGTAAATCCAGTCTGCTCAATGCCTTAGCCGGGCGCGAAGCGGCAATTGTGACCGATATTGCCGGCACAACCCGCGATGTACTGCGGGAACATATTCATATTGACGGTATGCCGTTACATATTATTGATACCGCAGGTTTGCGGGATGCCACCGATGAAGTGGAACGTATCGGTATAACACGCGCCTGGAACGAAATCGAACAAGCGGATCGCGTTATTTTAATGCTGGACAGCACGGATCCCGACAGCAAGGATTTAGATCAGGCAAAAGCGGAATTTTTATCCAAATTACCGGGCAATATTCCGGTCACTATCGTACGTAATAAATCGGATTTAAGCGGTGAAAAAGAAAGTATTGAAGAACAGGAAGGTTTTACGGTAATTCGTTTGTCCGCACAAACCCAGCAAGGCGTTTCTCTATTGCGCGAACATTTAAAACAGTCTATGGGTTATCAAACCGGTACCGAAGGCGGATTCCTTGCCCGTCGCCGCCATTTGGAAGCGCTGGAACATGCCGCAGAGCATTTGCAAATCGGTCGCGTTCAACTGACGCAGTTCCATGCCGGCGAATTATTGGCTGAAGAATTACGTATCGTGCAAGATTACTTAGGCGAAATTACCGGGAAATTTACTTCCGACGATTTGCTCGGCAATATTTTCAGTTCATTCTGTATCGGCAAATAGTACAAAAAAGTGCGGTAAAAATACCGCACTTTTTATCGTTCAGTCGCCATTAAGGCTTCAATATCCTCTATTTCTTTCGGCGCCGCACCGGTTAATACTTTATTACCGTATTCCGTAATCAGAATATTATCTTCAATACGCACGCCAATGCCTTTATACTGCTCCGGCACATCGGATTTCGGCGAAATATAAAGTCCCGGCTCAACGGTTAATACCATGCCGATTTCCAGCGGGCGATCCCGCACTTTGCTATTGCGATCACCGTTTTGTCCTTCCTTACTGTAACTGCCCACATCATGGACGTCCAACCCAAGCCAATGCCCCAAGCCGTGCATATAAAATTCACGGTGAGCGTTGTTTGCAATAAGCTCGTCAATATCTCCCCGCATAATGCCGAGGTCTAATAATCCCTTCACCTTAATGCGCACCACTTCATCATTCGCCCGTTGAATGGAATTACCGGCAACAAGCAACTCAATCGCCCGTTTTTGCGCGTTCAATACAATTTGATAAATTTCCCGTTGCGCTTGAGTAAATTTGCCGTTAACGGGAAATGTTCGGGTGATATCGCCCGCATACATAGCAAACTCACAACCGGCGTCAATTAGCACCAAATCTCCGTCTTTAAGGGGTTGATCGTTTTCCGTGTAATGCAGAATACAGGCGTTTTCTCCACCGGCGACAATCGTTGTGTAAGCGGGATATCTCGCCCCAAAACGATTGAACTCGTGTAAAATTTCACTTTCGATTTCATATTCAAACCGATTAGGGCGAGTCTGACGCATGGCTTTCATATGCCCTAATGCCGTAATTTGCCCTGCTTGCTGCATAAGGCGCACTTCATTAGCGGATTTAAACAAACGCATTTCATTCAACATTGGAGCCCAGTTAATATAATCCGGCGGTGAAATAAAAGTTTCGGCTAATAATTGATCCGCCCAAGGCTGCAACCCTTGATAATGATAAAGTGCGGTCGAATTTTGGCAAATTTTACCAAATATTCTCGCGAAATCATCAATAGAAAAGGCTTGATCTAAATGTAATTTTTCAGCCGCCCGCTCAACCCCCAAACGACGGCCGTTCCAGATTTCCATAAGCGGATTCGAAGGGCGCACGAATATTGTGGTTTCAACAAGCTTACCTTTTTTTTGAATTACCAGAGCAGAATTCGGTTCATTGAATCCGGTGAGATACCAAAAGTAACTATCTTGACGAAACGGATAAGTACAATCGTTATTACGGCGTTTTTCAACTTCGGAAAAAACTATAAACACCGAATTATCCGTCAGTTGCGCCGCCAGTTTTTGCCGGCGTAATACAAACTCATCCGCCGGCAATTCCGCCATATAAGCTAAATCCATGCTATCTTCCTAATGTAAAACAGGTTTTTCTTGTGCTTGCGGACGATGGAAATGGGTATAGAATAACGAAGCAATGGTGCGCACATATTCTATAATTTCTTCCAAAGCGTCGCTCAGATCTTCTTCGTTATCTTCTTCGTCATACCCAAGCTGGCAAATGTCATGTAAATCGTCAAGCGCCTCGCCGATTTCATCGGTTTCTTTATCCAGTTTAGGCTGTGCCAACCCTAAACCGAGCAAAAAATTATTTGTCCATTCCGACAACGCATCCGCCCGCGCAAAAACCTCATTATCTTCCGGCAGCCATAATTCAAAAGAAAAATTATCCATATCCGCAAGTTTTTGCCCGATATCCTGATAAATTTCTTTGATTTCATTTAATAAAGCGATGGGATACGCATGGTTATCGTTGGTAAATTGATAAAGTAACGGTTGCCAGCTGTCGTCATTAATGCCGCCGCAAATTAAACCGCTTAATAACCCGTGCAATTCGGAAGCGGTTGCGCCGATATCGGCACTTTTAAGTTGTTGATTTAAACTTGAATAAGAAATCATATTTAGTTCACTGTTATTGTCTTGAATAAGATAACGCCATTCTATCATTCTTTTGTTGATTATCTATGACGAAAATTTTTCTATATGGCATAATAGCTAAAAATTTCTGCATAACAGGTAGCCATAATATGTCCTCTAAAACTATTGAGTTAAATTTTTTAGGTCAAGTATTACGTTTGAATTGTCCGGAAGAACAACATGATTCATTGCGTGAAGCCGCTAAACTATTGGATTCCCGTGTCACCGAAATGAAAGATCGCACCGGTATTTTACAGGTGGAAAAAGCCCTTGCAATTGTAGCCTTAAATTTGAGTTTTGAATTATTACAGGAACAACACAAAACCCATAAAACGGAAAATGTACTACAAAATCAAATCGAGCAACTCACGCGTTCGCTAGAAAGCATTTCGGCTTCTACACCAACTCAACAAGCGTCTTATTCGATTGATTAAAACTCAACTAATCAGCATAATTTGGCTAAATAAATGCTGGTCAATAATTACAATTTAAGTTAGTATAATTACAAGATTTCCTGAGGTGTTCGTCAGCGGGTTACGTCCCTGAGCCGATACTTACATACTCTAGAATTGGTTCTCTATAGTTGGTGAGCATGCTTGCCCTGACCTTCGAGGTCCTGATGCAAGAAGCCTAAAAACAGTTACGACCGATTCCCTTGAACCGTCGGGTTCAAGGACCGACCACCCACAACGGCATCTCGGGGTCTTCCAATCATTTATTGTTATGCAAACCGTTTCTCAGCTTCGCCAACAAATTCGAACTCAAATTCGACAAACTCGCCAAAAACTAACCGCACTTGAGCAATCCCGAGCGGAACAGCTCATTACCGAAAAAGCGTTAGCTTTCATCGAAAAACAACAGGCGCAACATATTGCTTTATATCTTTCTTTTGATGGCGAAATCAGTACAAAACTGCTTATAGAAAGCCTGTGGCAGCAAGGCAAAAATCTTTATTTACCGGTTCTGCACCCTTTCTGCCAAGGGCATTTATTATTTCTGCGCTATGAAACCGCAAGTCCGATGGAAAAAAATGCTTTCGGTATTTTGCAGCCTAAATTAGACGTGCGTAATGTACTGCCGTTAAATCAGCTGGATATTATTTTTACTCCGTTAGTGGCTTTTGATAAATCAGCAAATCGTTTAGGTATGGGCGGCGGCTTCTATGATCGCACATTGCAAAATTGGCAGAATAAATCCTTTTTGCCCGTCGGTCTTGCCCATCAATGCCAACAGGTAGAAAAATTACCGGTAGAAAGCTGGGATATTCCTCTTTACGATATTTTAAGCGCATAAAAAATGCGGTAAAAATTACCGCACTCTCGGTTACATCCAGATCTAACTTAAACGCTGTCTTACAATTTCGAACAAACATACGCCGGTAGCGACGGAAACGTTCAGTGAAGAAACGGAACCCGCCATCGGAATGCTGATGAGTTGGTCGCAATGTTCTCGGGTTAAACGGCGCATACCGTCGCCTTCCGCCCCCATAACTAACGCCAACGGACCGATAAGCTTCGTTTGATAAAGGGTTTCCGTCGCTTCGCCTGCGGTACCCACCACCCAGATATTATGATTTTGCTGTAAATCCCGTAATGTGCGGGCAAGATTGGTGACGCGGATTAACGGCACGACTTCCGCCGCACCGCAAGCAACTTTACGGGCAATTGAAGTAAGCTGTGCGGATTTATCTTTTGGCACGATAACGGCGCATACGCCCGCCGCATCCGCCGTACGTAAACAAGCACCGAGATTATGCGGATCCGTTACACCGTCCAGCACTAATAAAAGCGGGTCTTTGTTGTTTGATAAAATCCGCTCAAGATTGTTTTCATTAAGCTCTTTGGCAGGCTGCACCCGGGCAATAATACCCTGATGTACTTCACCGTTAGCTTTATTATCTAAAGTCTGACGATTCAAAAACTGCACGGAAATGCCCAACTGATGCAATTCTTTAAGCAAAGGCTGTAAGCGCTTGTCTTCGCGCCCTTTTAACACATAAACTTCGATTAAACGTTCCGGCGCGGTTGCTAAAAACGAATTTACCGCATGAATTCCATAAATATTTTCAGACATTAATAAGTTCTCTTTTTGTTTGCTTTTTTATTCACTGAATTTTTCGATTTTTTGACCGCACTTTTCTTTTTCCCCTTGCTTGTTGCGGCCGCTTTTTTACGCTGTTTAGCAAAGCTTTCGGCATAACGCATGGCTTTCTTAGCATTATATTTTGCCGTTTTTCCCTCGCGACGAGGTTTTCGCTCGCTGGAAACAAGCGCAAAGTCAATTTGTCGTTGCTCCAGACTGATCGCCTCAACTCTAACTTTAACAATATCGCCGATACGGTAAACCGCGCCGCTGTTCTCGCCGATTAACCGCTGTCCTGCCGCATCAAAGCGATAATAGTCATTATCTAAAGTAGAAATATGCACCAAACCGTCTATAAATAAATCTTTTAAACGCACGAAAAAGCCGAAACCGGTCACGGAAGAAATAATACCTTCGAATTCATCGCCCACATGATCCTGCATATATTCGCACTTCAACCAATCCGCTACGTCACGGGTTGCATCGTCTGCGCGACGTTCCGTCATTGAGCAATGATCGCCCAATACGTCCATCTCATCTAAACTGTAATGATAACCGCCCGTATCCGTGGTCTTACGTTTTACCCCTTGCGCTTTCGCCAGCAAATATTTAATGCCTCGGTGCAAAGTCAAATCCGGATAACGACGAATCGGCGAGGTGAAATGAGCATATTCCTCTAAGGCTAAACCGAAGTGCCCGATATTATCCGCATTATACACCGCCTGACTTAAAGAACGCAGTAACATCGTTTGGATAAGCTCAGCATCAGGACGTTCTTTTACCTGTTCCAGCAATTTGGCATAATCTTTCGTGCTCGGTTTCATGCCGCCTTCAAGGCTTAGCCCGCATTCGGCAAGAAAACTTCTGAAGGAAGTTAACTTTTCTTCACTTGGCCCCGCATGAATACGATAAAGCGCAGGCTCCTGATGACGTTCCATAAAGTTTGCCGCCGCGATATTCGCCATAATCATGCATTCTTCAATGATTTTATGGGCATCATTACGCACAACCTGCTCAATACTTTCAATACGCCCCATTTCATTAAAAATAAATTTGCTTTCAATGGTTTCAAAATCAATGGCGCCTCGTTGATGGCGGGCTTCCAGCAACTTATTGTACATATTATGCAATTCCTGCAAATGGGGAACCAGCTCCTGATAGCGTTCGATCAATTCTTCATCACCCTCTAAAATACGGGCGACCTTGGTGTAGGTCAAACGAGCGTGAGAGTTCATCACCGCTTCATAGAACTGATAATCTTTCATCACGCCTTTATCAGAGAGCTTAATCTCGCAGACCATACACAGGCGATCCACCTGAGGATTCAACGAACAAAGCCCGTTCGATAAAATTTCCGGCAACATCGGCACTACCCGATTAGGAAAATACACCGAATTACCGCGATTACGCGCTTCCGTATCAAGAGCGGAACGTAAACGCACATAATAACTTACATCGGCGATAGCAACCCACAGACGCCAACCGTCCTGCTCTCTGCGGCAATGCACCGCATCATCAAAGTCACGGGCGTCTTCGCCGTCAATGGTGACCAAAGGAAGGCTGCGTAAATCGACACGACCGCTTTTGGCCTCCTCCGGCACTTCTTCAGTGAATTTTTTAATTTGTTTTTCCACTTCCGGCGGGAAAGTATGCGGAATATCATGATTACGCAGGGCGATTTCCACTTCCATACCTTTTGCCATATTATCCCCGAGAATTTCCGTAATGATTCCCACCGGTTGACTAAAGGAAGCGGTCCGGGGTTTGAGTTCCACCACCACAACCTGCCCCATTCTGGCACCTAAGCGATTTTCATTCGGAATGAGAATATCCCGATTAATCCGGCTGTCATCAGGCACCACATAACCAATGCCTTCCTCCAGGAAAAAGCGCCCGACTATTTGTTTTTTACGCCCTTCCAACACCCGCACAATCCGGACTTCGCGACGACCTTTGCGATCCAAACCTTCCCGCTGCGCCAATACATAATCACCGTGCATTACCCGTTTCATTTGCGTATTAGGAATAAATAAATCCTCTTTTACACCTTCCACCTGCAGGAAACCGTAACCGTCCCGATGTCCGATAACCGTACCTCTAAGCAAATCCAGTTTTTCCGGCAGAACATAACATTTACGCTTAGTGAACACTAATTGTCCGTCATTTTCCATGGCGCGTAGCCGACGACGTACCCCTTCTACCCGTTCATCATCTTGAATTGCAAAGACTTTCAGAATTTCTTCACGGGACATCGGCGTATTATGTTCGCGGATGACTTGTAAGATAAAATCCCGGCTTGGCACAGGATTATCGTATTTTTCCAATTCCTGCTGATAATTGGGATCCAAAAGTGCGGTCGTTTTTTTCATAGTTTTACGAGCCATAGTTAGCTCCTTATTTTAATTAATTTTTATAAGTTTGACATTGTGGCGGGAGGAAAGCAAGGAGAGAAAATTTTGTTCTGAACCTCAGAAAGGAATGCGGAAATTATATCTGTCTTTACTCAACAAAAAACCCGGCTTGATTGCCGGGTTTTCAACAATTTTTCGCTAATTATTCAGCAACAACGATTACGTTTAATGCTGTGAATACTTCGCCGTGAAGTTGGAATTTAACTTCATGATCGCCTAATGTACGAATCGGGCCTGTTGATAAACGAACTTCACTTTTCGCTACTTCAACGCCTGCCGCAGTAACTGCTTCAGCGATTTCGCGAGTTGTGATAGAACCGAATAAACGACCTTCGTCACCGGCTTTAGAAGAAATAGTTACCGCTTCTAATGCCGCGATTTGTGCTGCGCGAGCTTGAGCCGCTGCTAATTCAGCCACAACTTTAGCTTCGATTTCAGCACGGCGTGCTTCAAAGTGTTCAATGTTAGCTTTAGTTGCCATAACCGCTTTACCTTGCGGAATTAAGAAGTTACGTGCAAAACCTGATTTAACATTAACTTGATCACCAACGTTACCCAGGTGAACAATTTTATCTAAAAGAATTACTTGCATTACCGTTATCCTCTAATAAATTACTGATGGTTGTCAGTGTACGGAAGTAACGCTAAATAACGCGCACGTTTGATAGCGCGGGCTAATTGACGTTGATACTTCGCACGAGTACCGGTAATACGGCTTGGAACAATTTTGCCGCTCTCTGTGATGTAGTTCTTCAATGTAGCGATATCTTTATAATCGATTTCAACTACGTTTTCCGCTGTAAAACGGCAGAACTTGCGACGACGGAAATAACGTGCCATTTGGCTAGTCTCCTAATCTATAAATATTCGATATGCTCGGCATGCAAAACTAATTGGCTCAACCCTTTTGAAGTTTTATGCAGAGTTAAAAACCCCACCACCAATAAATGACTGCCGACCGTAATGCTTTGAGTTTTCTGCACTAATTGAGTTCCGCTAATATGAACGGGCATTTTGCACCATGCTTGACGCTTTAGCCCGGCTTCTATTTGTTCGGAACGATGTTCCAACCAAATCCGGCAATGTTCAATACCGTTGGGACTCTTAGTTCGTTTAGGCTGCTCGGTTACAAAACCTTCAAGCGATAAACGATTATTAATGCTTAAATTACTCTTCAGCATCCTCAAAATCGTTGTTTTCAACTTCAGCTGAAGCGCGACGTTCGTCTTTCGCTTTAACCATTGGGGACGCTTCTGTTACGGCGTGCTTAGTACGAATAATTACGTTACGAAGAACTGCATCGTTGTAACGGAATGTTGTTTCTAGCTCGTCGATTACTTCTTGAGGCGCTTCTACATTCATAAGCACATAATGTGCTTTGTGTAATTTGTTGATTGGGTATGCTAATTGACGGCGACCCCAATCTTCTAAGCGATGAATTTGACCGCCGGCTTCTTTTACAGAACCTGTATAACGTTCAATCATGCCTGGTACTTGTTCGCTTTGGTCCGGGTGAACCATAAACACGATTTCGTAGTGACGCATTACTGCTCCTTACGGGTTAATCAGCCTCCGACTGTTAGACCAGTCACCAATCTGCGGAAGCAAGGAACGAAAAATTAACTGTGACTGCGAGGCGTGGATTATACACCGCTCAAAAAATTAGCTCAAGTATAATCTCACTTTATTTTGCGAAAGCGAATATTGCCGCCGCTAAAAATATTTTGCATTAAATTTTCACCCGTCATTTCGCTGCATTTTTGCTTTAATTTAATCAGTTCCATACGCAAATGAGCCAGTTCATGCAGGCGTTTTGCCACATCACGGATATGTTTGTCCAGCAGCAGATTAATCTCCTCCGCCCGCTGCCCGGAACTGCGGTCTAAATTCAGTAACATTTTGATTTCGTGCAGCGATATATCCAAACTTCGACAATAGCAAATAAAAGACAACTGCTGCAGATGATCATTCGTATAATATCTAAAATTATTGGCCGAACGTTGCGGTTTAGCCAACAAACCTTGATTTTCATAATAACGAATCGTCTCAATGGTGCATCCCACCGCTTTCGCAAGCTGACCAATTCTCATTCTTATTCCTTGATTTTTCTATAAAAAAGCCTTGACCCTGAAGTTACTTCATAGTTTATCATAATTCTTAATCTTATTACTCCCGGGAATTATTGTGTCACTAAATTTAAATCAGGTTTCTTTACTGCAAAACGTTACCCGTTATTGGAATAATCGGGCGGAAGGTTACAGCCGGCATAACCAACAAGAATTACAAAGTATCAAACGCCTTAAATGGCAGCAGCTCTTGCTCGCCCACGCGCCGAAAAAGCAAAATCTTAAGGTATTGGATATCGGCACCGGTCCCGGTTTTTTTGCCATTATTATGGCGCAGGCAGGTGCGCAAGTAACGGCAATTGACGCCACCTCCAATATGCTGGAACAGGCAAAATATAATGCGGCGCAGGCAATGGTCGATATTCGTTTCGTTCGGGGCGACGTACATCATTTACCTTTTGCCGATGAACGTTTCGACTTAATTATCAGCCGAAACGTTACCTGGAACTTATCCGAACCCGAACAAGCCTATAAAGAATGGCATCGGGTATTAAAGTGCGGTGGAAATTTGCTGAATTTTGATGCCAATTGGTATCTGTTTTTATACGACGAACAACGTCGCCGGGCTTTTGAACAAGATCGCGCCTCCACCATCCGTTTAAACATTCCCGACCATTATGCCGACACCGATACCTCCGCCATGGAAGCTATCGCCCGCAAGTTGCCTTTAAGCCGGCAATTACGTCCTCATTGGGATATGAACGCGCTTTTAAACATCGGGTTTTCCCAGTTAATGGCCGATACCCGTATCGGCGAATTCCTTTGGGATGATGAAGAAAAGGTCAACTACCGCTCAACGCCGATGTTTATGATTGTCGCTCAAAAATAATTTTAGGGTCCGTTTATCTTTTATAAACAAACCCTATTATGCGATAAGGGGATAAAATGAAAAAAATTTACACAATTTTGACCGCACTTTTCACCGCTACCTGTGTATATGCCGATTCGACGAATAACCGCCTGGATTATGCCAGCACAAAGGATATTCGGGATATTAATCCGCATTTATACGCCGGTGAAATGGCGGCGCAAAACATGGTTTTCGAACCTTTGGTTATTAATACCAATCAGGGCATCCGGCCTTTTCTGGCTGAAAGCTGGCGAATTTCCGAAGACGGCAAAAGTTACCTTTTTAATCTGCGCAAAGACGTAAAATTTACCGACGGCGAACCTTTTAATGCTTTTGTTGCGAAAATGAATATTGAGGCGGTATTAGCGAATTTTAACCGCCACGCCTGGCTGGAACTGGTGCGACAAATTGATTCCGTACGGGCTCCCGATGAATTTACCCTCGAATTAACGCTGAAAAACCCATATTATCCCACGCTGACGGAACTGGCCTTAACCCGTCCTTTCCGTTTCCTTTCACCCAAATGTTTCAATCAGGGAAAAACCTCGCAGGGCGTGATGTGCTATGCGGGCACCGGGCCTTGGATTCTCAAAGAACATAAAAAAAATGCACTGGCGGATTTTAGCCGAAATGACAATTATTGGGGCGAATTACCTAAACTCAACGGTGTGACATGGCATGTTATTCCTGAACGCCAAACCATGTTATTGGCTTTACTGAAAGGCGATATTCAGCTTATTTTCGGTGCCGACGGCGATATGTTAGATATGGATTCATTCAAGCAAATCAGCGAATCCGGTCAATTTATTTCGGCAATGAGCGAAGCAAACGCCTCTCGCGCCATCGTATTAAACAGCGCTAGAACTATTACCTCCGATCAAAAGGTTCGTCAGGCGCTGCAACATGCTGTGGATAAAGCCGCTATAGCCAAAGGCGTTTTTAATGATACGGAGAGCATCGCCGAAACCCTGATGGCAAAAAATGTGCCCTATGCCGATGTTGATGTGCAAACATATCCCTTTAATTTGCTCAAAGCAGCGCAATTATTAGAGGAAGCGGGTTGGAACTTGTCTGTCGGAAAAAATATTCGCGAAAAAGCTGGTAAACCGCTTTCACTATTGCTTTCTTATAATATAAACAATGCGGCTGAAAAAGAAATAGCCCAATTATTACAGGCGGATTTCAGAAAAATCGGCGTGGATTTGCAAATTCTCGGCGAAGAAAAACAAGCCTATTTAGACCGTCAAAAAAACGGCGATTTTGATTTGCAATATTCGCTTTCCTGGGGCAGACCTTATGATCCGGCGTCTTTCGTTTCTTCCTTCCGCATTCCCGCCCATGCCGATTACCAAGGGCAAAAAGGGCTACCGAATAAAACAGAAATTGACGAGATGATAGGGGAACTGTTGATTACACCCGATGAACAGACCCGTATAAAACTTTACCAAAAATTATTTAAAACCTTGGCGGAACAGGCGGTTTATGTGCCTTTAACCTATTCAAAAACAAAAGCGATTTATTCCGCACAATTGGAAGGTGTGGGGTTTAACCCTTCGCAATACGAAATTCCTTTTGAAAAAATGTCATTTAAAAAGTAATTACTTATGCAGCATTATTTTATTCGCCGCTTGATTATGATGATTCCACTGATGTTGCTTATTTCGTTCGTGGCATTTTCATTGATAAACCTGGTTTCCTCGGATCCGGCGGAAACCATGCTGCGCATTAATAATATCACCGTTACCGACGAAGCCGTAAAAGAAGCGCGTCAGGCGCTCGGTTTGGATAAACCGTTTTTGCTGCGTTACGCCCTATGGCTTTATGCCTTACTACAAGGCGATTTAGGAAAATCCTTTCTATCCAACCAAAACGTGTGGGACGAAATTACCCAGGCCTTCCCCGCTACTTTCTATTTGGCGGTTACCGCATTTGCCGTTATTTTTCTGTTATCACTCACACTTTCCCTGCTCTGTATGCTAATGTTAAACAGCCTATGGGATAAAATTATCCGCGGAATTTTGTTTTTTTTCACCGCACTACCGAATTATTGGCTGGCCCTTCTTTTTATTTGGCTGTTTTCCGTGCGGTTAAACTGGCTTCCTTCTAACGGGCTTGAGCAAAAAAGCGGGATTATTTTGCCTGCGCTCACGCTTTCTCTGGGTTATATAGGAGTTTATGTTCGTTTGCTCAGAGGGGCAATGCTGAATCAGCTGCAGCAGCCTTATGTCTTTTATGCCCGCACGCGGGGTTTATCGGAAAAACAGATTTTATTTAAACATATTTTGCAGAATTCCCTTCATACGTCCTATATTGCCATGGGTATGAGCATTCCTAAATTACTTGCCGGTTCCGTTATTATTGAAAATATTTTCGCCCTGCCCGGGCTTGGACGGTTATGTATTCAAGCCATATTCGGCCGGGATTATCCCGTTATCCAGGCTTATATTTTATTAATGGCGATGTTGTTTTTGGTTGGCAATTTTGTTATTGACTGGCTGCAACACCGGCGAGATCCTCGCATAAAACGAGGATATTGATATGTCCGGGTTTATCAAACAATTACGCAGCGATATTTTCGCGCAATGCTGTTTATTCATCTTAACAATGATTGGTTTGGCGGGTATTTTCGCCCCTTGGATTTGCACTTTTGACCCTGCGACTATCGACATGCAAGCAAAATTATTACCCGTTTCCGCACAACATTGGCTAGGCACGGATCATTTAGGACGGGATATTTTTTCCCGTCTGATTTGGGGCGTTCGCAGCACCGTTTTTTACGGATTATTTGCTATGTTGTTAACCATGATATTAGGCATCTTAATGGGCATGACGGCGGCAATCGGCGGCAAAAAAACCGATGAATTTATCATGCGGCTTTGTGATGTGCTGCTGTCTTTCCCCGGTGAAATTATGATTCTGGCTCTGGTAGGAATGCTTGGGCCCGGCATTGAGCATATTTTAGTCGCCGTTATTTTAGTGAAATGGGCCTGGTATGCCCGTATGATTCGGGGAACGGTAATGCAGTACACCCATAAAAACTATGTTCATTATTCGCAGGCTATCGGTGTTTCGCCATGGCGGATTATCCGCCGCCATTTATTGCCGGTTGCCACCGCAGAACTGATTATTCTGGCATCGGCGGATATGGGTGCGGTTATTCTATTGATTTCAGGTCTTTCATTCTTAGGGCTTGGCGTTCAACCGCCTACACCGGAATGGGGAGCCATGCTCAGCGATGCAAAAAATATCATGTTATTGTATCCGCAGCAGATGTTGCCCGCCGGGTTGGCCATTACCTTAACGGTAACGGCATTTAACGGTTTCGGTGATTTTCTGCGGGACGTATTGGACCCGGATAGTCCTTTAAAAGGAACAAATAATGAATAAGCCGATTATACGTTTTGACAATTTTTCTATTGAAAATCCCGATTCCGACCGTCCGCTGATTGCGCCGCTTAATTTAACCTTGCCGCCGTACCGCACTTTGGCTTTAGTAGGAGAAAGCGGCAGCGGGAAAACGCTGCTAGGACGAAGCATTCTGGGTTTGCTGCCCGAGCAATTAAATACAACGGGAAATATCTATTTTCAAGATAAAAAAATCATTTCCGTAACGGGCAACCCTACGGTAGATAACAAACAAAAGAAAAACGAAATCGCGGCGCTGGAAATCAGAGGGAAAGCCGTGAGCTTTATTATGCAAAACGCCATTAACGCCTTTGATCCCTTATTCAGTTTACAGGATCAATTCTGCGAAACTTTGCAAAAACATACCGCACTTTCGTATCGGCAGGCATTAATTAAAGCGCAACAGTCGGTAAGCAAAGTGAAATTATCGTCTGCTTTGCTCAAGCGCTTACCAAGCCAGCTAAGCGGCGGACAACTGCAACGCATGATGCTTGCTCTGACCTTTGCCCTTGAACCCGAATTAGTGATTGCCGATGAACCCACCAGCGCCTTAGACAGCCTAACCCAATTTGAGCTTTTGCCTTTATTTAAGCAAATGGCAAAAGAACGCAGCATGATTTTTATTACTCATGACCTCGCCTTAGTGCAGGAACTGGCTGATGATATCGCCGTATTAAAGCGGGGCGAGATTGTAGAATTCCGGGCAAAATCCATTTTATTTTCCCATCCGCAACATCCCTATACCCAATACCTGTTAGCGATGAGAGCAAAACTCAATCAACCTTTTGCCCGGTTAGTGAGGAAAAAACAATGAGCTTGTTAAAGGTGGAAAATTTGACAAAAAGTTACCGCACTTTTAATTCATTATTTTCCCATTTATCCCATCCTGTGTTGCAAAATGTCTCGTTTCAACTTGAAAAAGGGGAGTCCGTGGGATTAATCGGCGAAAACGGTTCGGGTAAAAGCACATTGGCGCGTATTATTTCAGGCATCGAAAAAGCCGATTCCGGTCATGTTTGGTTGAACGGCACCGACATATATCAACGAAAAAACCGTCGGCAGCAAATCAGTGTGGTATTTCAGGATTATTTTTCTTCCGTAAACCCTACCATGACCGTTTTACAGGCAATCTGCGAACCGTTACTGGAACAAAAACAAGCCGCTGCTAAATCTCTCGAACCGTTAGTGGTGCAATTTCTGCAAAAAGTGAATTTATCAACGGACTGCCTGCATAAATATATTTATCAGCTATCCGGCGGTCAGGCGCAGCGGGTTTGTCTTTGCCGTGCGTTGATCAACAACCCTTCGCTGATTATTTTAGACGAAGCCCTAAGTTCGCTGGATATTGTGACGCAGGTACAACTACTGGACTTACTGATAGAATTAAAAAACGAATTTCAGCTCAGCTATTTTTTTATCAGCCATAATATCCAAATGATTTGTTATTTATGCGAACGGGTTTTATTTTTTAAACAGGGGCAAATTATCACGCAAAGCGACATTGAAAATTTAGCCGAAATAAAATCCGATTATGCGCAAAAACTTATCCGTTCGGTAATATAAGCCAATTGAAAGGTGAAAGTCACAGAGAAATTAGGGCCTGTTTATAAAAGATAAACAGACCTATAAAAGTGCGGTCAAAAAAATAAAATTTTTTAGCGAAAAGGCTGTCTGTAGACAGCCTTTTATTTGAGAAAAATTAACGGATAATACCGCGGGTTGAACGTTTAAAGAATTCCACAAAGAAACTGATTGAAGAATCTTTTTGTGCGACCTGTTCGATTTCCGGCAGCACCTCATCCAAAGTTTTATCACTGCGATAAATCAATTTATACACGTTACGAATTGCGTGCAAAGTCGGTTTATCGAAGCCGCGACGTTTTAACCCTTCAATATTAACGCCGAACGGACGGGCATGGTTACCCTGCGCCATCACATAAGGAGGAACGTCTTGGCTGACCATAGAACCGCCGCCAAGCATAACGTGCGCGCCCACTACAACAAACTGATGAATAGCCGACATACCGCCAACAATAACGAAATCATCCAGTTGAACATGACCGGCTAAAGTAGCATTGTTCGCCAGAATACAACGGTTTTTAATTATACAGTCATGAGCAATATGAGAATTGATCATAAACAGGTTATCATCACCGATGCGGGTAACACCGCCGCCCTGAACCGTGCCGCGGTGAATGGTCACGCTTTCACGAATGCGGTTGCGATCACCGATAACGGTTTTGGTCGGCTCACCGTTGTATTTTAAATCCTGGTTCGCTTCGCCGATACTGGCAAATTGGTAAATCTGGTTATCCTCACCAATTCTTGTGATACCTTTAACTACAATATGCGAATGAAGAACGGTTCCTTTACCGATGTCCACATCCGCACCAATCAAACAGAAAGGCCCGATGATAACGTTTTCACCGATTTTTGCACCTTCTTCAACAATTGCTGTCGGGTGAATTTTTGCACTTGGATGGATCATTATTAAACCCCTTATCCTGATTATCTATAAGTTATCTACGAGCACACATTAATTTTGCTTCACAAGCCACTTCACCATCTACACTGGCAACACCAGTAAAAGAGGTGATGCCGCGACGTTCTTTAATTACTTCCACAAATAGCTCTAAACGATCTCCGGGTAATACCGGGCGTTTAAAACGCGCATCATCAATACCGGCGAAATAAAATAATTCACCGCCTTTAATTTCATGGGTTTTAAATGCCAAAAGCCCCATAGATTGGGCTAACGCTTCAAGAATTAATACACCAGGCAAAATCGGCTGACCAGGAAAATGACCGGTAAAACAAGGTTCATTTACACTGATATTTTTATATGCTTTTAACCACTGACCTTCTTCAAAATCAACAACGCGATCCACTAAAAGAAACGGATAACGATGTGGTAATAATGTCATAATTTCATGCGCTTCAATAATTTTTGCTGGTCTATTTTCTGTTGTCACAATACTAACCTTTTGTCATTTGTTTAAAATATGGAGTATATAATGCGCAAATTATACGTTATTCGCCAGGAAAATTACAGTGGGGGAAAGATAAATCCTGATATATAACCAAGGTTTCTCCGTCATTTATAGCTAAATCGACGAAATACCGCCTGTAAGAACCGATTAAAAAGCGATTCTTACTCTTTTTAAGATCAAAAATGCCACGTAAAAACGTGGCATTCATTAAAAAAACCGAGAGGTCGGACTACATCATACCGCCCATTCCACCCATGCCGCCCATTGCAGCCGCCGCATCTAATTTATCGTCTTTCGGTAATTCGGTTACCATCGCTTCGGTGGTAATCATAAGACCGGCGATAGACGCGGCAAATTGTAATGCACTGCGGGTTACTTTAGTTGGATCCAAGATACCCATTGCAATCATATCACCGTATTGTTCGGAACCTGCATTATAACCGAAGTTTCCTTCGCCGTTTTTAACCGCACTTGCAACTACAGAAGCCTCTTCACCTGCATTCGCTACAATTTGACGAAGCGGCGATTCCATTGCGCGTAATGCTAATTTGATACCGACGTTTTGTTCTTCGTTATCGCCTTGCAAACTTGCCGCCGCTTTACTTGCCGCGCGAATTAAGGCCACACCGCCACCGGCAACGATACCTTCTTCAACGGCCGCACGGGTTGCGTGTAACGCATCTTCCACGCGATCTTTTTTCTCTTTCATTTCAACTTCGGTTGCCGCACCTACTTTGATAACGGCAACGCCGCCGGCAAGTTTCGCTACGCGTTCCTGCAGTTTTTCTTTGTCATAATCGGAAGTGGATTCTTCGATTTGTTGACGAATTTGCGCCACACGGCCTTTGATTTGCGCTTCATCGCCGATACCGTCGATAATAGTGGTGTTATCTTTGTTAATAACCACACGTTTTGCCTGACCAAGATCTTCCAATGTCGCTTTTTCCAGTTCCATGCCGATTTCTTCGGAAATTACGGTACCGGCGGTTAAGATTGCAATGTCCTGTAACATGGCTTTACGACGATCACCGAAGCCCGGCGCTTTCACCGCAGCCACTTTCACAATACCGCGCATGGTGTTTACCACCAAGGTTGCCAACGCTTCGCCTTCCACATCTTCCGCAATGATCAATAACGGTTTACCCGCTTTCGCCACGGCTTCCAATACCGGCAATAACTCACGGATGTTGGAGATTTTTTTGTCTACTAACAAAATGAACGGACTATCCAGTTCAACGGTTGCGGTTTCCGGTTTGTTGATAAAATACGGCGATAAATAACCGCGGTCGAATTGCATACCTTCAACCACATCCAGTTCGTCTTCAAGACCTGTGCCGTCTTCAACGGTAATAACCCCTTCTTTACCCACTTTTTCCATAGCTTGGGCGATTAATTGACCCACAATGCTGTCGGAGTTGGCGGAAATCGTACCAACTTGTTCGATTTCTTTTGAGGTTTCACAAGGTTTTGAAAGCGCTTTTAACTCGGTAACCACCGCCGCAACCGCTTTATCAATACCGCGTTTTAAATCCATCGGATTCATGCCGGCAGCTACCGCTTTTAAACCTTCGTTTACGATAGCCTGAGCAAGTACGGTTGCTGTTGTCGTACCGTCACCGGCGGCATCGTTAGCTTTGGACGCCACTTCTTTTACCATTTGCGCGCCCATATTTTCGAATTTATCTTCCAATTCGATCTCGCGCGCCACGGAAACACCGTCTTTCGTGATTGTCGGCGCACCGAATGATTTGTCTAATACGACATTACGACCTTTAGGACCTAAAGTCACTTTTACTGCGTCTGCCAATACGTTTACACCCGCTAACATTTTTACGCGGGCATCATTACCGAATTTAACGTCTTTTGCTGCCATTTTTTATTCCTTTTTTAATTTGATGATGGCGTATGTCATACGCCTCTATGAAATTTTCGAAATTTTCAAAACTTGGTCAAAACCGACCGCATTTTTATTATTCAACAATCGCCAAAATATCGCTTTCAGAAATGATTAACACTTCTTCGCCGTCAATTTTTTCCGCTTTTACGCCGTAACCTTCGTTGAAAATTACCGTGTCGCCCACTTTAACGTCTAAAGGCTGTACCGTGCCGTTCTCAAGTACGCGACCTTTGCCCACCGCCAATACTTTTGCACGAGTGGATTTTGTCGCCGCGGAACCGGTTAATACGATGCCGCCGGCAGAAAGAGTTTCTACTTCTTCACGTTTGATGATTACACGATCGTGTAGGGGA
The DNA here is from genome assembly GCF_011455875.1 of Basfia succiniciproducens. Taxonomy (NCBI): domain Bacteria; kingdom Pseudomonadati; phylum Pseudomonadota; class Gammaproteobacteria; order Pasteurellales; family Pasteurellaceae; genus Basfia; species Basfia succiniciproducens. The sequence goes on along the minus strand of NZ_CP015031.1, from coordinate 30,433 downwards.
CGAATTTTCATTTCAATTACCTCTAAATTAAATTTTACTTTTTTAAAAAAACGTAGTTTGGATATGGGGAAGATTTTGCCGGTTTCAAGAGGAAAAACAAAATTATTTTATCCGCTTTTTTTCATCAACTTCTTTTTCGTATTCCGCTTCAAAAACTTCCGTATTTTGATCTTTATAATAGCGATAACGATGAGAATGCCGTCCAAAACCCTGAGCCGTAAATCCGCTATTGATAACGGTAAATTTTTGACTAATCCATTTTTCAAACAAACCGGACGGAAGCAATAACAATAAGCACGCCAGCAAATCCGTTATAAAACCGGGAATAATAAACAATATACCGGCAATCATCCACAACAGGGATTTCACTACCGAATCCGCAGGTATTTCGCCTTGAGCGATTTGCCGGCGAAAATTCAAGCCGAATAATCCTTTGGATTTCAATATAACGCCGCCGATAAAAACGGAAAGCAAAAGCAACATAATTACACCGAATGCGCCGATAGCGGAACCAATCACAATCAACAAGGATAATTCGCCATAAATAAACAGAAATGCAATTAACGTAATTAAAATAATAGGCATGATTTATTCTCTAAAAAATGGTGACTTAATATTAATATGAGGGAACGCCGTTAAATTTCAATGTTCGAAATTTGATAAAAAATAACCGCACTTTGAATTAAAGATCAAAGTGCGGTTAAAAATTTAACAATTTGATGTGGCTACCGGCTTAATGGCTTGAACCGATTCTTGGTGCGTTCTCATCAAATTCCGGTAACGGCTTGTGATTCGAACCGATGTAGGTATAAATAACAGGTAATACGAATAAGGTAAATAATGTACCTATAGCAAGACCAGCTACAACTACAACGCCCATACTAAAGCGCATTACCGCACCGGCGCCGGAGGCATAAAGCAATGGAATAAGACCGGCAATCATCGCTGCCGTGGTCATTAAGATTGGGCGTAAACGTAATTGCGCCGCCGTCATAATTGCTTCCATTTTAGTTTTACCGTGATTTAATTGCTCTTCTTTTGCCACTTCACACATTAAAATACCGTGTTTAGTAATCAAACCGACCAGAGTAATCAACCCGACTTCGGAATAGATGTTAAGAGTTACCCCTGTTACACCTAAGAAGCTAAGTAAATTCAGCGTTAATAAAGCTCCGGAAATAGCTAATGGTACGGAAACCAAAATAACAAACGGATCACGAATTGATTCAAACTGAATCGCCAACACTAAGAAGATAATCAACACCGCTAAAATAAAGGTGGTTGCCAGTGAATTCCCTTCCTGTACCAACTGACGCGCCTCACCTTTCCAGTCGTAAGAATAACCTTGCGGTAAATCCTGTGCCGCATCTTTCAACCAGGCAATCGCATCACCGGTTGTGGTGGTCGGCGACGGCACCAATTGAATTTCAGCAGAGTTTAACTGGCTGAAACGCGGTAATGAGTAAGGTTGCGGTTCAAGTTCAACCGTAAGCAGACTACTTAACGGAACGCTTTGTCCGTTACTTGCACTGATATAGTAATTTTTCAGACTTTCCGGCGATAAACGGTTCTCACGTTTTACCTGCGAAATAACTTTATAAGCACGGCCGTCAATATCCACCCGGGTAATAGTGGCTTCAGACAAGTAACTGCCTAGGGTGCTTGCTATTTGTTGCATAGTAATACCGTAAGTCCCGGCTTTTTCTTTATCTACTTGGATACGCATTTGCGCTACATCGTATTTCAGAGTTAAGTTTGAATAGACAAATTTGCCCGATTTACGGATTTTATCCAAAAATGTTTCCGCGGTTTGTGCTAATTCCTTCGTGCTGCCAGGAGAACTTAGTACAAATACGACAGGCGGCCCTTGTTCCCCGGTTTCAATTTCCGGGAAAGCGAAGGCTGAAATAGAAACTTCCGGAATGGCAGCGGCTTTTTTCGTTAATTCCGCCATGACTTCCGCTTGGCTACGGCTACGTTCCGCCCAGTCTTTCAAGGTAGTAATTACCAACGCCTGATTAGTATTCGGCGCACCGGCAATAACCTGTGAATATTGTTTTTCAGGCGTATTGTTCAGAATTTCTTCATAAGGTTTAGTCGCCTGTTGGACATAGTCCACGTTCACGTTGGACGGTGCGGTTACCATACCTAAGAAACCGCCTTTATCTTCGGCCGGTGTTAACTCGCTGGATAAGGAGGAAAATAATATCGGCAAGGTAGCAAAAATAATAACGGCAAACAGCAAAATTGCTTTACGCGCCTGCATAACCAAACCAAGAATATAGGTATAGCCGGTAGTTAACTTACTTAAAGTGCGGTTAACTTTTTCCTCGAATTTCGAACTTTCATGTTTCAGAATTTTAGCCGACATCATCGGGGAAAGCGTTAACGCGATAATCCCTGAAATAAATACCGCACCGGCAAGGGTTAAAGCGAACTCTTTAAAGAGAGTCCCTGTGATCCCGCCCATTAATGCCATCGGCGAATATACCGCCACCAAAGCGATGGTCATGGAAATTACGGGTACCGCGATTTCACGGGTACCGATAATTGCCGCACGGAACGGGGTTTCCCCTTCTTTAATATGACGGTCAACGTTTTCAAGCACCACGATAGCATCGTCCACCACCAGCCCGATAGCGAGGATCAATGCCAGCAGGGTCATCAGGTTAATGGAGAAATCAAACATTTGCAGCATGAAAATTACCCCGATTAATGAAATAGGAATTGTCACAATCGGAATAAAAATCGCACGCAATGAACCAATAAACATCATGATTACTACCAATACAATCACTACTGCTTCAATAATGGTATGGATTACGTCGTTAATTGAGCTGTTAATAGCAACCGTACGGTCATAAAGAATGTTGGATTCAATACTGTCCGGTAAATTTTTCTTAATAGTTTCATAAAGCGGTTTAATATTATCCGCAACAGTCAGCGGGTTGGCGCTTGATGTCGGTTCGATACTTAATACGACGGCATCCGAACCGTTTGCCGCGGCACGGGTATTATCGCTTTCTTTATTCAACTCAACATCAGCGACATCACGTAAACGGACTAATTTATCACCATCGGAATAAACAATAAGATTACCTAAATCTTCCACGGTATTAGTAGTGGTTTCCACTTTATTACGATAGATATTGAAATAGCCTTTGTCGCTACCCGCCGCCGTTTGCACGTTGTTATTCGATAACGCAGTCATAACCTGCGTTGCGGAAAGGTTTTGCCCCGCAAGTTTTTGCGGATCCAACCAAATACGCATTGCATATTCCGCCGCGCCGTAAACCTGAACTTTGGCCACGCCTTCAACGGTGAACAACTGCGGTTTAACCACACGCTCAATGTAGTCGGTTACTTGGCTCGGGTGCAGTTTATCGGAACGGAAACTGATATACATAATCCCCGAACCACCGGTTGAAGAAGTTAAGGTCGGGTCTTCGATACCGCTCGGTAATTCCGAACGTACGGATTGAACTTTGGATAATACGTCCGCCAAAGCTGAAGCCGGATCCGTATTCAGTTTCATTTTAACCGTAATGGTAGAAGAACTCGGTGCGCTGGTAGAAGACAAATAATCGATATTATCCGCCTGCGCAATGGCCTCTTCCAATTTAGAGGTTACGAATGCCTGAATCAATCCGGCATCCGCCCCTGCGTATGTCGTACTGACGGTAATTACCGTCGTCGTCATTTTCGGGTACTCACGTACTGCCAATTTAGAGATAGCCTGCAAACCGAGAATTACGATTAACATACTGATAGCTATCGCCATAACAGGACGTTTAATAAAAATATCTGTAAATTTCATTCAATAAATCCTGCCTGAAATTATAAATTGGTTTTTTCTGCAGGCTGCACCGTTCCTACACCGTCTTTATCGGATATAACAACTAAACTGCCGTTACTTAAACGCTGTTGACCGCCGGTTACCAGAATATCGCCGACTTTTACTTCATTACCCTTTAGCTGGGCGTAAATCCCTTGACGGTCTTTCGTAAATACGGTGATTTGTTGCGCACGATACATTTTGCTTAAGTTTTCGTTATCTTTTAATTTTTCTTTATCTTCATCGGAAAGCGGCATTAATACATAAGCTAGCTCACCATACATATTGTATGTAATCGCCACTTGCGGAACAACGATTTGATTGCGTTCCGTCGGCAAAGCTAAACGTAAACGAGTGAACATGCCGGATAATAATTTTTTGCCGTCTTCAGGTGCGAATGTCGCCTGAACATCAATCAAACCGGTAGATTTATTTACAGCAGGCTCAATCGCCGTTACTTTAGCGGCAAATGTTTCGCCTGTACGGGCATCGGATGTCGCCGTGACTTTTTGACCAATATGCAGGTCTTCCAATTGATTTTGCGAAACGGAGAAATCCACTTTCATGGAACTTATGTCTTCAACACGAACAATTTCAGTCGCCGCCGAAATGTATTGACCTTCATTCACTTGGACAATACCCGTGATACCGTCAAAGGGCGCCAAAATTTTACGGCGTTCAATGGACGCTTTTAATGAGTGAATATTCGCCACTAATTGATCATAAGTCGCTTTAGCCGAATCTAATTCGGTTTGAGAAACACTTTGTGATTTAATTAAGTTGGCATAACGTTGATAAGTCAAACGCACGGAAGGCAATTGCGCTTCGGACGCTTTTAATGTCGCTTCTTCCACAGCATTATCCAATTCAACCAGTACATCGCCTTTTTTCACAGCCTGACCGGATTTCACGTAAATTCGTTTAATCGTGCCGGAAGCCTGTGAACTTAACATTGCACCCTGATTCGGACGAACAAGACCGGTAGTTTCGATCACCGGCGTCCATTCCGATGAACCGACCGTTAACGCCGTCACCGGATTTGCCGTTTCAGGCATATTGGCAATAGCTTTACCAATCATAATTTCTTTAAATTTATTCAAGCCGATTACTAGGGCAAACACTAAAACCGCCACCGCTAACCCTACTTTTAACAAGAAAGCGTGCGAGCGTTTAGGCTTCGCTAATTGACTGTCAGTCATAAAAAACTCCGTAACTAGAATCTATAAATTTATTTTTGAATAGAACGCCATGTTCTTTCAATAATGGTCATCAACTCCTCATCAGCTAAAAATTCGTTGATATAAAGCTTTTTAAAAGCTAAATTCATTGCACTTTCCATGCTGAGAGAAAATAATATCGAAACAGACAGTTCGCATACTGCGCCCGCCTGTTGAGCCTTTTGACAAAACGTCGCCCAACGGCTGTTATAATCCATTTCCTTACAAATATCAAAAAAACCGGGAAGTGATTGGTATTGTTGCATATTCATCACAATATTCGGATTATCCTGCAGAAAATACCACACATTCAGCCACATTTTTTTATATTGTTCGAAATAAGATAGCGTTTCGTCATAATCTTTTTCGAGTGCCGTCTGGAAAAGCGAAAACACTCGCCAAGCAAATTGCTCCAACAACTCTTCTTTACTTTTAAAGTAAATATAAATCGTTCCCGCAGAAATCCGCGCTTCTTTTGCAATTTTATGCATAGACAAATGGTGTAACCCGTCTTTTGCCATTAATCGCTCTGTTGCAGCAAAAATTTGCTCAGCCATATCTGTTTCAGATTGACGCATACAATAGAATATATAAAAGATTTGATGAAAAAAAGAACATTCACTGTAAAAAATTTAACAAATTTCACAGTGAATGAACGTTCGTTCATTTTAATCGTTTTTAAATATTTAGCAAGAAAAAGTGCGGTTAATTTTAGACAAATTTTCTGAAAATTTTATAAACTGTGCGCATAAAAAAGCGCATTTAATTCTATTAAATACGCTTTCGGAAAAATTCATAAAAATCTGACCGCAGTTTGCGGGACTTGTCTTAAACTACATACCGATAATTACACAGTTTGTAATTGAACTTGCCTGTTTTTGCGCTGCCGCCGCTGCCGCCCGATCGCCGACCGGACCGATTACCACACGGTTCCAATCGGCACTGGTGTTCACTCTGGCATTAAGACCTGTCATCGCTAAACGGGCCTGCAAACTTTCCGCCTGTGCTCTATTTTTAAATGCGCCGCATTGTAAACCGTATGAACCGCCGCCTGGTTTAGCGGTATCGGCTTTCTTGGTTTCCGCTACTTTTACCGCCTCGGCTTTTTTACGCTCTTCTTCCTTTTTACGTTTTTCCAACGCTTGTTGTTCGGCTTTTAATGCAGCCTCATCATTCACTGCTGAAACAACAGCTGATGAAGTTTGTTCATCAACTGTTTTGTCCGCTATTGTCTCTTGCTCGGATTTTTTCGTCCGCTCTAATTCCGCCTGGCGTTCCTGTTCAGCCAATTTTTTCAGCTCTTCCTTTTGCTTTTCGCTCAGTTGAATGACTTTTTCAGTCTGCACGGCATCGGTCGGCACTGTGCGGCTTTCCAATTCTTTAATATAAGACCAAACTTCTTCAGGCCGGCTCGGCAGCTGGCTTTTAGGCTGAGGTTTGGTTTCTACCTGAAGGTTTTGTTCCACCACGGGCTGAGAAGAATTTTTAATAAAATAAAGCCCGGCTGCAAAGGCTAACACTACCATTACCGCAACCGCTATTAATAATTTTTTATTCAACCCTGTTGTTTTTTTTCTTCTACCACCACGGGCGGCATAATCACGTTGCACCACAATAAATTATTCTCTAAATAAAAAATAGTTACAAAATTTCTACAAAATAGATGAGATTCTACTCAAAAAAGCGAAAATTGACCAGTCATTTTAACTAAGATCTTGCGGATCCACATCTAAAATCCACCTTGCCTGCGAAGATTTCACCTCATTTTCAAAGTTAAACTGCCCTAACGCATGTTGCAACACCGATTTAGAAGGATGCTGCAACAACAATTGCCAGCGAAATCTTCCCGCTTTTTTGCTAAAAGGCGCCGGCATCGGCCCTAATAGCTGTAAATCGGGCATATTTTGTCGATTCTTCCAGTCATAAAAATATGACGCGATTTGTTGCAATAATTGCTCGGCTTCTTCGCTCGACTTACTTTGAGCTCTAAATAGCGCCTGCGCACTAAAAGGCGGCAACCCCATTTGGCGACGAAGCTGCAAAGCGGAATTTGCAAAAGCATGATAACCATCATGCAATAATTGTTGCAACAAAGGATGATCCGGATAATGGGTTTGCAACACCACCTCGCCTTGTTTTTCCGCTCGCCCCGCTCGTCCCGAAACCTGCACATAAAGTTGAGCCAACCGCTCTTCCGCGCGAAAATCCAAAGAAAACAAAGCGCTGTCTACATTCACTAAGGCAACTAAAGTCACATCGGGAAAATGATGCCCTTTGGCTAAAATTTGCGTGCCGATAAGAATCCGGCTTTTGCCTTGTTTAATCGCCGATAAATGATTTTCTAATGCGCCTTTACGTACTGTACTGTCGCGATCAAGGCGCGTTACCTCGTATTGAGGAAACTGCTGTTGCAACACAAATTCCAACTGTTCGGTACCGATTCCGGTCGTCACTAAATGAGTCGAACCGCAAGCGCCGCATTGCATTGGCACCGGCTTTTGAATTTCACAATGATGGCATTTCATAACACGCTGATGCTGATGATAAGTATAAGGCTTATCACACTGCGTACAAGTGGCGATCCATCCGCATTCATGACACAACATTACAGGCGCAAATCCTCTGCGATTCAGAAACAACATAACTTGGTTGCCTTTTTCTAAATGGCTCGCCATTTTACGCAACAATGTATCGGACAAGCCGTGCTGGATGCGTTGCCGTTTGAGATCAATCACTTCATGTTTCAGCCCGCTGCCGGCTCCCGCACGATGCGATAATACAATATGCTTAAACTTGCGATTCTTTACGTTATTAAGACTTTCCAAACTTGGCGTTGCCGAGCCTAACACAATAGGAATATCAAGTTGTTTGGCATAAACGATAGCAAGATCCCTTGCATGGTAACGCCAACCTCCGTCTTGCTGTTTGAAAGAATTGTCATGTTCCTCATCAATAACAATTAGTCCAAGCCTTTTAAATTGGGTAAATAATGCGGATCTTGTACCGATAACTATCGCACTTTGCCCTGTTCTCGCCCGTTGCCATACCTGCAAGCGCTGGCTATCGTTCATGTTAGAGTGAATCACGTCGATATCCACATTAAAACGGGCTTGGAAACGCTGCACCGTTTGAGGCGTTAGGCTGATTTCCGGCACTAAAACCAATACCTGTTTATCCTGTTTAAGGATCTCCTCAATATATTGCAAATAGATTTCCGTTTTTCCGGAACCTGTTACCCCGTCCAGCAACCAAGCGGCAAAACCTTGATGAAACAAAAGCCGGCTTAATGCCAATGCCTGTTGCTTGTTTAAGGTCAAACGTTGCTCCGCTCGCATAATCTCTTTGCCGCCCAAACGGGTTTGCCACGGGATAATTTGCAGCGGTTGGGTAACTTCTTCCACAAAACGCTTTTCTTTAAGTTGAGACCAAATTGCCGCAGAAAATTCATTATTCCCTTTTTCGAGAGGATTTTTTGTTAATTCCGTTAACGCTTCCAATTGTTTTTTAGCCCGTTTCAGCTCTCCCGAAAGCATTGCCTGTTCGCCAAGTGCGGTCAATTTCCACAAAATTTTGTTTTTTTCTACCGCACTTTCGCCGTTTCGCAATTTAACCGGCAAGGCGGAAAATAACACGTCGCCTAGAGAAAACTGATAATAGCCGGCTCCCCACTTTAACAGATTCCACATATCATCATTAAACAAACCGGCATCATCCAATACATTAAGAACCGGCTTTAATTGTTCTTTGGGTATATCGGTTTCCTGCGCAAATTCCACCACAATCGCAACGCGTTTTTGCCGACCGAAAGGCACCAATACGCGTCCGCCGATAACGGGCTGCATTTGCTCCGGCAGAATATAATCAAAAAATCGCATTAGCGGAACGGCTAACGCCACACGCACAAATTTCATAAGCAAATCAAAAATAGGTAAAGTTTAAAACCGATAAAATAAGGCGTTCGTCGCCTGAGTTCCGACTTATTATAACGAATAATCCCCTTGAATAATCCATTTTTTACGGTATAATTTGCTCTCTTTTACACAGAGTCTTCAGAAAATCATATTGATTTTCGATGACATAATATTAATCACTCGTGGTGTTTGGAAGCTCTCAGAGCTGGTCCTTATAGCGGCGAGGCTTCATTTTGAGGTTTTCTATGAAACAAGGTATTCATCCTGAATATAAAGAAATTACTGTTACTTGTTCTTGCGGTAACGTAATCAAAACCCGCTCTACAGCAGGTCACGATATCAACCTAGACGTGTGCGGCAACTGCCACCCGTTCTACACTGGTAAACAACGTGTTGTTGATACCGGTGGTCGTGTTGAACGTTTCAACAAACGTTTCTCTATTCCAGGTTCAAAAAAATAATTTGAATTCTAGACTAACCCCTGCTGCTGCGGGGGTTAGTTTTATGCGAAAGAGGAAATATGAATATTATATTTAACTGCGACAAAAATTATGCACCTTATTTATCTGTTGTGATAAAAAGTATTCTAGATAATACAACATTATCTACTCAATTTTATATTTTAGATTTTAACATTTCAGAAGAATCTAAGTCTTGTATTAAAAACTTAATACAAAACATTAACAAAAAAAATTCGTTCCAGCATAGTATCAATTTTATAAAAATTGATGATAATGACTTTCAGTGTTTTCCTCAAACCATCAGTTATATTTCATCTGCTACATACGCTAGACTAAAAGTTGCTGATTATCTAAATGAGCTTAACAAAGCTATTTATCTTGATATTGATATTATAGTAATTTCTGATTTAAGTCGTTTATGGCATATTGATTTAGCCGACAATCTAGTTGGTGCTTGCTTAGACCCCTATATTGAATATGAAAATCAAGATTACAAAAGAAAAATTGGTTTACAGGATTCTCAACCTTATATAAATGCAGGAGTTTTATTATTAAATCTAAAAGCACTAAGAGAATTTAACTTATATCAAAAAGCTATTGATTGGAATAAAGATTATCCCAATATTCAATTTCAAGATCAGGATATTTTAAATGGTGTTTTAAAAGGAAAAGTTCTTTTTTTAGATAGTCGCTATAATTTTACAGTGAATCATCGAAACAGAATAAAATTAGCGCATAAAGGGAAATTGCTTTTATCTAGTTTGGAGAAGGCTACAAAGCCAATATGTATTTTGCATTATGTGGGAAGTCACAAACCTTGGTTACCGACAACAACCATGGTAAAAAGTTGCTTATTTGATCAAATATATAATAGTATTAGAAATAAACCACCTCATTGGAATAAGAAATACCAATCTGTTCCTCTTAAATTTCAATTAAAACGTATACTCAGGGAAATTGAAGATAAACTCGTTTATAAAATTATTTAGTTTGGAATCACCCATGAAAATAGAGCTACCTAAAATTTTTATTATTAGTCTTAAAAATTCTCCTCGTCGAGATGTTATCGCTCAACGTTTTAATGCATTAGGTATTAAATTTGAATTTTTTGATGCCATTTATGGAAAAGATTTATCGCAAGAAGAACTCAGTAAAATTGATAGAGAGTTTGCGGTGAAAAGATTTTCCACCAAAAAACCATTAACTTTAGGGGAAATTGGCTGTGCATTAAGTCATATAGCAGTTTATGAACATATTCTAAAAGACAATATTGAACAAGCTATTATTTTTGAAGATGATGCAATTATTCATCATGAATTTAAAAAAATTGTTGAAGAAACCTTATCCAAAGTTCCTTCACGCAGAGAAATTATTTTTTTTGAGCATGGAAAAGCAAAATCTTGGTTCTGCAAAAGAAATATTCATGAAGGATATAAATTGGTTCGCTATCGTTCTCCTTCAAAAAATTCCAAGCGCTGTATTTTTCGAACAACTTCGTATTTAATTACCTTATCGGGTGCAAAAAAATTATTGAACCATGCTTATCCCGTCAGGATGCCTTCTGATTACTTGACAGGGGGCTTGCAAATCACCCAAATTAATGCTTATGGAATTGAGCCTCCTTGTGTATTCTGCGGTGTTGATTCAGAAATCAATGCAATCGAAGATCGTTATAACTAAATATCTAACTAATTATGAATTTAAAGAATATATTACGAAACCTACGATTATCCCTTGGAAAGCTATTAATTGATAAAAAAATTCAGGGAGATGTGAACGTATTTCCCCCACAACGTATTTTATTCTTACGTCAAGATGGGAAAATTGGGGATTATATCGTTAGCTCATTTGTTTTTAGGGAATTAAAAAAGGCAAATCCGAATATTCATATAGGTGTAATTTGTACTCAAAAAGATGCTTATTTATTTGAACAAAATCCACATATTGATCAACTTTATTATGTGAAAAAGCGAGATATTTTAGACTATGTCACGTGTGGTTTAAAATTAGCTAAATTGCAATATGACGTAGTAATTGATCCGACAATTAGCCTGAAAAATCGTGATTTATTATTGCTACGTTTAATTAATGCAAGAAATTACATCGGTTATAAAAAATCGAATTATCAATTATTTAACATCAATCTAGAGGGTGAATTCCACTTCTCCGAATTATATCGTCTAGCGCTTGAAAAAATAGGAATTCAGGTTCAGGATATGAGCTACGATGTCCCTTATAACAGCCAAAGTGCGATTGAAATTTCACAATTTTTAGAAATAAACCAACTAAAAAATTATATAGCGGTAAATTTTTTTGGTGGTTATCGTCATAAAGTGATGAACAAACAAAACATTGAAAAATATATATCTTACTTAACCTCGCAATCTGATAACCCGTTGGTTTTATTAAGTTATCCCGAAGTTATCCCAATGCTGAAAGATGCCGCCAAAAGTTATACCAATATATTTATACATGATACAACAACTATTTTTCACACAATAGAGCTAATTCGTCATTGTGCTCTGCTTATTTCGACGGATACATCAACAGTACATATTGCATCAGGTTTCAATAAACCAATGATAGCAATTTATAAAGAAGATCCTATTGCATTTATCCACTGGAAACCGATTAGCCAAGCGAAAACTCACATTTTATATTATAAAGATAATATAAACGAATTATCCCCCGAAGCAATAAAACCAGAATGGCTACTATGAATATTGTTTTGCTCACCTTTGGATCCCGTCTGGAAAACCACTATCAGGCAAGCTTTGCTATTTTAAGTTTTCTGAAAGATCCCGCTGTTAAGCGGGTAATTATGGTCACGGATCGCCCTGAATTTTATGCTTTTTTCGGTAATAAAATTGAATTTATTCAAATTAATGAAGATACCTTAACACAATGGCAAGGCGAATATCAGTTCTTTTGGCGGGTAAAAATTAAAGCGTTAGAAAAAGTACAAAAACGCTATCCCGCTGAGCATTTGCTTTACATTGACAGTGACACGTTTCTTGCTACCGATTTAGCAGGAATACAAGACAAGCTTTCCCAAAATCAGCTTTTTATGCATAAACTCGAATGTGCATTAGGTGATGAAATCGATAATACGACGAAGAAAATGCACAATAGCCTGAAGGATAAAACCTTTGCCGGTATTCGGTTAGATAGTCAAAGTACGATGTGGAACGCCGGCGTTATTGCGCTTCCCGCAAATAAAGCTAAAGAAATAATTACATTAAGCCTTCAGCTTTGTGATGAAATTTGTGCTACAGACTGTACCAGACGTTTAGTCGAACAATTTTCATTTTCTATAGCATTAAATCATTATGGCGAACTGAACGCTTGCGATCATATTATCGGACATTATTGGGGCAATAAAAATGAATGGAACAAACTTATCTCGGCATTTTTTGTTAATGCGCTGCTAAAAAATTTATCGCTTCAAGATTGTATTAATGAAGTTGCCGAATTCGACTGGAACCGACTGCCTATTCATAAAAAACAACGCAGTACCAATAGCAAATTAAAAGCGCTGACGGATAAATATTTTCCTGATAAAAATATCAGCTATTTTTCAAAATAACTGCTAAATACTGCTAAATGTAATTAACAAAAAAGGCTTGGAAACCCAAGCCTTTTTCTGTATGGCGTAATCCTTGCGGATTATGCACCAAGACGTTCTTTAATACGTGCAGATTTACCTGAACGTTCACGTAAGTAATAAAGTTTCGCTTTACGTACCGCACCTTTACGTTTAACGGAGATGCTGTCGATTGCCGGTGAATGAGTTTGGAAAACACGCTCAACGCCGGTACCGTTTGATACTTTACGTAAAGTGAATGCGCTGTGCAAGCCACGGTTACGAATTGCAATAACCACGCCTTCGAATGCTTGCAGACGTTTTTTAGCGCCTTCAACTACCCATACTTTAACTTCTAATGTGTCACCCGGACGGAAGCTAGGTATGTTTTGTTTTAATTGTTCTTGTTCAAGTTGTTTAATGATGTTGCTCATTTTTTAAACCTTTAATAAATTAACTAGATTAAACTGAATTAACCGTTATCCGATGTTTTCGATTGGCGTATATGATATGCCTCTATAATATCTTTTAACAGTTTCTTTTGTTCGTCAGTCAGAGCTAGTTTTTCTAATAGCTCGGGGCGTCTTAACCATGTTCGCTCAAGGGATTGTTTTAATCTCCATTTGCGGATTTCTTCATGATTACCTGACATCAGCACAGGCGGCACTACATAACCGTCTAAAACTTCAGGACGGGTATAATGCGGGCAATCTAATAAGCCCTCCGCAAAAGAATCTTCTTCGGCAGAAACCTGCTTGCCCAATACACCCGGGACAAATCTCGCAACAGCATCAATTAATGTCATTGCAGGAAGTTCTCCCCCTGTCAGAACGTAATCGCCAATCGACCATTCTTCATCAATTTCAGTTTGGATCAATCGTTCGTCAATCCCTTCATAACGACCGCAAACTAAAATTAATTTTTCGTTTGCAGCTAATTCCGTTACACCGGTTTGATCTAGTTTACGCCCTTGCGGCGAAAGGTAAATCACCTTTACGCCATCTCCCGCTTCCGCTTTTGCCGCATGGATTGCATCACGCAACGGTTGCACCATCATCAGCATTCCCGGACCGCCGCCATAAGGACGATCGTCAACGGTTTTATGTTTATCATGAGTGAAATCACGAGGATTCCAACATGATACCTGCAAGAGATTTTGTTTTACGGCTCGTCCTGTCACCCCAAATTCTGTAATTGCTTTAAACATTTCGGGGAAAAGACTAATAATCCCGATCCACATGGTAAAAATCCTTTGTGTAAATGTTAAAACTCAAAGCTAACAGCGTACCCGAGGTTAGAAACCAGCGTCCCAATCCACTTCAATAGTCTTTGTGGTGAGATCTACTCTTTTAACTACTTGTTCATACAAAAACGGGATTAAACGTTCTTGCTTACCAAAAGCATCTTTTGCGTTTGCACGCACTACCAATACGTCATTGGAACCCGTCTCCATCATTTCGGAAACGGTACCCATAGCGTACCCCTGAAGATTGACCACTTGGCAGCCGATTAAATCATGCCAATAAAAATCACCTTCTTCAAGCGCCGGAAAAACGGATAAATCCACACCGATTTCCACATTTGCTAAAGTTTGTGCGGTTTCACGATCATTGATATTTTTTAATTTAACAATCAATTCGTGATTATGGTGTTTCCATGTTTCCAGTTCGATAGCCTGCCATTGGTCTTTTATTTTTAAAAACCACGGCTGATAATCAAAAATACTTTCAGCGTTTTCTGTTGATGAATAAATACGTAACCAACCGCGAATGCCATAAGTTGAGCCTAATTTGCCAACCGTTTCAATTCTTTGCCGATCCATTTTATTCACCTACCGATTTATCTTTTTCAAAAGCGATTATGCAGCTTTTTGTGCTTCTTTAACTAAAGCGGCAACACGATCAGATAAGCTTGCGCCTTTTTCTAACCAAGCGTTAACACGGTCTAATTGGATACGAAGACGTTCAGCATTACCTGCCGCTAATGGGTTGAAGAAACCGACACGTTCGATAAAACGACCGTCACGCGGGCAACGGCTGTCAGCTACTACGATTTGATAAAATGGGCGTTTTTTAGCTCCGCCACGAGATAAACGAATGGTTACCATAACCTTCCTCTAAATGTTTAATAATAAAAGAAAACCTGCTACGAAGGGGCAGGAATGCTTACTCTTTTCTCTGTATATATAGACAAAAAGCCTGAAGATTATACATTTTTAAGCCTAAAAAGCAAGGTTTATCTTAGTCTCGAATTTTGTTAAAATGAGAGGGATTTTAGGGGCAATTTATTATGCAAAAACTTCTCGTTATCCGTAATGACAAACTTGGCGATTTTATGCTTATTTTTCCGGCATTGGCATTGCTTAAAAAATCTTATCCGCAGCTGAAGATCAGTGCCCTTGTGCCCGCATATACGGCACCGATTGCTGAAATCTGCCCTTATATTGATGAAGTCATCATTGATGCAAAAAATAAAAAAAATCCGCCGGAATTTGACCGCACTTTGCAATTAATAAGAGCACAAAAATTCGATGCGGTAATTAGTTTTTTTTCAACCTGGTATAATGCAAAACTGGTTTGGAAAGCGGGGATTAAATACCGCTTGGCGCCGGCAACTAAGCTATTTCAGTTTTTGTATAACCATCGCTTAACGCAACGTCGTTCCCGTTCGGAAAAAGCGGAATATGAATACAATATGGACTTAGCCCGTCAATTTTTACGGGATCACAATATCCCCATCATCGAGCCTTCCGCACCATATTTACAATTTGCTAAAAGTGCGGTGGAAAATCAGAAAATTTTATTAAGCGAGCAACTTAATATTAAACAAGATAAAAAGTGGCTGTTTGTCCATAGCGGTTCCGGCGGTTCGGCAAATAATCTTTCTTTACAGCAATATGCAGATCTGATTCAAGGTATTTTGAGAGAATTTGATTGTTATATTATTCTAACCGCCGGCCCGAACGAGAAAGAAAAAGCCCGACAACTGGCAAATTTAGTGAGCCGCCCGAATGTGGTGGTTTATGCGAAGAACAACGGATTAGTGGATTTCGCCCGTTCCCTGGCATGCGCCGATCTGTATATTTCCGGTTCAACCGGTCCATTGCATCTTAGCGGTGCACTAAATATCCCGACTATCGGATTTTATCCAAGCCGATTATCGGCGATTCCCCGGCGCTGGCGACCAATCAACGCACCGGATTATCATATTGCTTTCTGTCCGCCGTTCGGAAAAGAAGTGGAAAAAAATCTAACCGTAATTTCCATTGCCGAATGTCTGAAAGACATTATTCCTTTCATTAGGACTCACTGGCATTAAAAAACAAAGGCGCTTTCAATTCGGCGCCTTAGCTTTGTGTTGAATTATTTTGTTTTTGTTCTTACCCACAAATCCGCATATTTATTAAAAGTAGAATTTGCGGAGAGAATGGCAAGTAGTAATCCTTGTTTGCCATCTAAAAAACCGGCTCGCAAAATATACATTTTGACAAAGCAACCTAAAGCATGGGTAACGGCATTAAAAAGACTTGTCGATTTGCCCGCCGCGGCTTTTTGTTCCGCCCATGCTTTTCCATAACCGGCTGATTTTATTAAATAATGATGGACATCTTTATAAGTGTAATGTTCTAAATCACCCGTTAATTTTTCCACTTTGACATTTACCGGATAATGCACTTTTTCATGTACCAATTCGTCACCATATTGTGCAACATGAGTTTTATACAGGCGCAAAACATAATCCGGGTACCAACCCGAATGGCGGATTTTCCGTCCGAAAACCTCACTCAAACGTGGAATTTGATAAAGCGTAGAATCTTCGTTTTTTTCGACCGCACTTTGAATGGAATGGCGAAGTTCAGGAGTAATACGTTCATCTGCATCAAGCCATAACACATAATCGCAAGTTACATATTGCTGAGCCAATTGACGTTGTTTTCCAAAACCTTGCCAATCAGTATTAGTGTAAAACTTGGCGCCATAACTCAAGGCGATTTCACGGGTTTCATCCGTACTTCCGCTGTCTAAAATAACAATTTCATCAACCCAATCTTTTACTGTATCTAAACATTTTGCGAGATCCTGCGCTTCATTTTTTACAATCATTGCAACACTGATGGTCGGCATAACAAGTTCCTTTTACTGATTTTTGGCTATTCTAACACAGAATTTCTAAGAAAAAGTACCGCACTTTAAGCTTGAATCTAGCAAATTCGGATAGATCCCATTATAATCAGGGCGCTTATTAAATTTGTTGACGTTTTAAGCACAAGCTCAACTTTAACTAAAATCAGGGTAATTATGTTTAAAAAATCTAAAAAAATTTTTGCCGTTTCCTTTATTGTGGCAACGCTAGCGGCTTGTGCCGATACCGCACAAATCAATCAAGAAGCGGCTTCAAGCTATACGCAAACTATAAATCAAGCGCGTGCCAAAGGTGTTGTAGATACATCCTCTGCTACTTCAAAGCGAATTCAAAGCGTATTTAACCAAATGGTTCCCTATGCCGATAAAGAAAACACTACCGGTGTAAAATTTAACTGGCAACTTACCGTTGTAAAATCAAACGAACTCAATGCTTGGGCTATGCCGGGCGGAAAAATGATGTTCTATACGGGTTTAGTGGATAAACTTAATCTAACTAATGATGAAATTGCCGTGGTAATGGGGCATGAAATGGCTCACGCGTTACAAGAACATGGCAAACAATCCCGCAACGTAGGCATTATGACGGGAATTCTCGGAGCGGCAGCCGATATTGCCGCAGCGGCAACTTTAGGTGTTGATACGGGAGGCTTGGGAGGAACCGTTGCGGATTTGGGAGTAAATAAACCATTCTCTCGCAGTAATGAAACAGAAGCTGATGAAATAGGGCTATTTTTAATGGCTAAGGCGGGATTCAACCCGCAGGCTGCCCCACAACTTTGGGTAAAAATGCAAAAAGCGGGGGGGAGCAACGGACCGTCACTTCTTTCCACTCACCCGAGTGATGCTTCCCGCCAGGAAAATTTACAACGACTAATGCCGGAAGCATTGAAGATCTATAAAGCTCGAAATAGCAAATAACTTCCCTACAGTAATTCATAAATAAATGGGTTAGTACCAAAAGAGGTCTAACCTATTTTTATATCTAAAATAGATAATTTTCTTATCAAACTATCTAATCTATTAATATTCAAGAGTTTTTAATTAAATGACTAAAGAATCAATTAAACATAAGGTATGGGAATAATAACCAAATTTATATTCTAAGAATAGAAAATTTTATAGAGATAATGAAAAGATGGCAGGGGCGGAGAGGCTCGAACTCCCAACACCCGGTTTTGGAGACCGGTGCTCTACCAATTGAACTACGCCCCTATTGGTATGAAAATGAATTGGCGGAATGGACGGGACTCGAACCCGCGACCCCCTGCGTGACAGGCAGGTATTCTAACCAGCTGAACTACCACTCCGCTAAAAGTTGGTAAAATTGGCAGTGACCTACTCTCACATGGGGAAGCCCCACACTACCATCGGCGTAACAGCGTTTCACTTCTAAGTTCGGCATGGAATTAGGTGGGTCCACTGCACTATCGCTGCCAAAAAATTGTTTATTTTGTTAATCCACTCAAAAAATGAATTAACAAAATAATAACCTGGCGGTGACCTACTCTCACATGGGGATACCCCACACTACCATCGGCATAACAGCGTTTCACTTCTGAGTTCGGCATGGATTCAGGTGGGACCACTGCACTATCGCCGCCAGGATAATTCCGTTTCAGATACTGACCGCGGATTCTTCTCTCCGCTATCACTAGCCTACTTCTAGTCTTCTACTCTTCTATTCTCTAAAATTAAAAACAAGCCGATTCCCTGACTACTTACTTATTCCGTAATAACTTTCACTACCAAAAACACTTGAGCGTTGTATGGCTAAGCCTCTCGGGCAATTAGTACCGGTTAGCTCAACGTCTCGCAACGCTTACACACCCGGCCTATCTACGTCGTCGTCTCCAACAACCCTTACAGTATTAAATACTGGGAGAACTCATCTCGAGGCAAGTTTCGTGCTTAGATGCTTTCAGCACTTATCTCTTCCGCATGTAGCTACCCGGCAATGCGTCTGGCGACACAACCGGAACACCAGTGATGCGTCCACTCCGGTCCTCTCGTACTAGGAGCAGTCCCTCTCAATTCTCCAACGCCCACGGCAGATAGGGACCAAACTGTCTCACGACGTTTTAAACCCAGCTCGCGTACCACTTTAAATGGCGAACAGCCATACCCTTGGGACCTACTTCAGCCCCAGGATGTGATGAGCCGACATCGAGGTGCCAAACACCGCCGTCGATATGAACTCTTGGGCGGTATCAGCCTGTTATCCCCGGAGTACCTTTTATCCGTTGAGCGATGGCCCTTCCATTCAGAACCACCGGATCACTATGACCTGCTTTCGCACCTGCTCGACTTGTCCGTCTCGCAGTTAAGCTTGCTTATACCATTGCACTAACCTGACGATGTCCGACCGTCATTAGCAAACCTTCGTGCTCCTCCGTTACTCTTTGGGAGGAGACCGCCCCAGTCAAACTACCCACCAGACACTGTCCGAGTACCCGTTCCAGGCACTTCGTTAGAACATCAAACGTTAAAGGGTGGTATTTCAAGGATGGCTCCACGATAACTGGCGTTACCGCTTCAAAGCCTCCCACCTATCCTACACATCAAAATTCAAGGTTCAGTGTCAAGCTATAGTAAAGGTTCACGGGGTCTTTCCGTCTAGCCGCGGGTACACCGCATCTTCACGGCGATTTCAATTTCACTGAGTCTCGGGTGGAGACAGCCTGGCCATCATTATGCCATTCGTGCAGGTCGGAACTTACCCGACAAGGAATTTCGCTACCTTAGGACCGTTATAGTTACGGCCGCCGTTTACTGGGGCTTCGATCAGGCGCTTCTCTTGCGATAACGCCATCAATTAACCTTCCAGCACCGGGCAGGCATCACACCCTATACGTCCACTTTCGTGTTTGCAGAGTGCTGTGTTTTTAATAAACAGTTGCAGCCAGCTGGTATCTTCGACCGGTTCAACCTTCAAGGGTATACCTCTACAATCTACGCCGGCGCACCTTCTCCCGAAGTTACGGTGCTATTTTGCCTAGTTCCTTCACCCGAGTTCTCTCAAGCGCCTGAGTATTCTCTACCTGACCACCTGTGTCGGTTTATAGTACGGTTTATTATAATCTGACGCTTAGTGGCTTTTCCTGGAAGTGTGGTATCGGTTACTTCGGCACCTTAGCGCCTCGTCATCATCTCTCGGTGTTGATAAGCGTCCGGATTTGCCTAAACGCTCCACCTACCAACTTAAACGACCATTTCCAACAGGTCGATAACCTAACCTACTCCGTCCCCACATCGCAATTATAACAAGTACGGGAATATTAACCCGTTTCCCATCGACTACGCTCTTCAGCCTCGCCTTAGGGGCCGACTCACCCTGCCCCGATTAACGTTGGACAGGAACCCTTGGTCTTCCGGCGAACGGGTTTTTCACCCGTTTTATCGTTACTTATGTCAGCATTCGCACTCGTGATACGTCCAGCAGCCCTCTCGAACCACCTTCTTCCGCTTACACGACGCTCCCCTACCCAACAGTGTTTCCACTGATGCCGCAGCTTCGGTGCTATATTTGAGCCCCGTTACATCTTCCGCGCAGGCCGACTCGACTAGTGAGCTATTACGCTTTCTTTAAATGATGGCTGCTTCTAAGCCAACATCCTAGCTGTCTAAGCCTTCCCACTTCGTTTCCCACTTAATATAAACTTTGGGACCTTAGCTGGCGGTCTGGGTTGTTTCCCTCTCCACGACGAACGTTAGCACCCGCCGTGTGTCTCCTATGCATTACTCTTCGGTATTCGCAGTTTGCATCGGGTTGGTAAGCCGGGATGGCCCCCTAGCCGAAACAGTGCTCTACCCCCGAAGGTATTCACATAAGGCTCTACCTAAATAGATTTCGGGGAGAACCAGCTATCTCCCGGTTTGATTGGCCTTTCACCCCCAGCCACAGGTCATCCGCTAATTTTTCAACATTAGTCGGTTCGGTCCTCCAGTTAGTGTTACCCAACCTTCAACCTGCCCATGGCTAGATCACCGGGTTTCGGGTCTATATCATGCAACTCGACGCCCAGTTAAGACTCGGTTTCCCTTCGGCTCCCCTATTCGGTTAACCTCGCTACATAATATAAGTCGCTGACCCATTATACAAAAGGTACGCAGTCACCCTCGCGGGCTCCCACTGCTTGTACGTACAAGGTTTCAGGTTCTATTTCACTCCCCTCACCGGGGTTCTTTTCGCCTTTCCTTCACAGTACTGGTTCACTATCGGTCAATCAGGAGTATTTAGCCTTGGAGGATGGTCCCCCCTTCTTCAAACAGGATTTCTCGTGTCCCGCCCTACTTCTCGCAAGCTCAGTACCACACAATGATTTTCAAGTACGGGGCTATCACCCTGTGCCGCCCGGCTTCCCAGCCGGTTCCTCTAATCCTCATGCTATCACTTGCAGGCTCTTACGCTTTCGCTCGCCGCTACTTACGTAATCTCGGTTGATTTCTTTTCCTCGGGGTACTTAGATGTTTCAGTTCTCCCGGTTTGCCTCAATAACCTATGGATTCGGTTATTGATAGTAGATTCTTCATCTACTGGGTTTCCCCATTCGGATATCTTGGGTTAGACGCTTCTTATCAACTCACCCAAGCTTTTCGCAGATTAGCACGTCCTTCTTCGCCTCTGATTGCCAAGGCATCCACCTTGTACGCTTAGTCACTTAACCATACAACCTCAAGTATTCTTATACCTGTGTCGTTCGTTATTACTAAACACTTGACCGCTTTTGCTCGGCCAAGATTTTTTTATACTCAGACTTTCTTTTCAGAAAATCTCTCAGTTTTTCAGCTTGTTTCCAATTTTTTAAAGAACAAAAAGACAATAAAAATCATCTTTAAATGGCGTCCCCACGGGGATTCGAACCCCGGTTACCGCCGTGAAAGGGCGATGTCCTAGGCCTCTAGACGATGGGGACAACAGTTAAAGCGGATCTCTCGACGCCTTCGCTTGTTCCGCGCTTTTCTCCTTTTATTACCAGACCTAGATGATAATAAAAAAGTGCGGTCGTTTTCTTCTCTTTTTCTATCAAACAATCTGTGTGAACACTTGCCAGTCGCCTAAAACTTAGTAAGGAGGTGATCCAACCGCAGGTTCCCCTACGGTTACCTTGTTACGACTTCACCCCAGTCATGAATCATACCGTGGTAAACGCCCCCCCGAAGGTTAAGCTATCTACTTCTGGTACAACCCACTCCCATGGTGTGACGGGCGGTGTGTACAAGGCCCGGGAACGTATTCACCGCAACATTCTGATTTGCGATTACTAGCGATTCCGACTTCATGGAGTCGAGTTGCAGACTCCAATCCGGACTACGATGCACTTTCTGAGATTCGCTCTACCTCGCGGTATCGCCGCCCTCTGTATGCACCATTGTAGCACGTGTGTAGCCCTACTCGTAAGGGCCATGATGACTTGACGTCATCCCCACCTTCCTCCGGTTTGTCACCGGCAGTCTCCTTTGAGTTCCCATCTTTACATGCTGGCAACAAAGGATAAGGGTTGCGCTCGTTGCGGGACTTAACCCAACATTTCACAACACGAGCTGACGACAGCCATGCAGCACCTGTCTCAGAGCTCCCGAAGGCACTCCCGTATCTCTACAGGATTCTCTGGATGTCAAGAGTAGGTAAGGTTCTTCGCGTTGCATCGAATTAAACCACATGCTCCACCGCTTGTGCGGGCCCCCGTCAATTCATTTGAGTTTTAACCTTGCGGCCGTACTCCCCAGGCGGTCGATTTATCACGTTAGCTACGAGCACCAGGCCTAAAGCCCAATCCCCAAATCGACAGCGTTTACCGCGTGGACTACCAGGGTATCTAATCCTGTTTGCTCCCCACGCTTTCGCATATGAGCGTCAGTATCTTCCCAAGGGGCTGCCTTCGCCTTCGGTATTCCTCCACATCTCTACGCATTTCACCGCTACACGTGGAATTCTACCCCTCCCTAAAGTACTCTAGACTCCCAGTCTGAAATGCAATTCCCAGGTTAAGCCCGGGGCTTTCACATCTCACTTAAAAGTCCGCCTGCATGCCCTTTACGCCCAGTTATTCCGATTAACGCTCGCACCCTCCGTATTACCGCGGCTGCTGGCACGGAGTTAGCCGGTGCTTCTTCTGTGATTAACGTCAATTGCTTGTCCTATTAAAACAAACACCTTCCTCGTCACCGAAAGAACTTTACAACCCGAAGGCCTTCTTCATTCACGCGGCATGGCTGCATCAGGGTTCCCCCCATTGTGCAATATTCCCCACTGCTGCCTCCCGTAGGAGTCTGGACCGTGTCTCAGTTCCAGTGTGGCTGGTCATCCTCTCAGACCAGCTAGAGATCGTCGGCTTGGTAGGCCTTTACCCCACCAACTACCTAATCCCACTTGGGCTCATCTTATGGCGGGTGGCCCGAAAGTCCCACCCTTTAATCCGAAGATATTACGCGGTATTAGCGACAGTTTCCCGTCGTTATCCCCCTCCATAAGCCAGATCCCCAAGCATTACTCACCCGTCCGCCACTCGTCGGCAAAGAAAGCAAGCTTTCCTCCCGCTACCGTTCGACTTGCATGTGTTAAGCCTGCCGCCAGCGTTCAATCTGAGCCATGATCAAACTCTTCAATTTAAAAAGTTCAATCACTCAAAATACTGACTATAAATCATTAATTAAATTAACTTTGTTCAGCACTCTAAGTCTTGTTTAAATTTTTTGTTTAAACGAATCTTTCAAGTGCCCACACAGATTGTCTGATAAGTTGTTAAAGAGCAAAAAAGAACGACGCACCGGATTGTTGTTAGTTTTCACAACGGTGCGTCGTTGTGTGAGGCGTATTATAGGGATTTCGACTCCCTTTGCAAGCTTTTTTTGTTAAAATATTTAAAATACTTTTCAAAAGATTACTTTTTGAGCTTTTTGTTTGTTTATTACAGTTAAAACGCTACTTTTTTAGACGTTTTATAATTCTTGGCAAATCCGCAATAGAATCTAAAACATAATCCGCTAGTTGCTCTCCGGCTTGAGTAACTGTTTTACCTGTTTTCACCAATACTTTATATTTCACATTCGCGGAAACGGCCGCTTTTAAATCTTCTACTTTATCGCCGACCATAAAAGATTGCGCGGGATCTATGTTTAATTCCTCAATAGCTTGCAGCAACATGCCCGGTTTCGGTTTACGGCAATCGCAGTCCTGCCTATATTCGCCCAAACCTTCAGGATGATGAGGGCAATAATAAATGCCGTCTAAATCGACATTTCTATCCGCAAGCGACCAATCCATCCATTCCGTTAATTGTAAAAATTCGTCTTCGGAATAATATCCGCGGGCGATTCCCGATTGGTTTGTAACTAACACCAATAAATAGCCCATGTTTTTTAATTCTTCTAAGGCTTCGATACTTCCTTCAATAAAGTGGAAGTCATCTATTTTGTGCACATAACCATGGTCAATATTAATTGTGCCGTCTCTATCTAAAAAAATTGCCTTTTTCACCATTCTTTCCTTATTCAATCCTTTCTTTTTATTATCATCTTTCTTATTTAAGTTAGCAAATATAACTAAGTAATATCATAACATTCTAAAAAGCGCGGTAATAGTTATTGACACAAACGTCTAGACATCTAAAATAGTCCAAATCTCACTAAAGTATAACAATAGAAAACAAAAGGGCTTATATGATTAAGCTAAAAAATATTAGCAAAATTTTTGATGTGGCGGGTAAAAAGCTTAACGCATTGGATAATGTCTCTTTAGATATTCCTAAAGGCGATATTTGCGGCGTAATCGGTGCCTCCGGCGCCGGCAAAAGTACGTTGATTCGTTGCGTGAATTTATTGGAAAGACCGACTTCCGGTTCCGTTTTTGTTGACGGACAGGATCTTACTCAGCTAAGCGAAGCGCAGCTTATCGCCGAACGTCGTAACATCGGTATGATATTCCAGCATTTTAATCTGCTTAGTTCCCGTACCGTTTATGAAAATGTTGCGTTGCCATTAACATTAGAACATATGGCAAAAGAAAAAATTCATGAAAAAGTGACCGCACTTTTAGCTTTAGTCGGATTAACGGACAAAAAAGATGTGTATCAGGCAAATCTTTCCGGCGGCCAAAAACAACGTGTGGCTATCGCCCGCGCCCTTGCCAGTGATCCGAAAGTATTGCTTTGCGATGAAGCCACCAGTGCATTAGATCCGGCAACCACTCAATCTATTCTCAAATTATTAAAAGAAATTAACCGCACTTTGGGCATTACCATTCTACTTATTACCCATGAAATGGATGTGGTGAAAAATATTTGCGATCAGGTTGCGGTTATCGACAAAGGACAATTAATCGAACAGGGATCGGTAAGCGAAATTTTCTCTAACCCGAAGACGGAATTGGCACAGGAATTTATCCGTTCCACCTTCCAGGCTAATTTACCCGAAGAATATTTGGCAAAACTAACGGACACGCCAAAACGGTCGGATTCTTATCCGATTATCCGTTTCGAGTTTACCGGTCGTTCCGTTGATGCGCCGCTACTTTCTCAAACTTCACGTAAATTCAACGTATCGTTCAATATTTTAGTCTCACAAATCGATTATGCCGGCGGAACCAAATTCGGTTTTACCATTGCGGAAGTTGAAGGCGATGAAGATTCGATTACTCAGGCTAAAATTTATTTAATGGAAAGTAATGTTCGTGTTGAGGTACTTGGTTATGTGGACTAATTTTATTGCTGATTTTTCAAAACAACTGACGCCTGAGGTATGGGTGTTAATCGGTTCCAGCACGCTTGAAACCGTTTATATGAGTTTTTCCGCAACCCTGTTCGCTGTCGTACTGGGCTTGCCTTTAGGCGTTTATAACTATTTAACCAAACCAAACCAAGCATTAGCTAATACAAAAGTAAACCGCTTCCTTGAATGGGTGATTAACATCGGGCGCTCGATTCCTTTTATTATTTTATTATTTAACCTAATGCCGGTGACACGCTTTTTAGTCGGCACTACTTTAGGGACAACCGCCTCAATTATTCCTTTAGGCGTTTGTGCATTGCCTTTCTTCGCCCGTTTGACATCAAATGCCCTTGGCGATATTCCCTCGGGATTAACGGAAACGGCAAAAGCCATGGGGACCACCGTTTGGCAATTAGTAACTAAGTTTTATTTACCTGAAGCCTTGCCTATTTTAATTAAAGCGACCACATTAACTCTCGTAACCTTAATCGGTTATTCCGCAATGGCGGGAGCCGTGGGTGGCGGCGGTTTAGGAAATACGGCAATTTCTTACGGTCTGCATCGCAATATGCCTTATGTATTATGGATTTCAACAATTATTATTGTAGTTATCGTAATGTTATGTGAAAAATACGGAAATAAACTCGCTGATCATTTCGATCATCGTTAATTTTTACTATTAAAATCTGATGAAGGAAACACAACTATGAACTTTAAAAAACTTTTAACCGTTGCGGCGGTAACTTCAGTTTTTGCCTTAACCGCCTGTAACGACGAGAAAAAAGCGGATACTGCGGCGTCTTCCGCACAAAACACGCCCGCTCAAACCATTACTGTCGGCGTAATGTCCGGTCCCGAGCACCAAGTTGCTGAAATTGCTGCAAAAGTAGCAAAAGAAAAATACAATTTAAACGTTAAATTCGTTGAATTTAATGATTATGCATTACCGAATCCTGCGGTTAGTAAAGGTGACTTAGACATTAATGCAATGCAACACAAACCTTATTTAGATGAAGACGTGAAGAAAAATAACATCACAAATCTTACTATTGTGGGCAATACCTTTGTTTATCCGCTCGCCGGTTATTCAAAAACAATTAAAAATGTCAGCGAGTTAAAAGAAAGCGCTAAAGTTGCCGTACCTAATGATCCGTCAAACCAAGGCCGCGCTTTGATTCTGCTTGAAAAACAAGGTTTAATTAAATTAAAAGACAATACCAACCTTGCGGCGACACCATTGGATATTGTTGAAAATCCGAAAAACCTAAAAATCACACCGGTTGATACCGCCGTAGCGGCACGTGCATTAGATGATGTGGATTTAGCGGTGGTAAACAATACCTATGCCGGTCAAGTCGGTTTGAATACGGCGGATAACGGCGTATTCGTCGAAAGCAAAGATTCGCCGTACGTTAATATCATTGTTGCCCGTACCGATAATAAAGACAGTGAAGCCGTACAAAACTTTGTAAAAGCCTATCAAACGGAAGAAGTTTACCAAGAAGCGGTCAAATTCTTCAAAGACGGTGTAGTAAAAGGCTGGTAATTAAATCAGTTCTCATTGTTATAATGGTTAAAAGTGCGGTACGAAAATTTAAAAATTTTTGACCGCACTTTTAATTTGTAATTAAAAAAAGAAAACCTCTTGATGATCAAGAGGTTTTTTCATTTTATAACAATTAATTTTCAATTAAGTATTGCGCTAAGCCGTCTTGTGCCGCTTCAAATATCAATGAACTTTCCCTCCCATATTGGCGAAATAATGAAGGGATCTCATCCAACCGATGAGCTTTACCTAATTCACGCAACTCAATATAAAACTTCTTGGCAAGAGCTCGGGCTTCCGGAATAGCAAAATAATAAGAACCGACCCGAGTATAAAGCCCTTTCAGACTGTTTAACACCATACCGTAAATCGGATTTAAGGAAATAAACGCAAGTTTATGCAAAATTTCATAGTCGAAAGCTGTATAGCTTTCCGCCGTTTCAGGTAAATTTTCCAACCCATCGAAACTGGCTAACGCTTTTTCATAACTCACTTTAAATGCGCGAGGAATATAAATAATTGCGATATTGGTGCGGGCGGAAAGCATATTGGCAATAAGAGTCGGCGACATTGTGCTGTCTAAACGGACTAACACGTCTAAAATATTTAATCCGGAGGTTTGCCACACATCATTTACTTTTGTCGGTTTTCCGTGCTGAATGGTCAGCCAACCGTCTCTGGCAAGACGCTGCAGAACTTCTCTTAATGTGGTACGGGTTACACCGATTTTTTCGGCTAATTCACGCTCTGCGGGTAAATCCGTACCCGGAGGATAAAAATTACTCCAAATACTCTTCACGATATACTCTTCAGCCAAAGCAGCGGGACTTCTCGCTTTTAAAACTGAGGGGCTACTATTTGCGCTTTTTTGTGTAAACAAGTGAAATTTTCCTTAAAAACATGATCTACTTCTAAAAAAGTAATTTTTCATATTATCCTTTAATATGAAGTATATTACAATCAGCATCTGTATTATTAATATACTTAATTAACTTAACGGAAGAGTCTTTATTATGAGTGGCTACACAGCATTTTTTAACAATTTTCTAGGAAAAAGTCCAAATTGGTATAAATTATCTATTATCGTTTTCCTTATTTTAAACCCTATTTTATATTTTTTGATCAGTCCCTTTATCGCAGGTTGGTGTTTAGTCATTGAGTTTATCTTCACTTTAGCCATGGCGCTGAAATGTTATCCGTTGCAACCGGGCGGTTTATTGGCTTTTGAAGCTATCGCCATTGGTATGACAAGTCCGGCTCATGTAAAAGCGGAAATCATGGCAAGTTTTGAAGTAATCCTGTTATTAATGTTCATGGTTGCCGGCATTTACTTCATGAAACAACTACTGCTGTTTGCATTCACCAGATTATTAATTACCGTTCGTTCAAAAATAGTTTTATCTCTTTCTTTCTGTTTAAGTGCGGCATTTTTATCGGCATTTTTAGACGCATTAACTGTTGTCGCTGTAATCATCAGCGTAGTAATGGGATTTTACGGTGTTTATCACAAAGTTGCCTCAGGTAATAATTTTGATGATTCAACGGATATCACTAACGATGAAAAAATCAAAAAAGATCAGCAGGTGCTGGAACAATTCCGTAGTTTTTTACGCAGCCTAATGATGCATGCAGGCGTGGGTACGGCTCTCGGTGGCGTAATGACCTTAGTGGGTGAACCGCAAAACTTAATTATTGCCGAGCAAGCAAGCTGGGGCTTCGGTGAGTTCTTTATTCGCATGGCACCGGTTACTGTTCCCGTATTAATCTGCGGTTTGCTCACTTGTGTGATGATAGAAAAAATGAACATTTTCGGTTATGGAGATAAACTTCCTCGTAAAGTTTGGGGGATCCTTGCCAAATTTAATCGTGCCCAACAACAAAAAATGAATCGACAAGAAAGACAAAAATTGATTATTCAAGGTATTATCGGTATCTGGCTGGTATGCGGTTTAGCCTTTCACTTAGCGGCTGTCGGCTTAATCGGTTTGAGCGTTATCGTATTAACCACTGCATTTTGCGGTATTACCTCGGAAAGTACCATTGGTAAATCATTTCAAGAATCTCTTCCATTCTGTGCATTATTGGTCGTATTCTTTTCCGTCGTCGCCGTCATTATAGACCAACATCTTTTTGGTCCGATCATCAATTACGTGTTATCCGCAAGCGAAAGCACCCAATTACTGCTCTTCTATGGGTTTAACGGATTACTTTCCGCCATCTCCGATAACGTTTTCGTAGCAACCGTTTACATTAATGAAGCGAAAAATGCGTTACATGCCGGTATTATTTCATTAGAACAATTCGAACTGCTTGCGGTAGCCATTAACACAGGTACGAACTTACCTTCCGTTGCAACGCCAAACGGACAAGCGGCGTTTTTGTTTCTGTTAACATCTTCTTTAGCACCGTTAATCCGCTTATCTTATGGTAAAATGGTTTATATGGCACTCCCTTATACAATCGTGCTTACAGTTGTAGGTTTATTGGCAGTGGAATATATTCTTCCCGGCGCAACAAAATACTTTAGCAGCTTAGGCTGGATTACTGCGTTACCGGTATAAAAAAGGAAATCAAATGCTAAGTTTTTTCAAAACACTTTCGATGGGTCGCTCCGGTTGGTTACTATTGGCATTTTCAGCCCTAGTGCTGGAATTAGTGGCTCTTTACTTCCAATACGGTATGCAGCTGCAACCTTGTGTTATGTGTGTTTACGAACGAGTTGCTTTAGGCGGTATATTATTTGCCGGTATTATTGGAGCAATCGCGCCGAGTTCATGGTTTTTCCGTTTTTTAGGAATTATCATCGGGTTAGGCGCATCAGTAAAAGGTTTCTTATTAGCCTTAAAACATGTTGATTATCAACTGAATCCGGCGCCATGGAATCAATGTGCTTATTTGCCTGAATTTCCGCAGACTTTACCTCTTGATCAATGGTTCCCTTATCTGTTCAAGCCGATCGGTTCTTGCAGTGACATACAGTGGTCGTTTCTTGGTTTTTCAATGGCTCAATGGATTTTGGTAATGTTCGC